>JBARRO010000070.1:0-8380 GCA_049644265.1 Bacteroidota bacterium
GGACGCACCATGAATGTCTTGATTATTTGCGTCGGGAACAGATTCCGCAGCGATGATGCGTTAGGTCACGCCGTGGCCGACGTGTTGAGAACAAAATCCTCTCCCCACACAACCATTATCGAAGAAAACGGAGAGGGCGCAGTTCTGATGGACCGTTGGAAGGATGCGGAGGCCGTGATTCTTGTGGACGCAGTTTCCTCGGGCGCTGAACCTGGAACGCTCTACCGTTTTGACGTCCACGAAGCGGTTGTTCCTTCAAAATTCTTTCATTATTCAACCCATGCATTCAGCGTTGCCGAAGCCGTGGAATTGGCAAGAGCGCTTAACCATCTTCCCCCCAAAATGATTCTTTACGGAGTTGAGGGAAAGCATTTCAGGGCCGGACTGGAACTCTCAAAGGAGGTATGGGATGCGGTGCCAAAGATTGTTCAATCCATTACCGACGACCTGACTGTGCTGGTATGAGAACGGAGATCCTATGCACGAGTTTTCTCTGATCGCCAACCTGATGAAAAAAATCGATGAAGTTGCTGCCGCTCAACATGCCAAACGCATTGCAGGCGTTAAGGTCAGGCTTGGCGCGATGTCCCATATTTCTGCGAGCCATTTTCGGGAACATTTTGAGCAGGCCGCCCTGGGCACTCTGGCAGAAGGAGCCCGGTTGGATATCGTCACTTCGACCGACTATACAGAACCGGAAGCCCAGAGCATTCTTTTGGAAAGTGTTGAGATCGATCCCGGATAAGGGGCGACTCTTCAATTCCGTCAGGAGCTGACGTTTGTAAGAACCGCGCCTTAAGCGCTGGAGCGAACTGTAGGAGTTCAACTCCTCGGGAGTTGGTGTATGATTTTCGGTCCAGTTTACAAACGTTCGATCCCTACGGGATCGTTTTCGGTCGAAATCATCGCTCCCAGCTCCGTTAGAAGCTGAACGTTCGTAACAATAGCCTGGCGTACCAAACGAACTCCTTAGGAGTCAATCTCCTCTGGAGTTGGTGTATGATTGTTGGCCCTGTTTACACACGTTCGATCCCTACGGGATCGTTTTCGGTCGAAATCATCGCTCCCAGCTCCGTTAGGAGCTGAACGTTTGTAAGAACCACTAAGCGCTGGAGTGAACTCCGTAGGAGTTCAACTCCTCTGGAGTTGGTGTATGATTTTCGGTCCAGTTTACAAACGTTCGATCCCTACGGGATCGTATTCGGTCGAAATCATCGCTCCCAACTCCGTAGGAGCTGAACGTTTGTAAGAACCGCCTTAAGCGCTGGAGCGAACTGTAAGAGTTCAACACACGAGGAATCTGGATGGACGCTGTTGAGAAAAAAATGCAACGAGCGCTGCGTCTGCGAATGGTGCTCCATGGCGCAGTCCAGGGAGTCGGATTCCGTCCGTTTGTGTATCGACTCGCGCACTCACTTCAACTTCAGGGATGGGTCTCAAACTCGGCTCAGGGGGTTTTCATCGAAGTCGAGGGTTCAAAAAATGTGTTGGACTCGTTTCTCTTGAGAGTTCAGAAAGAAGCTCCGCCCCGCTCTTTCATTCAAAGCCTGGAATATTCCTTCCTTGAGTCCAGGAATTTCAAGGGTTTCGCAATTCGGGAAAGCGACGAATCCGGCAAGGCGTCCGCTCATGTCCTGCCGGATATCGCCACGTGCCCGGATTGCCTGAGTGAAGTTTTCGACCGCACCAACAGGCGATATCTCTATCCTTTTACCAACTGCACGAATTGCGGACCGAGGTTCAGCATCATCCGCTCGTTGCCCTACGACCGTCCGAACACATCCATGACACAATTCACGATGTGCCCGGAGTGTCAGAGAGAGTACGACGATCCCAATGATCGCCGCTTCCATGCCCAGCCGAATGCCTGCCCTCGCTGCGGACCACACCTCGAGCTCTGGGATGCGACCGGATTGGTCGTTCGTCGGGCACATGATGCTCTTCTCGGCGCAGCGAAAGCACTGCGGGGTGGAATGGTCGTCGCCGTCAAGGGACTCGGCGGCTTTCACCTGATGGCTGATGCCCGGAACGCCGCTGCCATTTCACGACTGCGCACGCGGAAATACCGGGAAGAAAAACCTCTGGCCCTTCTCTTTCCGTCGGAAGAATCGGTCAGAGTGGAGTGCGACGTGTCGGAACTCGAAGGACGGCTTTTGCATTCTCCCGAATCTCCCATTGTCCTTCTGCAACGCGCCAAAGCTACCCCGTCAGGAATCGCGGCCGAAATCGCCCCGAACAATCCTTATCTCGGGGCCATGCTTCCGTACACACCGCTTCACCATATTCTTCTTCGTGAGCTCGGATTCCCGGTCGTGGCAACGAGCGGCAACACATCCGATGAACCCATCTGCATCGATGAACGTGATGCGCTTGAGCGACTCCGGGGAATTGCCGATCTGTTTCTGGTTCACGATCGGCCTATCGTGCGTCATGTGGATGATTCCATCGCACGTGTCATGCTTGGCAGAGAACAGATATTGCGACGGGCGCGAGGGTACGCTCCCCTTTCCCTGAGAGTCGATCGCTCTTCGGAATGCTGCATGATTGCCGTCGGGGCGCATTTGAAAAATACCGTAGCAATGAGTTCGGGAAGAAACATATTTGTCAGTCAGCATATCGGGGACCTTGAGACCGCCCGGGCGCTGCAGGTATTCCAAAACGTGATTCAGGACTTCCGACAATTGTACGATGAAACCCCGGGCCGCGTGATTCGCGATTTGCACCCGGATTATCTATCGGGAAAACTGGCAGAGAGTTTCGGCGCGCCCGTCGTTTCCATCCAACACCACTACGCCCATGTCACTTCCTGTATGGCCGAGAATGAGATAGTGGGAAATGTGCTGGGCGTGTCATGGGACGGGACGGGGTACGGAACGGATGGGACTGTGTGGGGAGGAGAGTTTCTCAGGACCACGGAGACGGGATACACCCGCGTTGCAACTCTCCGGCCGTTTAAGCTTCCCGGCGGCGAAAAGGCAATCAAGGAACCACGGAGGTCGGCAATCGGCATACTCTACGAATTGTACGGACAGGACGTGTTCCGTCGGAAAGAACTGTTCGCCTTAGCAGCCCTTTCCGAGCGGGAAATCAGCACCATGAGAACCATGCTGGTCCGCGAAGTGAACTCGCCCTGGACGACCAGTGTAGGCCGCCTGTTTGATGCTGTGAGCTCGCTTCTTGATATTCAGCAACGGTCCACCTATGAAGGACAGGCAGCGATGGAGCTGGAATTCGCGATCCAGGACCACGTCACGAATGCATCCTATCCGTTTACCGTCGATGGATCAACGGCGCTGGCGGTAATCGATTGGGCTCCAATGATTCTCGCGATCCTGGAAGACAGCAGGAAGAAGATTCCTGCCGGCATTATTTCTGCCAGATTCCATAACACGTTGTCTGAAATCGTCCTCGATAGAGCAAAGAGCATTGCCCTGCCGCAGATCGTACTCACCGGCGGATGTTTCCAGAATCGCCATCTCACGGAACGTGTCGTACGCACACTCGAGGGAGCAGGCTTCCGCCCGTTTTGGCATCAACGGATTCCGCCAAACGATGGCGGAATATCGCTCGGTCAGCTCTACGCCTATCTAAGGTCGCGGCCAACCGGACCGACGAAGCCGGACATTGAGTCAGTAATCAATCATGAGGAGGACGCGCATGTGTCTGGCAATTCCCGGTAAAGTTGTCGAATTCAGAAAAGAAGAACGCCCGGCTATGGGCGTGGTAAGTTTTGGGGGGATTCGCAAGCAGGTGTGTTTGGAATGGGTGCCTGAAGTACAATTGGGGGATTACGTAATCGTGCATGTAGGATTTGCCATTTCGGTGTTGGACGAGGTTGAGGCGAGAAAGACGCTGGATCTTTTCAAGGAAATTGACAACACGAATAATACGAATGATTCGAATGGACACGAATAAAGAAATCAGACACCCATTCGTGATTGGCAAATGAAATTCGTCGACGAATATCGGAACTCGGGGCTCGCGAAGGAGTACCTTGACCGCATCACTCGCTCGGTCACGAGGCCGTGGACGTTGATGGAAATCTGTGGCGGTCAGACGCACACGATTGTGAAATATGGAATCGACGCCCTTCTCCCTCCGCAGATAACTCTGATCCATGGTCCCGGCTGCCCGGTCTGTGTAACGGGGATGGAAATGATCGACAAAGCAATCCTCCTCGCCTCCCGGAAAGAGGTTATTTTCACTTCCTTTGGCGATATGGTACGCGTGCCGGGTTCGTCAGATGATCTGCTGTCGGCAAAGGCGCGTGGAGGAGATATTCGGATTGTCTACTCCCCTCTTGATGCGGTAAACATCGCCGCCCGGAATCCCGACCGAAAGGTCGTATTCTTTGCTATCGGATTTGAGACAACGGCTCCGGCAAATGCAATGGCTGTTTGGGAAGCAAAGCGACGGGGGTTGAGCAATTTTTCGATTCTCTGCTCTCACGTGCTGGTTCCCCCGGCTATCGAGGCAATCCTTTCCTCGCCTGAAAACAGGGTTCAAGGATTCCTCGCCGCGGGACATGTTTGCGCCGTCGTCGGATATGAAGAGTACCTTCCCATTGCAGAGAAGTACCGGATTCCCATTGTCGTGACAGGCTTCGAGCCGGTCGATATTCTTCAGGGAATCATGATGACTGTCGGGCAACTTGAACGCGGAGAACACCGGGTGGAAAATCAATATGCACGTTCAGTACGCCGGGAGGGAAATACTCCCGCCCGGGCATTGCTCGCAAAGGTGTTTGAGATCACTGACCGCGCATGGCGAGGAATCGGTGTGATTCCACGAAGCGGATACAAGCTACGTCAGGAATTTTCGTCATTTGATGCTGAATGCATCTTCGACATCCAGGCCGTTTCGCGGCAGGAGTCCAGTCGCTGCGTTGCAGGCGAGATATTGCAGGGATTGAGGAAACCTCCCGAGTGCCCTGCATTTGCGCGCGAGTGCAACCCCGAGCATCCTCTCGGGGCGCCGATGGTTTCCTCAGAAGGATCATGTGCCGCGTACTATCATTACAGAAGGGTGGCATCGACAGCTTGAAACACGAATACCACGAATGACACAAATGATGAGTGAGTTTTGGAGGAGAACAAATGCCTAAGAAATCGTCAACCTCTCAGGGCGTAACAGAGGGTTTGTCGTGTCCTGTACCACTGACGGAGTACAAACAAGTCCTGCTTGCGCACGGTGGTGGCGGAAAGCTGAGTAAGGATCTTACAGAACAAGTTTTCTTTCCGCAATTCAAGAACAGCTTCCTCGCGCCGTTGCACGACGGAGCGGCCGTCTTCATCGACGGGGCACACCTGGCGTTCAGCACGGATTCGTATGTCGTCGATCCGTTGTTTTTCCCGGGCGGGGACATCGGATCCCTTGCCATCAACGGTACCATCAACGACCTGGCGATGTGCGGAGCACAAGCGCAGTATTTGTCCATCGCGTTTATCGTTGAAGAAGGCTTTCCCATGGACGATCTGCGGCGTGTCGTCGCCTCGGCGAGCACCGCGGCTCGAAACTCCCTGGTGCAGCTTGTCACGGGAGATACGAAAGTCGTCGACCGCGGGAAGTGCGATAAGATGTTTATCAATACTTCGGGTATTGGCGTCATTGCACCGGGCGTGCATATCAATCCGAAACGGGCCCGAATTGGGGATGTCGTCCTCATCAGCGGACGCATCGCCGAACATGGTATTGCTGTGATGTCAGTGCGGGAGGGGTTCGAAACGAAGCTTCAGAGTGACACTGCGCCTCTTTGTGGCCTTGTTGAGATCATGTTGGAGGTCACGAACGATATCCACGTCCTGAGGGATCCAACGAGGGGCGGGGTCGCGACGAGCCTTAACGAGATCGCAATGGCTGCCCACATCGGCGTTGAAATTGATGAGCAAGCAATCCCGGTTAACGAAGAGGCAAAGGACGCCTGTGAAATCCTGGGGTTCGATCCGCTCTACGTTGCGAACGAAGGAAAGCTCATCGCCTTTGTGCCGGCGGTTCATGCGGAGCCCATGATAGAGGCAATGCGAGCTCATCCCCTCGGGCGGAACGCTGCGATCATCGGAAGCGTGACGGACACGCATCGCGGGCTGGTTGTCATGAAGACAACGGTGGGCGGAACACGGGTGGTGGATCTGCTGTCTGGTGAACAGCTCCCGAGGATTTGCTGAGAACCCTTGAACTAGAACCCAATCGGTTTCCTCTTGGGTACAGCCCCCAATGGATGTTGTATAAGCTTTCGCAGCTCAGAAAGAACTTGGACGATCGCCTGTTCAAGCGAATCGAGCCGTTTCGTCAGTCTCTTATCCAGCTCTTTCAGTTTTCCCAACAACGTCCTGTTGACTGTCATCGTTTGACGCATCTTCATGAAAGCCCGGACGACGAAAACGCTCATCTGGATCGCTCTTCGACTCCGAAGGACGTTTGCAGCCATGATTGCTCCATGCTCGGTAAATGCGTAAGGAAGATATTTGTTATTTGTACCCCTTTTCAAGATCACAAATTGTGATCTTGATCGCCGGAGGATCGATGCTTCCTTCCGTGATAATCGAAAGAAGAAGTCGGGCGGGAACTTCTCTTTGTTTCGCCTGACTGCCTGGTTTAAAACGCGTGTTTCCACGCCATAGATCATGGCCAGATCAGTATCGATCATCACCCGCTCACCGCGGATCGTGAAGATGACCGGTTCAACACGAACAACAGCCGCTTTAGCGTTTTTCATTCTTTTGAATCGGTCCTCCTTCCTGGTTGACAAGAACGACAAAGCCTCCTTCTTCTTGCGAATGAGGAGGCTTTCATATCCGCGGAACAGGTCCCCCTTTTATAACCTGTTCGCAGAACGATGAGATCTTGACAACCAAAGTAATCTAGCGATCAACAAAACGCAAGAGAAACTGCTCGCCTCCCTGAGGCGACGGTTACTTCCGGCTGAGCTTCAGATCATTCCAACGAAACGTCTCTGCGTGAACCCGTATCTTCCGTGAGTATCCGCGTCTTAGACTTTCGGCTCCCACCCCTTTTCATACTCTCTCCCCCACAACTCCATCGCTTTCGGATCTCCGACGATGTGGCCATCCTGCTGGTTGAGTGTGAGCGTGCGGTTGAATTTCCACGCCAGGTTGGAGAGTTGCAGGATCGTCACGCTGATGTTTCCCTCCTCAATCGGAGAATGAAGGTTCTCCCCATCCCGGATGGCATTCACCAGATTCCGGAAATGGTCATCCGTCATCGAGTCTGCGCTGAGAAGATCCTGCGTCGTACTGTCATTCTTGATATGAAATTCTTCGATCTTTTTGTCGTCGAGAGTGTAGACTTCATATCCCCCCCGATCAATCAGGACAGTCCCTTCGGTTCCGTGAATCGTGACTCCTCGCCCCCGATTATAGTACTGCTTGCCCTGGCAGCTCATACTCTCCCAGGTGATCATCACATCATCGTACTCATAGCTGGTAACGAGTGTGTCATAGAACTCCCAATCGTCCTTGAAATGATACCGACCGCCCGAGGAGGTGATTCGTTTCGGATAGTCGACGCCGAGAGCCCAGCGACAGAGGTCGACCTCATGCGTTCCGTTGTTTAATGTCTCGCCCGTTCCCCAGTGCCAGAACCAATGCCAGTTGTACGGATGAATATTGTCTTTGTAAGGTCTCCGCGGAGCCGGGCCCTGCCAGAGATCCCAGTCGAGATATTCCGGCACCGGTACGACTTTTCCTATTCCGATTGACTTTCTCGTATTATCGTACCATCCCTTTCCAAAATACGCTCTCCCGATCAGTCCATCCTTAATTTTCTTTATGATCTCGATCGTGTGGGGCGACGAGCGCTGCTGATTTCCCATCTGGACGAGTTTGCCGTATTTCTTCTGAGCCTGGACAAGAAGCTCGCCTTCCCGAGGATTGTGGCTGCAGGGTTTTTCGACGTAGACGTGCTTTCCTGCCTGCAACCCCATGATCGCCATCGGTGCATGCCAGTGCTCCGGCGTTGCAATCGTGATAACATCGACGTCCTTCGATTCGAGGAGCCTGCGAAAGTCTTTCACTTTTGTGGGAGTCTGACCAAACTTTTTCCCCGATTCCATGGCAAACTTGTCCAAATCCCGCGCGTCGACATCGCACACATACGTGAGGCCGGTGTCCTTGTTCGCGCGGATGGATTCCATGTGTGCGTACCCCCGACCATGGAGGCCGATGACGGCAAAGTTGATCCTGTTGTTGGCACCGATGATGCGGCTATAACTTCTGGCGTTGAGTCCGACCGCAAGGCCTGCCGTACCGATTGCAACGTTCTTCAGAAATGCCCGACGTGACCTCATTGCTCCCTCCTTCTGGTGTTCTTGCTCACATGGTTGCCAGGACGCCGCGGACAAAGCCAATCGATTCTGCTACAC
>JBARRO010000071.1:0-5970 GCA_049644265.1 Bacteroidota bacterium
TGCACGTTACACACATACATGACCGGCTTGTTCGTCAGCAAATGCGCATCTCGAAGCCAGAGCTGTTCATCCTCATCCGCAACCGAAAAATATCTTGCAAGCCGCCCGGTCAGCAGGTGTTGCTTCAAGCGGGCAAACATATCGAATTCAGCTTTTGGCTTCTTCTCGCCCGTTTTGGCCCTTCGTTCCGCGTCGCTCTGCTTCTTTTCCACCGTATCCAGGTCTTTCAAAATCAATTCCGCCTCGACCACTTCGATGTCGCGTTTCGGATTCACATTCCCGTCGACATGAACAACGTTGGAGTCGTCGAAGCAGCGGACCACGTGAGCGATTGCGTCGACATTTCGAATGTGAGAAAGAAATTGATTTCCGAGACCCTCCCCTTTGCTGGCGCCCTTTACAAGCCCCGCGATATCAAGAAACTCCAAAGTCGTCGGAACAATTTTCGCAGGATTGTAGAGCTCTACGAGTCTCCCAATCCGCACGTCCGGCACTGAAACAACGCCTACATTGGGATCGATCGTGCAAAACGGATAATTCGCGGCCTCCGCTCCTGCAGCTGTTATGGCATTAAACAGAGTGGACTTCCCGACGTTGGGAAGTCCGACAATTCCACAAGTGAATCCCATATTCTCCCGATATGTAAGAAATACAGAGGAAGATACGATTTTTTCCCCTGACCCCCAACGCTCAACCGGGCGGGAACGGCCAGGACTCCATGAGCTTCAGGCCCTGATCGTTTCCAGCGTCAACGTTTTCCGGGTCCCGGCACCGCCGGCTTTTTTCTTATTCATCCAAAATTTCTTCTTGCATATTTATACATTAAGTTGCATACTTATGCAGTAGCAGTTTGCAGCGTGCAGTAGGCAGACGGCAGAATAGCTCAATTCTTGCGGAACGGAAATTGGATACGTCAATAAAAGCTTCGGTTGTAGGTGCGTCAGGATATTCGGGCCTTGAACTCCTCAGGATCCTCTCCCGCCACAAGCATGTGCACGTGGAGAAGTTGTTTGCGAACACCTCTGCCGGCAAACGGGTCGACGCCGTTGCGCCGTGGTTTGGGAAACAGAGCGGGGCCTCGTTTGAATCGTATACCCCTGAAGCTGCATGCACCAGTGATGTGGTGTTCCTTGCTCTTCCTTCGCGGGAGGCTATGAATATTGTCCCGGAGTTGCTCAAACGGGGGAAGAAGATCGTCGACCTGGGCGGAGATTTTCGGCTCAAGGATGCTTCACTCTACGAAACGTATTACAAAACACCGCACAAAGCACCAGACCTGCTTCCCCGGGCAGTTTACGGGCTACCGGAATGGAACAGGGAGCGCATCAAATCCGCTACACTTGTTGCGAACCCCGGGTGCTACCCGACGAGCGCGATCCTTCCACTTGCCCCCCTCCTCAAAGAGGGGGTAATTCTCGAATCTGGAATTGCCGTCAGTTCTCTGTCCGGAGTATCGGGTGCGGGCAGGAGTGCAAATGCGGAATACTCGTTTGTGGAAATCAACGAATCCGTCAGAGCATACAAAGTCGGATCACACCAGCACATCCCCGAAATCAAGACCACGCTGGAGGAGATCAGCGGAAAGAACGTCGGCGTGACGTTTGTCCCACATCTGCTTCCCATAACCAGGGGGATTTACACGAGCTCCTATGCGCCGTTGGCTGCCGGAGTCGACGAGAACGACGTCCTGGGAGCATACGAGAAATATTATCGCAATGCCCCCTTCGTTCGATACTCGCAGTCTGCGATCCCGGAAATCAAGAATGTGAATTACACAAACTTCATCGACATCGGATTTCAACTGTATCCCGAAAATAATCAATTGATCATCCTGTCCGCCATCGACAATCTGATCAAAGGCGCGGCGGGGCAGGCCATTCAGAACATGAATCTCATGTTCGGTTTCAACGAAACAGAAGGACTCTTACCATGAACACAGCTGTACTCAATGAATGCAACGGCGGAGTAACCGCGGCTCAGGGATTTCTCGCTGCGGGAGCCTATTGCGGTATCCGAAAGGCAAAGAAAGATCTGGCCATCGTCTCTTCTATGACTCCTGCAAATGTCGCCGGCGTCTTCACCCTGAACAAAACCCAGGCAGCACCCGTCCTCGTCGACAAACTTCAGCTCCAGCGGTCTTCCCTGTGTTCTGCCGTCGTCGTCAACAGCGGGAATGCGAACGCTTGCACCGGGGAAAAGGGAATGAACGACGCCTGGGCCATGGTGGAATCGACGGCAAAGGCGCTCAATCTTCCCCAAGAGCAGGTGATGGTATCTTCAACGGGCGTTATCGGTCAGTATCTGCCGATCGAGAAGATCACTGCCGGAATTCAGTCGCTTTCCGCCGAGCTCAGCCGAAGCGGCAACAAGGACGCGGCCGAAGCCATCATGACGACTGATACGTTTTCGAAGGAAGTTGCAGTACAGTTCACGCTCGGAAACGCCACTGTGACGATTGGTGGAATGGCAAAGGGGTCCGGGATGATCGCTCCAAACATGGCCACCATGCTGGCATTCGTGACCACCGACGCCGTTATCGATCAGCCGTTGCTCCAGAAAGCCCTGCGCAATGCGAACAACAAATCGTTCAACCGGATCACGGTCGATGGTGATACGAGCACCAACGATATGCTGTTGATTCTTGCGAACGGGTTGGCAAAGAACAAGGCGATCAAGGATCATACGGAGGAATACCAACTCTTTTGTGCAGCCCTTGAATACGTGCTGATCAAGCTCGCGAAAATGATCGCGCGGGATGGAGAGGGCGCGACCAAACTTGTGGAGATTCTTGTCCACGGTGCTTCCTCCGAAGAAGAAGCAGCCCAAGCGGCAAGGTCGGTTGCGAACTCGAACCTTGTGAAGACAGCGATCCATGGTGCGGATGCGAATTGGGGAAGGATTCTGGCGGCGGTCGGCTACTCCGGAATCGATTTCAATCCGGACCTTGTCGAGATTTCGTTCAACGACATTCCTATTCTGAAGAAGAACTACGAAATCGTACTTGACGAAGTCAAGGCAAAGGAAGCGCTCTCCCAGGAGAGCATTGTCGTTTCGATCAATCTGAACAAAGGACATCAAAGCGCCCGATTCTGGACGTGCGATCTGACGAAAGAGTATGTGCATATTAATGCGAGTTATAGGTCCTAGGAAGCTTTCAGCGGTCAGCATTCAGCGATCAGTAAGAACTGCTTAGCTGAATGCTGCTGATAGCTGATTGCTGATAGCTGACAGCTCAACACAAAACGTCTTCACTTCACTCAATTCCCATGATCGATTCCTCCACCAAAGAAGAAGTACTCATCGAAGCTCTTCCGTACATCCAGACGTACGAGGGCAAAACATTTGTCATCAAGTACGGCGGCGCGGCGATGACGGAAGAACATCTGAAGCAGATGTTCGCAAAAGACGTGACGATCCTCCGAAAGATCGGCGTCAACATCGTGATCGTGCACGGCGGCGGGAAGGAAATCACGAACGTTGCCTCAAAGCTCGACATCAAATCGGCCTTCGTCAACGGGCAGCGTTACACCGATGAGGCGACGATGCAGGTGGTGTTGATGGTCCTCGCGGGCAAGCTCAACAAGGAAATCGTGAACCTGATCAACATGAACGGCGGGAATGCCCTCGGGTTGTGCGGAGTCGACAACTCCCTGCTCAGGGCGAGAAAGAACCCGAACAACGGAATCGATCTGGGGCTTGTCGGTGAGGTTACAGCCGTCAATACATCGTTCATCAACCTTCTCCTCACCAACGGTATGATGCCCGTGATTGCGCCCATCGGCGTGGGAGATCGGGGAGAAATGTTCAATGTGAATGCGGACCTTGCTGCGGGCGCCATCGCAGCCGCACTGCGTGCCGAGAAACTCGTTTACCTCAGCGACATCGAAGGAATCCTGGTCGATAAAAAGCTCATCTCGACACTCAACAAGAACGAAGCTGACAAATTGATTCAGAACGGCTCGATTTTCGGAGGGATGATCCCCAAAGTTCAATCTGCGTTCGAGACGCTCCAGGCCGGCGTGAACAAAGTTCACATTATTGACGGTCGCGTGAAACACTCCCTCCTCCTTGAAATCTTCACGGACGAGGGCATCGGCACCCAAATGATCCACGAGGAATCCTCGTCGGTATCGAACGTCTTTCCATTTTCCGGAGCAAAGGGATGAAGAAGGACTTTCTCTCGCTTTTAGACATCTCTCAGGGGGAGCTCACGGAGCTATTCTCGGTGACCGACGCCCTGAAGAACACGTCAGGATACAAGCCGCTTGAGGGTAAATCTGCTGCCTTGCTTTTTCAAAAGCCTTCGCTGCGTACGCGTGTGTCGTTTGAGGTCGGCGTGCACCAGTTTGGAGGCCATCCGGTTTTTCTATCGAATGAAAGCGTCGGGATCGGGACTCGCGAAAAGCCGAGCGACGTCGCAAAGCTCCTCTCGCGGTTCACGTCGCTCATTATAGCAAGACTCTTCGACCACAGCATCCTCCTGGAGCTGGCCGAACACGCCTCCGTCCCCGTTATTAACGCATTGACGGATTATTCTCATCCATGCCAGATCGTCGCCGACCTCTACACACTCCGGCAGCATCACAAGCTCTCTCCTGGAGTCAAGATTGTCTTCGTCGGTGACGGCAACAATGTGGTCAACTCATGGCTTGAGGCGGCCATGCTCTATCCCATGCATTTCGTCCTTGCGGCGCCGAAGGGATACTGGCCGGACGAAACATTGCTTGGCAAGGCCAGGGCCTCTGGAATCAGCACCATCGAGATTATTGAGGATCCCCGCGAGGCCGTGCGCAACGCGGACGCCCTCTATACGGATGTCTGGACAAGCATGGGCCAGGAAGATGAATCGGCGGCACGGCGGAAGGCATTTGCCGGCTACCGGATCGATGGACAGCTGCTTTTGTTGGCAAAGAAGGACTGTGTCGTCCTGCATTGCCTGCCAGCCCACCGTGGCGAAGAAATCACGGAAGAGGTGCTCGAAGGGGAGCACTCGGTGGTGTTCGATGAAGCCGAGAATCGCCTCCACGTCCAAAAAGCTATTATCGCCATGCTGTTTGGATATTCGTCGGCTCGACGATCGCGAGCTCCCATGGAGTCTTCAATACTCATCAACAGCTAGTGCCACCTCTAGAAAGTAATCTTGTGGTTCATACTAAAGCCTATTCAAAAAAGGCAGTAGTGCCGCTCCAATTTGTACTTCTCAATGTTACGAGATACGATCTTACTTATTGGGAGCGGCACTAGACAGGCATGGAACCGAACAACTAATTCCTGAATCACTTTGGACAGACAAAACAGACATATTGCCATCAAACAGATCATCTCGCGGAAGAATGTGGGTACGCAGGAAGATTTGTGCAAAGCGCTGAAGAATGCGGGGTTCGACGTCACACAGGCGACTCTCTCGAGGGACATGAAAGAACTTCGCATTGCGCGGATCAACACTCCGGAAGGACCACGCTACGTTCTCAACCCCGAGAGCGAGGAGCAGCGCCTCCAATCGTTCATCGGGTACGAAATCGAGCAGATTGAGTCGAACGAATCGCTGATCGTCATCAAGACTCTCCCGGGGCGGGCCCAGGGCGTTGCGGAGATCATCGACGGACTGCATAATTCCGACATTCTTGGCACGATCGCCGGCGATAACACGATCTTCATCACGCCCAAATCCACGAAGAGGATTCACGCATTGATTAGAATTCTTCGTGGCTTGATGACGGAGAAGAAGAGAGTGGCGTAGGAAGCAATGAGCAATTGGCAATGTGTAATGAGCAATGGGGAATGGGGATAAGTAGTAAGTAATAGGTAGTGGTTATGTGACAAATAGAAGTAGACAGCTTTGAGTTCTAGTTTTGCAGATTGTTCTTTGACATGTTACCTTGCGCACTACCCCAGGACTTCCACGGAGTGGCTATGCGTAAGCTTGACACCATGTTGTTTCGGCGGTTAGTGCATGAGCTATTTTTTTGA
>JBARRO010000072.1:0-15970 GCA_049644265.1 Bacteroidota bacterium
CTCAAAGTCGTACATCAACTATTTTGTCTTGGCCGAATGGAACCTGAAACGAGAACAACTGACTATTTTGTTCGAAGACGACCAACAACCCAAACAACTGAAAACGCTTTCGTTTCCTCTGAACCCAGCTGTCAAACAAAAATTAGTCTACTTTCATTAGGCACTCAACCATTAACTGTTTACTGTTTACTGATTTTCTTTCAAATTCTCCTCACCATGCAGATCGCTGACGAGGGGCAGAGGATCTGATATTCCTTGGTACTCTTGATGTAGGCGGGGATCTTCTCACCTTCTGCTTTTTGAAATCCCTCCTTAGCAAAGAACCCTTCCGCTGTCGTTGTGAGAAGTCCGAGTTCTTTCACGCCCCGGTCCTTTGCATGCTTGACAACGGCACGATAGAGCTCTTTTCCCAGACCTTTTCCCCGCTCTGTTCCATCCACAACGAGTGAGCGCAACAATGCGGAAGTTCCGAAAAGTTCGAGTCCGACGGCGCCAACAACCTTGCCATCGCTTTTCGCCACCAGAAAGTGCTCCAAGTGGTCCCCAATGTCTTCTGACGGCAACTGGGATTTCTCCAGCAGGAATCGTATTTCACCCTTTTCTGACGGGCTTGCGATCCCGATACTGAACCCGGTCATGGTTTCTCGCCAAAAACGGTGATGCTTAGAATTCCGGCTCCGGACGATTTGAATTTTCGCAGCTCATCAAGGCCCAGGTACTCCACAAGCACTTTGTTTGGGACGGAGATCTCCTTTTCCTTCTTGACCTCCACGTTCGTGAATCCCGTTTTCTTCATAAGCATCAGATACTCTTCCTTCTCAATCGCGCCGGAAACGCATCCGACATAAAGCTCGGCGGCCGATTTGATTGATTCCGGGAGTGCACCCGTCGTGACGACGTCGGAGATGGCGAAATGCGCTCCGGGTTTCAGAACGCGAAAGATTTCGGCGAACGCTTTAGGCTTGTCCGGCACCAGGTTCAGAACGCAGTTGCTGATAACGACGTCCACCGAGGCCGAATCGACGGGCAGGCGTTCGATATCGCCTTGTCGGAATTCGACATTGCGGTATCCGAGTTTTTCGTTGTTGCTCTTTGCTTTCGCAATCATGGCATCCGTCAGATCGACGCCGATTACTTTTCCGCTTTCTCCGACAATCCGTCTCGCCACGAACACATCATTGCCGGCTCCCGACCCGAGGTCCAGCACCGAATCTCCCGTCTTGATTGCAGCGACTTCAACGGGGATGCCGCACCCTAGTGCAAGGTCAGCATCGGGAACGTATCCGGCGAGTTTGGAGTAGTCCTCAGCGAAGATGGCATCGTCTGTGGAGCAGCCGCACGTTGCTCCACAACAGGAGGCCGCATTTTGTTCCTTCGACTGATTGGCAATCTCGCTGTACTTTGCTTTGACGATTACTTTGAGTTCTTCCGGCGTTTCCATGGTTGACTTTCTGTTTTGGTAGAGGTTACGAGGAATGCAGACCCTGCAGAAATCCGCCGAGGATGTCTTTGCACTCTTCGATGGCTTCGGCGTTGATGCAATAGCACGACCGGGGGCCGTCGATTTCCCCCTTGATTAAACCGACACTTTTCAGTTCTTTCAGGTGTTGTGAAACGGTCGCCTGGGCGAGGGGAAGAAGATCGACGATTTCTCCGCAGACACACTCGTTCCTCTTCATCAGCGCGTTGAGAATTGCCACACGGGCCGGATGGGAAAGGGCCTTGGCGTAGCGCGCAACTGCTTTCTCCCTGGTTTTGAACTCGTCTGCCTTGCTGTTCGGCATCGCTCTTCGTTTCCTGATTCTTTATCGTATCTTTACGATAAGAGTACGAAAAAGTTACGTTTCTGTCAATACTTTCATTCTTTTCCATTTCATCTTCAGAAAGGACCTTCAGCACATGTCGATTTACCGGCTCTCCCTTCGTTTTCTCCTTATTGCGATCATACCATGCACCCTGGCAGCGCAAAACGCTCATTCGGCTTACGATTCTGCCGCTTCGGGGATTATTTCCAACGCCCTGCAATCGGGAAAGGCCTATCCTCTATTGTACGAGCTCACGACCAAAATCGGCCACCGATTATCCGGTTCGCCGGAGGCAGCCAAAGCCGTTGCGTGGTCGAAGAAGAAAATGGAGGAGTTCGGGTTTGACAACGTGCATCTCGAAGCCGTCATGGTTCCGCACTGGGTCCGCGGCAAAGTCGAGAAGGCCTCACTAGCGACGAAGTCCTCAAAGAAGCCCATCAAGCTTAACGTCACAGCTCTTGGCGGAAGCATTGCCACTCCCACCAAGGGCATCACGGCGGAAGTTGTGGAAGTAAAGACCTTCGAGGAATTGCATGCCCTCGGCTCCAAGGCAAAAGGAAAGATCGTCTTCTTCAACCGGCCGATGGACAAGACAAAGTACAACACGTTTGAGGCATACGGCGGCGCAGTGGGACAGCGATGGGCGGGAGCTGTTGAAGCGGCAAAGGTCGGCGGTGTTGCTGCGCTTGTGCGGTCGATGACGACCCGCCTCGACGATATTCCGCACACCGGCTCGATGGGATATGTGGATTCGGTGCGGAAGGTACCCACTGCTGCAGTCAGCACGAAAGATGCCGAGCGGCTCAGCGCGCTGTTGAAGTCCGACCCGAAACTCAAGCTCTCCATGACACTCTCCTGCAAGACGCTTCCCGACGTGCAATCGGCCAACGTCATCGGCGACATCAGGGGTTCGGAAAAGCCGAACGAAGTCATCGTGATTGGCGGACATCTCGACAGTTGGGACAAAGGTCAGGGCGCGCACGACGACGGCTCCGGCACAATGCAATCGATCGAAGCGCTGCGTCTGTTGAAAGAAATGGGATTGAAACCAAAGCGCACGATTCGCGCCGTGATGTTCATGAACGAGGAGAACGGACTCCGCGGAGGCACCGCGTATGCGAATACAGGCCGGCCCGGCGAGCGCAATATTGCCGCCATTGAATCGGACGCGGGCGGATTTACGCCGCGCGGGTTTGGCGTTGTCGACTCCGCCGCAGCGATAAAGCTGATGCAATGGGCCCCGCTGTTCCGTTCGATCAATGCGGACAGGATCCATTGGGGAGAAGGTGGAGCGGACATCAGTCCGATGGAGAAGAAGGGCGTGGTGTGTATCGGCCTGAACGTCGATTCGCAGCGGTACTTCGATTATCATCATTCGGACAACGATACGATTGACAAGGTGAACGAGCGGGAGTTGGAGCTCGGGGCGGCGGCGATGGCGATTCTGGCGTATGTGATCGCGCAGGAAGGAATCTAGTTTTTGAAACATTTTCACAGAGGGCACAGAGTAAAAAAAGAGCACACAGAGAAAAGAGTTAGGGAGATTCGGGATCAGGAAAGAGAATTTCACAGAGAACAGAAGAGAATAGAAGAGCACACAGAGAAAAGAGTTTAGGGGGATTTAGAACCGGGGAAAGATAATTTCACAGAGAAATGAGGAGAAAAGAGGAGCGCACTGAGAAGAGATAAGATCAGAATGTAATATAGAAAAATGGGGGGCATATGGAAAGGATTGATGAGCTTTCGGGGGCGATCATTGCAGCGGCGATTGAAGTACACCGGCATCTCGGTCCAGGTATGTTGGAAAAGGCATATGAAGAGTGCCTGAGTTACGAGCTGGCGAATCTTGGGTTGATTTTCAGGCGACAACAGGCTGTACCCGTGACGTACAAAGGAATAACGCTGGACTGCGGCTACAGAATGGATCTTCTCGTGGAAGATCAGATTGTTGTTGAACTAAAAACGGTGGACGTGTTGTTGCCGGTTCATCATGCCCAAATCCTGACGTACATGAAATTCGCCAACAAGAATCTCGGCTTACTCATCAACTTCAATGCAACATTGTTGAAAAAAGGACTGAAGAGATTCAGGATCTAAAGCCCGAACATCCGCAACTGAAAAGGAAATTTCACAGAGGACACTGAGCACGGCAGAGGTCACAGAGGAAAGAAAGGGCTCCTCTTTTTAGCATGAGCCCTAAACCTCTGTGCACTCTTCTTATCTCTGTGAACCAGCTAAAAAAGAAATTTCACAGAGGACACAAAGCAAAGCAGAGGTCACAGAGGAAAAAGGAAGATTTCACCCTCTAATAATACGAGTCCTAAACCTCTGTGCACTCTTCTTATCTCTGTGACCTCTGTGAACCAGCTAAAAAAGAAATTTCACAGAGGACACAAAACAAAGCAGAGGTCACAGAGGAAAAAGGAAGATTTCACCCTCTAGTAATACGAACCCTAAGCCTCTGTGCACTCTTCTTTTCTCCGCGACCTTTGTGCAATTCTTTTTCCAGGGAGTATGCGCTCATGATGAGGAACCTAACCCCTAAAAAACACCAGAGCCCTAAACCTCTGTGCACTCTTCTTTTCTCTGTGACCTCTGTGTAATTCTTTTTCCAAGGAGCAAACGCTCATGATGAGGAATCTAAATCCAAAAAAATACCAAAGCCCTAAACCTCTGTGTGCTTCTCTTTCTCTGAGTCCTCAGTGTAATGTCTTCACGGCTCTTCTGCTCTTGCTGCTAACTACGAGCACTACGGTCAGCCAGACCCTCCTCGACCGCCTCAAGGCGCAGATTGCCCACACACCGCACCCGGAGAACGTCTCCGATTTCTCCGCGATTCCGCATTTATCCCCCATGAATCAGGACACGACCCTGATTTGCTGGAGCTTTGCCACCTCCTCGTTCATCGAGTCCGAAATGGAGCGACTGAATTTCGAACCGGTTCGGCTTTCGGTGACCTACCCGGTTTACTGCGTTTTCCTGGAGAAGGCGAAGCGTTTCGTACAGACGCATGGCAACTCACGGTTCTCCCCCGGCGATTTGTTTACCGGGGTGCTGGAAATGTTCAAGCAATACGGAGCGATCCCCGCGGAGGTCTACGGAAAGAAGCTCGACAACCGCCTGACGCTGAACCAGAATCCGTTGTATCGCGAGCTCGACCAGTTGATGAAAAGCGTGAAGGCGAAGGAGCAATGGAACGAGCAGGAGGTCCTGGCGCAGGCCCGAAAGATTCTGGACAAGCATCTCGGCGCACCGCCGCAGCAATTTCAGTTCAAGGGCGCAACGTATACTCCGCAATCGTTCCTCCAGAAAGTCATTCGGCTTCCCTGGGACGAGTATGTCCTTGTGACATCGTTCCAGTATGCGCCGTTCGGAGCGTTCACGGAGTTGAAGGTTCCCGACAACTGGAGTCATTACAGGAATTACTTCAACGTACCGCTCGACGTGTTCTACCAGTCCATCATCGATGCCGTGACGAACGGCTATTCAGTCGCATTCGACGCAGACATATCTGAGCCGAGCTACGAGCTGACGAAGAACATCGGCATCATACCGGATTTCGACATTCCCCCACTGTCAATCGACCAGGAGGCGCGCGAGTTCCGGTTCAACAACGGCTCGACGACGGACGATCATTTAATGCAGATCGTATCGTTCAAGAAATTCGGCGGCGAGGATTGGTTCCTCGCAAAAGACTCCTGGCGAACGGCGTTTGAAGGAAAGAACAACGGGTATTTTTTCTTCCACAGCTCGTACATCAAGCTGAAAGCATTGGCTTTTCTGGTTCACCGCGACGCAGTTCCCGCAGTTAAGAAAATGTTGAGCACGCGCGAGTAATCCGTTCGTCGCATCGCCTCAAATTCCCTCCCAAACGGCAATCGGTTGACGTAGGTCAGATTTTTTCTCACGACTGAGAAACGGATCTCGCCGACTAGTTGCTGTTGGCAGATAGTAATCCTATATTTTTCCTACGCGGTTGCCTGAGGGGGCCTCAGCAACGGATCCATCCCTCCCCCGCAGCCTTCAACTATTATTTATTGCATCACAAGAACGCCCGTGTAGGCACTCGATCAATCACCCACGGCTTCATCGAGCGGACTCCGCAAGGGAATCTTTGGTCTGTTGAGCACGTGGGTATAGATCATAGTCGTTCTGACATCTTTATCCCGTGAGATAATTTTTTAGTCTCGATTTAATATATCGTTTTCCCCAAGCAGTTTTTAAGTATTTTTCCCGTCGTGTTGCATCTTGCTGGTTCAAGCATCCCTCCCAATAAATCAACTCAAGAGGGACTCTTTTCTTAGTCGACGGAACAGTTCCTTCATTATGCTGTTGTACGCGCTGTTGCAGATTGGAGGTATAACCCGTGTAGAAGAACTTGTCTGTCAACGAATGCAAGACATAGACATAATAGTGTTTTGCCATATATAGCTCCTAATGTTTTATCTCACGGGATGAATGACCCAGCAATTCCTGCACAGTGCGGATGTCGACTCCCTGTTCGAGCGTATGCGTAGCGAAGCTATGGCGAAACGAGTGAGGGCTTCCGGGTTTTGGAATCTCAGCTTTTCGGAATGCCGCTTTCACTGCTCGCTGGACGGCGCTTTCGTGGAGATGGAATCGGACAAACAAGCCCGTTCGATCGTGTCGCACACGAGTTGAAGACGGGAAGACGTATTGCCAGGCCCAATCGAACGCCGTGCGGGGTGATTTACCCCGTGAGATAATTTTTTATGCGATTCTTGAGGTAACGCTTTCCCCATGCCGACTTTAAGTACTTTTCTCTTTTTGTTGCGTCTTGTTGATTCAAGCAGCCCTCCCAATATACAAGCACAAAAGGGGCTCTGTTTCGTGTTGAACTAACTTTTCCGGCATTGTGAAGTGCGATTCTGTTTTGAAGGTTTTGGGTGTAACCCGTATAGAAGAATTTGTCTTTTAATGACTGTAGCAAATAGACGTAGTAATAACTGTTCATTGTGATTCCTATTCTAAATGAAATATCTCACGGGGTGAAGGGCATCCGGAAGGTCGACCGCTCCGAATCCCTCGGCGAGGTCCTCATCGTGCTGAAGCTTGATTTTTGCGAGGTGATTCTTCAGTGCTTGTTTGAGTCGTTGTGGGAGGAGCGTAACCCGGTCCTTCTCTCCTTTGCCGCTTCGGACGTGGATGAGGTTCGCATCGAAATCGATGTCCTTGACCCGGAGGCGGAGGGCCTCCATAAGTCTGAGCCCCGAGCCATAAAGCAATCCGACAATCAGTTTATTCACGCCCGAAAGATGTGTGAAGATTTTCGCAATCTCTTGACGGGAGAGGACAACAGGAAGTTTCTTGGGGCGATCCGCTCTGACAATAGAACCAAAGCTGTTCAGCTTTTTCTTCAGAACATGTTTATAGAGGAAGACGATTGCATTGAGGGCGATGTTCTGGGTTGACGCGGAGACTTTGCGATCCGTCGCCAGGTGGGACAGATAGTCTCGGATTTCCTTTTCCGCCATCAATTGCGGATGCTTCTTATTGTGGAACAGGATGAATTTTCGAATCCAGTACACATAAGCATCTTCAGTTCGTTTGCTCATGTGTCGGACTTGCGTTTCCATCCGAACTGAATCAAGGAGTTTGGGATTTTGAGACATAGTTCCTCCTTTGAATGGTTGTGAAAGATGAGGATTTAATTGGGGGGAAACGAGGGGGATGAGAACAAGAATAATTTACAGGCAGAAATGAAAAAGTCAACCGTCTATCTCAACTTTTTTCACGTTCTGCTGCAACCATCCGTCTATTCCTAGGTTAGGTGCGCGCGAAGGATCAAATGCGACTAATCCTCTTCATGTCTTGTTTCTTGGCCAGCAGTTTGGTTATGGCGCAAAAGCACTTTGTTCCATTCGACTCTGAACAATACCCTGATTCAGCTTTTTCCATTACTCGAACAATCTTTGAACACGGGGCAGTTCAAATTCAGATAATGCAGGTAAAACGCATAAATTCTCCATCTGCTAATCGCAAGCAATTCTACTATTGTCGAGCCTGGTTGAATGTTCTCAAGGACGGCAGGATGTTGGAACAAAGGTACTACGATGATATCAACCCTCTTGGGGGTGATTTCGGCCTATTCGTACCAAACGTTCCTCCGTCCCATGACTTCTTCGCGGTCGTTAAACATGGAGACTACAAAGGAACACTGATCTTAATTGACACACTGGGCCGGCTCAAGGAATATTATGGTGGAGAATACCTTGTCACGAAAGACGAGAGATACTTGTTCAGCGTATATTTCAGTGACGGCCGCGGACTCGAAGTCATCGATTTGTCAACAGGCAAATCAGTTTTTCGCAAAGAAACCTTCCCTTATGCAAATAAGTGGTACATCTCGGGCCAAACTTATTTTTTCACCTCTGAGAGTGTCCCTGATTCTGTCTTTGTTTGGGATTCCATCGGGTGCAGTTTCCAGGCACGAACGCTAACTCAAAACACAATGGCATCATCACACAATCTCGAAATGACCTTTTATCCATCAGGCGATTACAACGACTGTTCTTGCGACAAGTGATGCGCGCGCACCTAACACGTCGCTCAACCCGACGGAAGGAAGTTGGTGCAATGAGCAGCTCCAAAAGGAAATCACGATCAGGTTCAGTGGAAGCAATAACGTTATCAGCGCCGCAGGTTAGCTCCAACCGTTATGTGCCGCGGGCGGTGTCCTGGTGTGTTAATAAGGGTGGCGCGGTTTAGCGTTCGAAAAGCGGGAAACTTCAATTGCGATCAAGGGAATGAGTAGAGCTTTCGTTTCACCGCCCGCGGTCAGAATACTCAACCGGACGGTGCGAAAAAGACAGTTCAGTAGTTACGGAAAGATCGTGCGCGAGTTGAAGTTTCACATAACACGTCGCTCAAGCTGACGCAAGAGAGTTGGGTGAAGAAGTCATTGCGATGGGAAAACTAATTTCGGACAGTACGTTAATAAAGTGTACAGCGGCGCAGCTTAGCTCCAACCGTTATGTGCCGCGAGCGGTGTGCAGAGTTTAGAATTGGTAACGACGGCGGGTTCACACCGCTCGCGGTCAGTAATCTCAACCGTACAGTGCAAGAAAACTATTTTGGTAGTTAAGGAAAGGTCGAGCAAGAGTTGAAGTTTCACATAACACGTCGCTCAACCCGACGGAGGAAAGTTGGGTGCAATGAGCATTTCCAAAAGGAAGTCACGGACACGTTCCGTGCAACATTAAAGTTTTCAGCGCCGCGGGTTAGCTCCAACCGTTATGCGGGCACGCACCATGCATAATCGACTTTCTACAATCATCTTGTTGGTTGGGTTTCTGTTTACGGTTTCATGCAAACCCAAAGGAGAATCGAATCCGTCGTTGATTTCCGAAAATTCCCCCAATGATACGACAATGACCTTCATCATTGAGGGACATTCAATCTCTGTGCAATCACATAAACCTTACGTCGATCTTGTAGAATTCCAGCGATTTCTTGACACGTCACCGATCAAATCACTTCCTTTTGTTAAGACATGGCTCGCGGATGTTACCGGTGACGGCATAGACGACAGTTGTGTGACAGAAATTTCACTCGTCAACGGTTTACCGTTTGTTGAAAACTCAATCTATTCGCGCGGAATTTCCATCTGGCTGGACACACTCTCTCTTCGGACAGTCTCCGTCTCGACGACGATATGGGGTGACGACACTTCTTATGTTCGACTTATGCCCTATTCAGGTCTTTTCACGGCAAGCAAGTACTTTGCCGACTTGGTGGGAGATTCGGTCGATGTCACGTCAGCAAATTTCAGCTATTTCATCAGCGTACTCCATCCAAACCAGAAGAGCGAATTCATAAGACGTTATCACTCATTTCATGCACACTGGATTTGGTACCTTGATCTTTCTGATCCTGGCGGGATGATCTGGGACAAGACTCAAGGCAAGTTCATTCTCTATTGGGCAAGTTAGCGTGCCCGCATAACCCGTCGCTCAACCTGACGGAACTAAGCGAGTGCAACATTCCGCGCGCAGTGGATGAAACAACAATGAAAATAATGAGCCCGCGCGACGATAGTGCAAACTCAACGTGCACATCGCCGCAGGTTAGCTCCGACCGTTAGGCGGCAACACAACTCAAGAGAATTCCATGGTTCGGTTCGCCATCATACTCTGCCTGGTCTTAGCTTCCATCACCATAAGTGTTGCTCAACGGCAGCACGATGTGTTCGTTGGATTTGAGGTTAATGAGAATGGCGAAAAATTTTGCCTGACATTAAGCTACTTTATAGCGAATTCACTTGAGGGGCGCATTGCCCTAAGGTGGCCGTTCTATGATCTCGCCGACTATTCTGCGGGCTTCAATCTTCATCCTTTCCCGAACACAAAAGAGCTCTTCTTCCCCATTTGCTTTGAACAAGTGCAACTGACCCATCATGTTGAATATGATTCTGTGATATTCACGACTTTTGCTCAACATGATTTTCAATGGTCAGTGCGAACAATAGCCATCGGCATGGGCGGATATATCCAAGATCGTTCTGCGAGATTCTTTGTTGTTGGTCAGGCTAGGTTTGGTCGCATCGTTTCTCGAGATGTGCTCCCAGCATCGCATCTCGCTGTTCCATATTTCGACTATCACATGAAGCACAATTGGATTCAGCAGAACTCAATTGGCGTAAATTGGCCTCTTTCATCGCAATAGTAAGTGTTGCCGCCTAACACGTCGCTCCATTAGACTAGAGGAAGATAATTCACTGAAATAATCATAGATCCGCAGCAGAGAAGGACCGATCAAGTCTAGAGTCGCTCAAGGCGAGACGAGCTTACAGGTTGAATGAGACACGGTCTTTCTGATGGAGAAGGCTAGAAAGTATTACCGTCGCAAAGACGAATCCAATGGAGAAAGCGTAGTCCATCGCTCTGCGTGTGGCAATCTGATGGAGGGAAGGATGAAGAAGGCAGATTTTGTGGTGGGTGGAGATGTTGGAGATAAAAACCTGTCGGTGGCAGCGACCAAAGCAGCTGACGGATCCGGGCTTCTGGAGCGGTCGGTGAGCAACGAACTGGAGGGGTTTGAGGAACTCCGACGCTGGCTTTCTGAGCAGAAAATCACGACGGACACTGCGGTGTTCTGTCTGGAAGCGACAGGAGTCTACGGAGAGGCATTGTGTTACTACCTGAGTTCACGGGGGTTCCAGGTAGCGGTAGAACCGCCGGTGAAGGTCAAGCGGGCCTTTGCGCAATCGGCGCACAAGAACGATACGGTGGATGCCAGGCAGATCGCAGAGTACGGACACCGGTTTTACGATGAATTGTCGTGGTGGACACCGCCGGCAGCGGTCTTAGAGCAAGTCAGAGTGCTGTTGAGTGCCCGTGAACAATTTACGGGTCAGAAGATTGCGAATGTGAATGCTCTGAAAGCCCTCCAGCGTAAAACGATCACGACACGGATTGCGATCCAGGCTTACGAGCAGGCCATAGCAAGGCTGGCGGAGAACATCAAGGAAATCGACCAGGAGATCAAGCGCTTGGTGAAAAAGGACGACAGTTTCCACCGGTTGATTGCGACGCTCACAAGCACACCAGGAATTGGGATGTTGTTGGCGGCCAACCTGGTGGTACTGACGAACGGTTTCACGCGAACGGCCAATCATAAGGAACTGGCCTCCTATGCGGGGATCAGTCCGATTGAACACACCAGTGGCAGTTCGGTCTATCGAAGGCCTCGTTCACGGCGCTTTGGTCCAAGCCGGATGAGGAAGCTGCTATATCTGGCGGCCATGTCCGTGGCAACGCACAATCCGGAATTTCGGCGATACTACTTGAGGAAGGTGGCCGAGGGAAAGCCCAAGCGGCTGGTGCTCAACAATGTTGCGAACAAGCTCCTGAAAGTTGTTTGTGCACTTGTGCGATCAGAATCGGCATACATCCCGAATTACAAGTCCGTCCAGCCAATGCTTCTCAAAACAGCTTGACTTTGTCATAGTATTCAAGCTGACGGCGCCCCGCGCTGAGTTTTCAGTAAGGAGAAAGTACAGTCAAGGTTCAATGCCAGACGTAAAACAGGTTCTTGGATACAACACAGAAAACGTAAACGCAACCGCAGTCCAAAACGGGCGCCGCAGGTAGCTCCAACCGTAAGGCAACCAAATCAGCGTTCACAAAACTATGAAAAAAAACATTTTCTCGATCCTGTTCGTTTTTGCTTGTTTGGTTTCATTTCAGTGCAAACAAACGAATGAACCAGACGCCAAAAAAAATTTTGCCAGCAACATAACAGAGACAAGCGCTGAAGGACCATTCAGTTTCGTTGGAACTATTGACTTGGGTGATTGGGATCCAAGTTCCTATGGGCATTTAACACTTACGGAAGACTATTGGATTGGTTGGGCTTCAACTGACACAATAGGTGTCTCACCATTTTCAAGCAATTCAATACGTGTACATAATCTTTCTCAGTCTTCCTTATGGGTAAAAACAATAATATCCTTACCGTTCAAATGTTCTATTGACAGCATTAATTTGAATTCTAAGCAAACTTCTACTGTTGATTTGACCATTGATACTAATCTCGTCGGGCAAGACACATTGATATTAGGGACTCTTTCGCTTGCTGTGGGAAACGATAAACCAATAAATTATGCCGTTTGTTGGGCGAAACCAAAATCAAATGGTGGCATCGTGGTAGAAAGATCCGATTCAAAAGACTGTTTGTTTCCTGCCTATCCGAATCCCGCGGATGGGTCCATCTCACTAAATTATTCCGTAAAAAAAGATCAAATGATTTTGCTTTATGTGTTAAACAGTGAATTACAGCCAATCGACACATTGGTCAATGGTTTCAATAAGGCGGGAACTTATCAGTATACCTGGCTAACTACTTCGGACGAGCGTTCTAAGTTGACTTCGGGTATCTATAGAATTGTATATCAATCTGATTCATACTCCCGATACGGAGACATATACTTCCAAAAATAGCGTCGGTTTGGTTGCCTAATCAGTCGCTCCCCGTCAATCCACTCTGTCCAACCACGATATGTGAATACGAAAAAGTTGATTCTGCTTGGATAAAGTAATTTGGCTAACGGGCTCGTCGTCGTAGCTCCAACCGTTAACCTGCTCATGCAATCGAAGGAAGCATTATGAAAAGGACTCTTGTTTGCTTATTCGCCTCACTCTTGTTCGTATCGTGTTCGAACCAAGGAACAACCGATCCAGGAAATGGTCAGGGTAAGAACCCGTCAGAAGATGTTACCGCCGGAGTCAAAACCAAAATAACCTATCCAACCCTGGATTCCGACCAACCCATGTCCATCGAGGACTTCGAGTATGACAGCTTGAACAGGCTTCACAAAAGAAGCTTTTATGGAGGCGATCGGGAAATTCTTTATGAATATGACGACTACTTTTACGACGGTAACGGATTGTTGACCAAGAGGCTGGATTATTATAGCAATGTTAACTCTCCCTCTGGATTCCTTCTCCTGATTTTGAGAGCGTACATCTATTCCGACGGTTTACTCATCTCAGAGCAAGATACTTTTCCCCAGGCGGTGTTTTCTGAAGAATACAAATACGAATACAGCAGCGGACAACTCGTATCCAAGTCGTTCTATCATAATGGCAACTTAGAGAACAAGACCATCTATACCTACGAAAACGGAAGACTGCAAAATGAAAGCAAGTGTAATCCGACGGGTAAATCGGTCTCTTTGATCGAATACAGTTATCAAGATAATTTTCTGGTTGAGTCAAGGCTGTATGGGTACAACGGTGATCTCATGACAAAAACCAGTTATGACTATAATGAAAATGGAAAGTTAATTACGGAGAATGTGCAAGTAATCCAAATATTCAGCTCATACCGTCCCTACGTGGTAAGATATCAATATTAGCAAAACCCGAAACGGTGCGCAGACTAACCAGAAACACTCCCGCAACAGAGACGGCGGACGGGCCTGCCAGATGATGACGGGAGGTTGTATTTTGCCATGAAACATATCCTTGAGGCATTTGTTCGGATTGCTCTTTTCGTTCTCATCATAGGTCTCTGGTTGTGGGTGCTCGATCAACGACTATCAACCATCGCGGATATTTCAATCATTGTTGGAGGAATCTTATTGACATTTCCAGTCGCTTTGCTTGGGAGAACAATGCTTGACAAAAAGCCGACAACGAGCCGGGCTGCTTTGATAACCACATTTGTCCACTATTCCGTGGTAATTCTCGATGGCGTAGCCGTCATTCGAGCAATAAAGACCCATCAAGATTGGTCTGGCTGGTTACTCCCCGTGCCAACTGAAATCGGCTTACTATTGGTCATTGTCACTGGTGGTGCCACGCTGCTGACCGTGTTCAACCTTGCCGTCAAAGGTCTTGGTGCACCGTTTGCAATTGCGCTCAGCCGGAAATTGGCGGTAGATTGGATGTATGCGTGGACGCGCAATCCCATGGTGCTTGCATCCCTGGCATTGGGCGTCTCCTTGGGGGTCTGGTTTCAATCAACATTCTTTGTGCTCTGGGTCCTCATCCTGTTTGCCCCGGCATTGCTTGTCGTTGTGAAAGTCTATGAAGAGCGAGAATTGGAAATTCGATTTGGGGCATCCTACCTGGAGTACAAATCCAGGACGCCTATGTTGTTCCCAAGAAAACCAAGGGGTTAGGACGGGCGGGCCCGCCAAAAGGTTCCGCCAGAAAACGGCGGACGCAGGAAGCGCGAAGGCATGGCGGGTAAACAACCTGACGGAAATACCTGGGTGCAGTATTGACGGCTATGTCAGAACCAATTTCGCGCAACACAACTCCAACGGCACCGCACCGTTCAACGAGTTTACGACCGTAGTCCACGGATCGCTAACGTCAGGCAGCAGTAAATGACAAAAAGGATTCTATGAAGAAGATTACCGCGTTTGTCCTGATGCTCGTCTCCTTGGAAAGCATTTCACGTTCACAGATTTCTGTCGGGGATACAACAACAAAATGGGTTGGAACCTGGAGTACCGCGCCACAGCTTGTGGAACCGGGAAATATGCCTCCTTCACCGGGCCTGACCAACAATTCCTTGCGACAGGTCGTCCGGGTTTCAATCGGTGGAGACACTATCCGGGTAAAATTCTCCAATGAATTCAGCACAAGCGCTGTGACCATGAACTCCGTTCAGATTGCCGTCTCAACCGGGGGCAACGCCATAGACATCTCCACCAACAAAGAGCTGAAATTCAATGGTAACTCCCAGGTCAGCATGAATGCGGGTGTAGCGGTTACTTCAGATCCGATCGCGTTCGCATTGACGCCAAGGATGGATGTCGCGATCACGATCTACTTTGGTCAGACATCAGCTTCTGTGACCGGACATCCGGGGTCTCGCACGACGTCATACATTATAGCGGGAAATACGACGACGACAACCGATTTCACGGGCGCTGTCACGACGGATCATTGGTACAACATCAACACGATCGATGTGCTGGCGCCGTCAACCGCAGCTTGTGTTGCAATTCTTGGTAACTCCATTACCGACGGACGAGGTTCGACAACAACCTGCAAAATCGGTGGCCAGACGTATTTTCAGAAGCACTTCTGAAAGATTCGAGTACTCAGCATGTCGGCGTTCTTAATATGGGTATCGGAGGGAATTCTGTGTTGGCAGGCGGGTTGGGCCCGACAGGGATTAGCCGGTTTGACCGGGACATTCTCAATCAGAACGGGGTGCGCTGGGCCATCGTGCTTGAAGGCGTGAATGATATCGGCGGGGTCAAATCTGCTGCCGCCGCGACGACGATTGCCAACAATCTTATTGCTGCATACAAGCAGATGGTTGTCAAGGCTCATGCGAAGAATATCAGGATCTACGGCGGCACGATTATGCCTTTTAACGGTAATTCGTACTACAATCAATACAGTGAGGCGTGCCGGGATACCGTAAATCAATGGATTCGCGCTGAGGGGAACTATGATGCGTGTATTGACTTCGACAAGGTGATGAGAAATCCACTGGATACTACGAGACTTGTGTCATCATACCAGAATGACGGTTTGCACCCCGATGTGGCGGGGCACAAGACGATGGGTGAATCCGTGGACCTGAATTTGTTCACTGCGGCGGATACGGTTTTCCAACAGCCGACGAAGGTAAACTCCATCAAGACCCCCAACGGCTATATCCTGGGACAGAATTATCCC
>JBARRO010000073.1:0-14685 GCA_049644265.1 Bacteroidota bacterium
ACTTTTTTCTTCACGGGGATAATCTCTTCGGCGCGGTGGAGAGTCTTTACCGGCACTCCCTTGACCTGTGTGAGTCGTTGGGGTGTGTAGGAGATAAGGAGGTCAGGATCCGTGACGACGTTGCCAACGTAGTAGGGTACTTCGCAAATTCCGTAGGAAATATATTCGCCCTGTTCAACCAGGAGAATGTCCGCATTGGGGTTGGTGCGCTTTGCTTTGCTGGCAGCGCTCGGACCCGCTGCGAGCCCTCCGATGACAAGAATGCGGGGGTTCATTTTTGCTTGAAAACGATGGAAAGGGGAACGCCGGAGAACCCAAAGTGCTCCCGAAGCTTGTTGTCGAGAAAGCGGCGGTAAGATTCCTGGACAAGTTTCGGCTCATTGCAGAAAAACGTAAACATCGGTGGACGAGTCTTCACCTGGGCCGCGTATTTGATCTTGATTTCTTTGGGGGAAGAGGATTTCGGCGGGTAGCGTTCGATGTCCGGAATAATGGTCTTATTCAGGACAGTGGTACTGATTCGTTTCAGCTGCTCTTCGTGAACAGTCCTCGCCACATCAATAATTCTGGTGATGCGTTGTTTGGTCAGGGCTGAGATGAACACGACAGGCAGGAAATCGTAAATCCCAAGTTTATTGCCGATGAAAAGTTCGTAGTCGCGGGCGGTGTTGGTCTCCTTCTCGACAAGGTCCCATTTGTTAACGGCGAGCACTGCAGGACGATGCCGCTCCATGGCCATTTCGACAATCTGAATGTCCTGCTTTTCGAGGCCTTGCTTGCCATCTACAAGGATAATCGCAACGTCGCTTCGGTCGACGCTTTTGAGAGTGCGGAGCGTGCTATAGAATTCGATGTTTTCCTGAACCCGGTTCTTCTTTCGCAGGCCCGCGGTATCGATGAGAACGACTTCCTCACCCTGGTAGTTAAGGATCGAATCGATCGGATCGCGCGTCGTTCCGGGAACTTCGGTCACCACCTGGCGCTGAGTGCCCAGCAGACTGTTCACGAGCGAGGATTTGCCCACGTTGGGTCTGCCGATGATCGCAAGCCGGAGTCTGCCTTCTTTTTGACGGGTGTTTCCGCTCCGCCTGAAGTCCGCCGTTAGAATATCCAGGAAGTCGCCGATTTGCCTTCCGCCCAGAGCCGCGATGCCGATCGGATCGCCCAGACCGAGCGAATAGAAGTCCGCGGCATACGATTCTCTCTGCGCGGAGTCGATCTTATTAACGACGAGATGAATCGGTTTGTTCGACTTCCGCAGGATCCCGGCAATCTCCTTGTCCAGATGCGTCACTCCCTCCACCGCGTCGACCAGAAAAATAATCGAATCCGCCTCTTCGATCGCAATCACCGCCTGCTCGCGGATGGCTTTTTCGAAGACATCCTGCGACTCGGGGACAAAACCTCCCGTATCAATGAGCGTGAACGTTTTTCCCGTCCACTCTGCCTCTGCGTATTTTCGGTCGCGCGTTACACCGGGAGTGTCGAACACGATCGCTTCTCTGGCACCGAGAATCCGGTTAAAGAGAGTCGATTTCCCAACATTGGGCCTTCCGACGATCGCAACAATTTTGAGAGGCATTCCGTGTCAGTGATTGATTTTGTTGTCAAAGTAGTCAAAAATGGGTAGAGATTCAATTTGGGATTTGGCAGGAATTTATGAGGAAGAAGTGGGATGGAGTTGGATGGAACGAAAGGAAGACGATGCGGGAGATTCAAAGCATGATGTTACTGCTGTTCGGTGGGAAGAGTAAGATTGGAAAATTCCGAACTTCGCCGTATATTGGTTCCGCTCAACGGGGCGTGGCGCAGCCTGGCTAGCGCGCTTGGTTCGGGACCAAGAGGTCGCGAGTTCGAATCTCGCCGCCCCGACTTAACATGGAAGATTGCAGATTGTAGATGGGAGATTGAAAAGCGTACCGTGGTTTGAGGATGGTAAATCCTAAAGCCCGCCTGATCATTTCAAGCGGGTTTTTTGTTGCGGCTGAGGTATGCAGACAGGTCGCGAGTTCTGAGCTAAAGCTCATCCGCTTTAGCGGAGAATCTCGCCCCCCCCGACTTAACATGGAAGATTGCAGATTGTAGATGGGAGATTGAAAAGCGTACCGAGTTTTGAGGATGGTAAATCCTAAAGCCCGCCTGATCATTTCAAGCGGGTTTTTTGTCGCGTGCCAGAAAATTCGCTGCGATTCTCTTCGCAACTCCTTCGAAATCCTCGGAACCATTAACGGGAATCCATCTAATCCTCTTGTCAGCCCTGAACCAGGTCATCTGTCTTTTGGCAAACCGTCGAGTATTTCGCTTTATCAGGTCTGTCATTTCGTTCAATGAAAACTTACCGTCCAGGTAATCGAACACTTCCACATATCCTACTGTGTTAAGCGCGTTCAACTCCCTCCCATACCCTTGTTTTGACAGATTCTTCACTTCCTCAATCAATCCATGTGCAATCATTTCGCCCACACGATTGTCGATTCGATTGTAGAGCTCCTTCCTCTCCCAATCGAGTGCATATTGCTGAACAGCGAACGGTGGTTCAGTTTGCTGGTCCTGATGCCATCGAGATATCGGCTTGCCCGTGATATAGAAAATTTCCAGCGCACGCAGAACACGACGAGGCTTCGATGCATCCATTGTTGCCGCCGATGCCGGATCGACTTCACAGAGTGTCTTATAGAGACTCTCCTTCCCATCGCGTTCCAGCCTTTCCTCGAGCTTCGCCCGCAGTTCAGAATCCCTTCCAGGTCCGTCAAAGAATCCGTCGACGACTGCCTTGACATAAAGACCGGAGCCACCGACCAGAATTGGCAGTCGCTTTTTAGCCAGCAGTTCGTTGATCGTTTCCCTGGCAAGTCTGCCATACTCGCCGGCGCTAAAGTCCTGTTTCGGGTCGAGCATGCTGACAAAATGATGCTTCACCCGCGCCAGGTCTTCTTTGGTCGGTTTCGCAGTACCAATGTCGAGGAACTTGTAGATTTGTCGAGAGTCGGCTGAAACTACTTCGCCACCGAGGTGTTCAGCAAGGCGTAGCGAGAGAGGAGTTTTCCCGGACCCGGTCGGGCCGACAATCGCGAGGATTTTAGGGTTGGATGGCAAGGGGTTCGGGTCGAATGCAGCTTATCCGGCGTTCCATCCTTTTTTGCCGATAAGCGGAACGAATTTGAATCCGTGGGCTTCTTTGATTTCGTATTTGTCACCTCGTTTTGTCACCACGCGGAGCTTCTGGATTTCAAGATCGCCGACTGGAACAACGAGCTTTCCACCGTCCGCCAACTGTTTCAGCAAGGGTTCAGGAACCTCCGGGGCCGCAGCTGTGACAATAATGGCATCGTACGGAGCGAATTCACTCCAGCCCACAGTTCCATCGCCACAGCGGGAAGCAATGCGATATCCGAGATTCTCCAGGAGTTTCCTTGCCTCCAAATGAAGCTCCATGTGACGCTCGATCGTAAAGACGCGGCATCCAAGCTCCGCCAAAATAGCGGCCTGGTATCCCGAGCCAGTGCCGACCTCGAGCACTTTCGAATCCTTTCGCACGCCCAATTCCTGCGTCATGAATGCAACAGTGTAAGGCTGTGAAATTGTCTGTGAGCTTCCAATCGGCAATGCGGTGTCGTCGTAGGCACGATTGACAAACGGTTTCAGGACGAAGGAATGGCGATCCACCTTCGCCATCGCCGAGAGAATCCGGTCATCGGTAATCCCCCGCTGACGAAGTAATTCGATCATGTCCAGTCGGTCGTGGTCAAATCGGGTCATGAGTAATCCTTGAACAGCACTCTGATGAATCGAAGCGTCGTTGCCCAGTGGGACATGTGACTTCTCTCATTCCCGTAGACTGTCGTGATCGGCACGGACTCAATGTGAAATCCTTTCAACGCCGCCTTGATAAGAAATTCGGTTTCAGACTCATATCCGTCAGACTCTATCTTCACCGCCTCGATGACTATCCGGTCAAGCATTCTGAATCCGCACTGACTATCAGGGATACGAACACCCGTTCGCGCGGAGACGAGTTTCGAAGTGATGGTGTTGGAAAGAATTCTAGGAAATGGCATCCCCGTTCCAATTCGCGTGCGTGTGCCAACAACAACATTGGCCCCGGTGGCTCTTTGGACTTCCATGAACCTCGGAATATCCTCTACCCGGTGCTGCAAATCAGCATCGATAGTCAGAACATGCCGGAATTGCGGAAGCCTTCTCACGAATTCTAGTCCCGTTCTAAGAGCGGCCCCTTTTCCCCGGTTTACACGGTGCTCCAGAAGCAACACACCCGCCTGGTTCGCAAGCAAAGCTGTGGAATCTGTCGATCCGTCGTTGACGACGACAATGTTTGGGGCTTCGACAAAAGCCCTCAGAGCATTGATCAGGGACGGGAGCGTTGCTTCGGCGTTGAACGCCGGAATAATGACCGCGATCGAATCATTCAGTGAGCTCATCGCAGCGCATCCACGACTTTCGCGACACGCTTCATTTCCCTGACATCGTGAACCCTGACGACGTTTGCTCCGTTCATAATCGACACGGCAACCGCTGCGGCAGTCCCCTCAAGACGTTCCGTGACAGGAAGGTCGAGGATCGTTCCGAGGAACGATTTGCGGGAAGGTCCTATGAGAACCGGATATCCCAGCGAGCAAATCGTTCTGAGTTCTCTGATCAACTGAAGGTTGTGTTCGAGATTCTTCCCAAATCCGATTCCCGGATCGACGGCAATCTGAGTAATTCCCGCCTCCTGAGCTTTCTTTGCCTGAGTTCCAAGATATTCCGACACCTCCCGCGTGACATTGGAGTACGCGGGGTTCTGTTGCATGGTTCTTGGAGTTCCCCTCATGTGCATAAGGACTGCCGAACCTCCGTGTTTCGCAATCGTCCTTGCCATGTGCGCGTCCTGTGTGAGGGCGCTGATGTCGTTCACAATCACTGCTCCTTCGGACAAACACGCCTCTGCAACCGCAGCTTTGTAGGTGTCCACCGAAATGGGAACGCGACATTCTCGCGCAAGCTGCCGGATGACCGGGAGAACTCTTTGCAGTTCTTCCTCAACCGGGAGTGGATCGGAGCCGGGCCTTGTTGATTCCCCGCCGACGTCGAGAAAATCTGCCCCCTCGTCGACCATGCGTTTCCCGTGATCGACCGCCTGACTGACCGTGGTGAACTTTCCCCCGTCTGAGAATGAGTCAGGAGTAACGTTGAGAATCCCCATAATGTGCGTTCGCGACGCAAGGTCGCAGGTGACTGAGCCAAAGGTAAACACGAGCCGGCTTGTCGATGGACGAGGAGGGGAAATCATGGCGGCGAGAAGAATAACGCTAGACAACAAAAACGTAGGAGGATCGGAATGATCTCAAGGCTCGCTGCAAGAATGATAGAACCCGCATTTTGTGCAGATGAGTTTGCACTTTCGTCCCTCGAGCCGAGTCCCGCAGTTCACACAATACTGCCAGTAATGAGGCTCGTCTTTTTTTGCGGGCAGCACCAGTTTCTGCACCTCGACGGTCTTTTCCTGGTCGTTCATGCTCCTAAGATACTCAAATGGCCTACCTCAGTCAAGCTTCACCAGCCAAGGCGCAGAAGCGCGATGGCAACCGCCTTCACTCCCCATACCATGTTGAACGGTTCTTTTTCAGTTGTCAGCGAAGGAATATCGAGGGACGAGTGGTAGTACGCCGAGTAATCGATCACGACCGAATCGCGATGGCCTTTCCAGGCCTTGCTTTGCCAACCGGACGTCTGGGGCATCGACCGGGGTTCATTCCATGCGGCGGTGTACACTGTGACAGAGGGAATCTCTGCATTCGGGACGTTGAGCTTTCTCAGATAGTCAGAAAGAAAGACATACGAATCGGTTCCTCCCTGAGAAGGGTTCGTGGTCGCCTCTTTCCAGAAACCTTTCTTTCCGACATATCGCTCGCCGATTGCATTGAACACACGGAGCATCGGTTCATTGGCGGAAATATCATTCCCCTCAAAGTACAGGCAGTTTCGCGTTTTCCCTGTGCCAATTTCGTCGTAGTTGATCACTCCCTGAATCTTTCCCAACTCCTCCTCATGTGTCTTCACATAGTTTTCCGTCGAGAAATATTCACTTCCCCAAACAATAAACCGTACGGATTTCTGAGGTACGGGCAACGCTTTTGAGCGTATGGACTCCTGGAGTACCCTCGCGACTTCAAGGACTCCCGACACGCCGGACGCGTTGTCATCCGCCCCGGGTCCGCCGGAGTCGGAATCGCCGTGGGCACAAACGATATAATAGTCTTCGCTCTTGCCTTTGATCGTCGCCATAACGGTCTTTGGCCGACCCGGGCGAACCGTTGTCTTTGTCGAAAACCTGATGACGATTTCTCGACCCTTGCCAATTTCTTCCCAGAGCCTGTTTCCTGAAGTCCTGGAAATGTTGAACAGCGGAATGGGATTGTCGGTGGCGGACGCCAGACTCGTAATCATCGCCCAGTTCGTATACGCCGGCGAATTCACTGTTTCGTAGGTGAGAATACACCGAACTCCGGCCTCCGCCAACTCCCGGTATTTCTTCTGAATCACATTGAATCCAACGAGGACCGCAGTGCTGTCCAGCGATCCTTTGTCGATTTCGTCAGAGGACTTCAGAGTGCGGAGTCGTACAGTTTTCTCTTTCACAGAAGGCGAGAATCCTGCAAGCCATTCATTCTGGATCAACCCGCGAAGTCGCTTTGGTTTTTCGACCCGGATGAGCCACCGATCATTCGTAAATGTCAGTTTCTCAGGATCCTGCAAAAGGTCGGCCTTAAGTCCCGACTCGCGGAACTTCTCCAGGACAAATTTTGCAGAGCGGTCTCCCGACTTTGTTCCCCCCAGCCTGTTCCCAATCTTCACGAGGTCTTTGACGGTCCCTTGAAGGCGGCTTTGCGAAACTTTTGCCGCGATGCGTTCCTCTGAAATGCGGGCTTGCGAAAACGTCGAAGATGAAAGGAACGCGGAGAGGAGAATCGTTGAGGCAATTCCTGGAGATAGCGAGCGATGCATGGGAAGGCGTGGTGGTGTCTGTCTCACTTCAGTGCTATGGTACGCAAATCTTTTTTGCGGAGCAACGAACAAAAAAAGCCGGGCTCATCGCCCGGCCTTTCAACTCTGCACAAGAGTTCTGATCAGATTCCTTTGACTTTGCCGGCGGCGGAGTACAATCCGGCGACGAAGAACCAGCCTACAAGCGTCACTCCCAGCAGCCAGAACCAGCTGGTTGCCCCGGGAACAACAGTGTGGCTGTTGATCATGGTCCACACGAGGGGAACAGAGAGATACGTGTTGTGACGTGAGCGTTGACCGACTGTTGCCATCAAGGCAGCGTCGGGTGCAGTTCCTGCCTTGATTGCCGGAAGGATTTTATTCTGCGCCGGCCAGATCCGCATCCAGACGTTGGCGACCATAATGGTTCCAAACATCGCACCAAGGTGAATGCTGTAGGCCCGATAACTGAACTCGGCCCAGTTGATCATCAGATAGACAATCACGGCGATCAGCACAAACCCGACGGCGCCGAACACTTTGATGTCCTTCCCCAATCCGCTTTTTGCGAGCACGTCGTACAGCGGGAAGATCAGAAACACGACGGCCAGCATCACATAACTCTTCACTCCCCAACCACCCATTCCCTGCTCAAACATCAGCCCGCCATGGTAGAAGACCAGTCCGAGCAACAGGAGGCCCAGACCCCACGTGGCAGCTGCGCTCCATCGAAAGAAATACAATGAACGCGGAATCAACTCCGGCTGGACTTTCTTTTTGGTGTCCCCATCTATGGTCGCGGTAAAGGGGATGTTGACGAAATTGAACCAGTAGAGCAACCCTATCCACAAAATCCCCATCACGACGTGAATCCAGCGAAACAGTGCGCTGAGAATATCCATGTATTCCATTGCAGGACTCCTAAGAAGTGGAAGAAAAGGATTGAGGTGGTGAAACAAGCGTGTGAGGAAGGAGCGAGGAAAGAGCTTCCATTCAGCCGACGTTGAGCATGAGTTTTGCCGCTTCGGACATCATGCTTGTACCCCAGATCGGATCGAACACCAATTCTACCAGGACGTTTTTCACTCCCGGAACCTGTGAAACCCGTCTCTTGACGTCGCCCGCAATCATCGGGCCCATGCCACAACCGGGTGCGGTGAGAGTCATTTTGATGAAGACGTTGCTTTCGCCCGGAATCTCCTGATCGACCTTCATCTCGTACACCAGTCCCAGGTCAACGATGTTCACAGGAATTTCCGGGTCGTAGCATTCCTTCAGCGCCACCCAGATCTTCCTGTCAAGCTCCGTCGGCGCAAGGACTTCCCTGTTTCCGACCATCACCACCGACTCATTCACAGGCGGCGTGTGATTGTCACCCGTTGGAGGATTTTCGTTCACGTCAGACACCGAATGAATTCCCGCAGCCACAGGTGCGCGCTGCATTGGGATTATTGAACACGAATCCGCGGCCGTTCAGACCGTCTGAAAAATCGAGCGTCGTGCCCGAAAGATAGAACAGACTCTTTGGATCGATAAAGACCGTCAGACCCGCGATCTGAAAAATTTCATCTCCCTGTCTCGACTTTTCATCAAAGGCGAGGACGTACGACATCCCCGAGCATCCGCCCCCTTTGACGCCAAGACGGAGGGCGTGAGCTTCCGGAATATTGTTGTCGGTCTTGATCTTCCTGACTTCTTCGGCCGCCCGGGGAGTAATAAAGACCTCCTCCTTCAGCTCCTGTTTTTCCTGGGTGATGACTTCCATGCGTTCCTCCTGATTGAGTTGTACCAGATTTTATTCTGTCGTTACGCGCTCTTCCCTGGACTCTATGGCACTCTTCATCGAGTGCCACGCCAGGCTTGCGCACTTGACGCGCGCCGGGAATTCGCTGACGCCGGCAAACGCGGCCAGCTTCCCAAATTCCTCATCCTCGCCGTGGATTTTCCCCGTCACCAGGTCGTGGAATTTCTCGAACCACAACGCGACTTCCGATTTTGTCTTGCCCTTCAGAAACGCCGTCATGACCGATGCCGACGCTTTTGAGATGGCACAACCTGAACCTTGAAACGTAATTTCCTTGACCACTTCGTTATCAAATTTCACATACACCGTGTAGTGGTCCCCGCACAGAGGATTGTAGCCTTCGACAACCCGGTCGGCATCGTCCATCTTCCGGTAGTTGCGGGGATTCTTGTAATGGTCCAGGATGAACTCCTGGTAGAGCGATCGTAAATCCGAAGACATCAGCCGAAAACCTCCATGACCTTGTGAAGTCCCCGCACAAGCGCATCAACTTCTTCTTTTGTGTTGTAGAACGCAAACGAAGCCCTCACCGTCGCAGGGATGTTGAATCGGTCCATGACGGGTTGCGCACAATGATGACCGGTCCTCACCGCAATTCCGTCCTGGTCCAGGATTGTTCCGATGTCATGCGGATGCACGCCATCCATCACAAAGGAAAGAACGCTCGCCTTATCCTCTGCCGTGCCAATGATCCGGACTCCGGGGATTTGCGAAACCGCCCCCGTTGCGTACTCCAGCAATTCGTGTTCATGGACGGAGAGCGACTCCCAATCCATTTTGTTCAAATAGTCGACCGCCGCACCCAGACCCATCGTGCCACCGATGTTCGGCGTTCCAGCTTCAAACTTGTACGGAAGATCGTTGAACGTCGTCTTCGCGAACGTGACCGACTTGATCATATCCCCGCCACCCTGGTAGGGCGGCATTTTGTTGAGCAGCTCCGACTTGCCATACAACACACCGATGCCGGTCGGGCCGAACATTTTGTGGCCGGAAAAAACATAGAAATCGCAGTCGAGGTCTGCAACATCCACCCTCATGTGTGGGATCGCCTGGGCTCCGTCCACGAGAACCGGGATCCCCCTGCGGTGAGCGAGGTGGATCAGCCGTTTGACAGGAATGATCGTCCCCAGAGCGTTGGAGACATGGGCAATCGCAACCAGTTTCGTGTTCTCGCTGAGCAGCTTTTCAAACTCCTCCAGCCGCACTTCGCCTTTGTCGTTGATGGGTGCAACACGAAGCTTTGCGTCTTTTTCCTCGCACAGAAGCTGCCAGGGAACGATGTTCGAGTGATGTTCAAGCGCCGTAATCAGGACTTCATCGCCTTTACGGACGTTTGTGCGGCCGTACGTGGATGCGACGAGGTTGATTCCCTCCGTCGTGCCGCGGACAAAAATGATTTCCCGCACCTCGCGTGCGTGGATGAAATGCTGGATCCGCCCACGAACTGCCTCGTAATCCTGCGTCGCTTTTTCACTGAGGTAATGCACCCCCCGGTGAATATTCGAATTCTCCTGCGTGTAATACCGACTGACTGCGTCGATCACGGCCTGAGGTTTCTGACTTGTCGCTGCATTGTCGAGATAGACCAGCTTGTTTCCTCTGACCAATTCACGAAGGATCGGAAAGTCCCCACGGGCTTTTTCAACATCGAACGGCTTCACGCGGCTCTTGGACGGCGATATGGCGGCAGAAATTCCCATTTGGTCAGGAGGTTCGTCCCTTATTCAACTGCGTCTGGATCAAATCCTCAAGCTGGAGGCGGAGCGATTCCACGTGCACTCGCCCTACAACCTCGCTTGCAAACGCAAACGTCAAGATATCCCGGGCGGCCACTTGACCGATACCGCGGCTGCGAAGGTAGAAAATCTGCTCCGCATCGAGTTGTCCGACCGTTGCACCGTGCGTACACTTGACATCGTCGGCAAAGATTTCCAGCTGTGGTTTCGTGTCGATGACGGCATCATCAGAAAGAAGAAGTGTTTTGTTGGTCTGCTTGGCGTCCGTTTTCTGGGCATCCTTCCGGACGAAAATCTTTCCATTAAATACTCCGCGCGATTTCCCGTCGAGGACTGCTTTGTAAAGTTCGTGGCTGGTGCAATGGGGCTTTGCGTGGTCAATGGTCGTGTGGTGATCGATCAGTTGCGACCCGGTGCCGAGCGAAAGACCGTTGAGAGTGCAGTCGCTTCCCTCCGCATTGAGAATGGCGACGACGTTGTTCCGGGCAATGGAACCTCCCAAGGCGATGGAATTGGAAGTGAAATTGCTCCGTCCACCCTGGGCTACATGAGTCGATGCGATATGGTACGCCTGAAGGCTCTCACGCTGCAACTTGTCGTGTTCGACCACGGAGTCATCTCCGACGTGAATTTCGGACACCACATTGGTCAAATACGGAACATCTGTGGCACTCACGTAGGTCTCGACTATTCTTGCCTCGCTGTTTTTTCCCACGATAAACAGATTGCGGGGATGAGCAACAAACGTTTCGTCAGATCCCGCCCCAACAAAAACAATCTGGATCGGCTGCTCCATTCTCTTGCCGTCCGGAATATGGATGAACGCTCCATCCTGCAAGAAAGCAGTATTCAGCGCGACAAACGCGTTTTCTTCAAAAGGAGCAAGCGTTCCGATGTGCCGACGCACGAGATCGCCGTGGGTCCTCAATGCAGACGCCAGATCACCGGCTACCACCCCATCCGGAAGAGAACCAACGGATGATAATTCCCTCGCGAAGTGACCATTCACAAAAACGAGAATATTTTCGCCGGCCGAAATAAACCGACGAAGGTCGTTTTTTGTCATGTTGGAGGGATGATACTCGAAGACGGGGTTGAACTGTGAGCTCGTGATCGGCGCAATGTTGGTGAAGCGCCACTCCTCATGCCGTGTCGTCGGAAATCCCAATTCATGGAACTTTGCAATCGCTGCGCGGCGAACCTGATGGAGCGGCGAATTCGATTCGCCGTTCAGGCTCTTCTCGAACGCGGTGAAGTTTGCATCGTACCACATTATTTTTTCATTCTGTGCCCTCATGGTCATACCCGGTCAGGCCGGTACCACTCCCGGTTTCAGCCAATCATATCCCTTTTCTTCAAGCTCCAACGCCAGATCTCTTCCTCCGGACTTTACAATTCTTCCATCGACCAAGACATGAACAAAGTCCGGGACGATGTAGTTCAGAAGACGCTGATAATGTGTTACCACCACCACGGCGTTGTCACTCCGTTTCAGCTTGTTGACGCCATCCGCAACAATACGAAGCGCGTCGATGTCGAGTCCGGAATCTGTCTCGTCGAGGACCGCCAGCTTTGGCTCAAGCACCGCCATGTGGAAAATCTCGTTTCGTTTCTTCTCGCCGCCTGAAAATCCTTCGTTGACGGGACGATTCAAGAAACTCTCATCCATGTCCACGAGCTTCATTTTCTTCTTCACGAGTTGGAGGAATTCCACAGCATCCAGCTCCTCGAGTCCTTTGTGCTTGCGGACGGCATTGAGAGCAGACTTGAGAAAGTAAGAATTGCTCACACCGGGAATTTCAACCGGATACTGAAACGCAAGAAACAGTCCTTCCCGCGCGCGCTCTTCGGGATCCATGTCGAGGAGGTCCTTCCCTTCATAGATCACTTCTCCCTGCGTGACTTCGTAGGCCTCGCGACCTGCGAGAACCTGGGCGAGCGTGCTTTTGCCGGAACCGTTTGGTCCCATGATTGCATGCACTTCTCCGGCGTTCACGTTGAGGTTGATGCCAGTGAGGATTTCATTGCCGTTGACGCTGGCGTGAAGATTTGTTATTTGAAGCATGTTAGAGTTTGAAGTTTGAGGTTCAAGGTTTAAGATTTAGAGTTTTGAGTTTTCAGTATTAGAGTTTGAAGCTTAAAGTTCAAGGTTCAAGGTTCACAGTTTGCCGAGTTGTGACACACATTCTGAATTCTGGAATCTGTATTCTGGATTCTAATCTATCCCACACTTCCTTCAAGGCTGACGCCGAGGAGCTTTTGGGCCTCGACGGCAAATTCCATGGGAAGTTCACGAAACACTTCCTTGCAGAAGCCATTGACGATGAGATTGACGGCGTCTTCCGTGGACAATCCTCGTTGTTTACAGTAGAAAATCTGATCTTCGCCGATCTTTGACGTCGATGCTTCGTGCTCCACTTTAGAAGAAGTGTTTTTGACTTCAAGATACGGGAACGTGTGCGCACCGCATTTGTCGCCCAGAAGCAACGAATCGCATTGCGAGAAATTCCGTGCGTTGGTTGCGCCCTTCTTGATTTCCACGAGGCCACGGTAGGAATTATTGCCAAACCCTGCCGAAATACCTTTCGACACGATCGTGCTCTTTGTGTTCTTCCCCAGATGGAGCATCTTGGTTCCTGTATCGGCCTGCTGGTGGTTGTTGACAACGGCGACGGAATAGAACTCGCCCACGGAATCGTCCCCCTGAAGGATGACGCTCGGGTATTTCCACGTGATTGCCGACCCCGTTTCCACTTGTGTCCACGAGATTTTCGAATTCCTGCCGATGCACTTTCCCCGCTTCGTTACAAAGTTGTAAATCCCACCCTTTCCGTCTTTATCCCCGGGGTACCAATTCTGGACCGTTGAGTACTTGATTCGTGAGTTTTCACCCACGGCCACGAGCTCCACCACGGCAGCATGGAGCTGATTTGTGTCGCGCATCGGCGCCGTGCATCCCTCAAGGTAACTCACATACGCGCCCTCTTCTGCGACAATCAGAGTCCGTTCGAACTGCCCTGTATCGGCCGAGTTGATCCGGAAATAGGTCGACAACTCCATCGGGCAACGAACGCCTTTGGGGATGTAGCAGAAGGAGCCGTCACTGAACACGGCGGAATTTAGCGCCGCGAAAAAATTGTCGTTTGCGGGAACCACGGAACCGAGATACTTCCGCACGAGGTCCGGATGCTCACGCACCGCTTCCGAAAAGGAACCGAAAATAATCCCCAGCTCCATCAGTTTTTCTTTGAACGTCGTCGCAACCGACACGCTGTCGAACACGGCGTCGACAGCAATCCCGCTCAGCCGCTCCTGCTCGCGAAGGGAAATTCCCAGCTTTTCGTATGTCTTGAGCAGTTCCGGATCAACCTCTTCAAGGCTGTTCACTTGCTTTTTCGGTCTCGGTGCCGAGTAGTAAATGATGTCCTGATAGTTGATCGGCTCGTACTTCACGTTCGGCCACTTCGGTTCTTTCATCGTCAGCCAATGTCTGTACGCCTTGAGCCGCCATTCGAGGAGCCACTCGGGCTCGCCCTTTTTCGCAGAGATGAAACGAACGATATCTTCGCTCAGGCCTCTCGGGGCAGTGTCGGCTTCGATGTCGGTAACGAATCCCCACTTGTACTCGCGGTTCGCTAACTGTTCAATGGTATTGGTCTCGGTGGCCATAAAGTCTTCTTCTTCTTTTCGGACGGTACTACTGCGTTGGAGCCTCTCCTGCCGGAGGGACCGCTGGGGCAGGGGGCGTTAAAGCCGCTGCTGGTTTTGCACCTGCGGGACCCGCTCCTGCCGGTTTTGACGGAGCTGGCACAGCAGGACGTGCGGCCGGTGCAGCAGGCTTTGCGACAACCGCTGGCTTTGAAGGAGCCAGTTTGAATTCGGGATAATTCAGAAGCCAGGTCTTGTTGTCCAAGGGTTTCAGAATATCCGACTTTTCCAACGAAGCAACGACTGCATTCGCCAATTCTTCCGCCTCCAGGTAACGGAATTTCCGCCTATTGACCTCAAGATATGCCATGACGCCGTAATGAATGTCTCTGAAGAACACATTGGACTGATGAATCAGCAGGTAGCGCGATTTCAAAAATTTCAGAAATTCTTTCGGGTTCCCCGTAATCAAAGCGAGTTTATCTTCCATGGTTAGATAATTTCCTGAAT
>JBARRO010000074.1:0-3848 GCA_049644265.1 Bacteroidota bacterium
TCGACAACCTCACCGGTGATTGTTACCTGTTTTCCCTTGCTTTGCGCAGACAACACTGCAGCAAGGAGGACTGACAGAGTCAAAAACTTAAGTAGTAGTTTCATGAGAATGCTCCGACGAAAGTGAAAGAGTGTTTGATCGAAAGAATGGGGAAATGCGACTATACTTTGACTCGGGCAATATTGTTACTATTTTGCAAATCGGCAATAGTAAAAATTGATAACTTTGGACGATCATGCGTAAGAATCCTTTTCCTCGCTGTGGTATTGAGTACATTCACTGTTAAGAGAAATTCTGAATCAGAAATCATGAAACGAAGGTCTATGAGGGATCGAAGTACCTATGGCCGGACGCGAGCAACCATCGTCGTGCTGTGTTCCTTCCTTCCTCTTTTCCTTGTCATGGGCCAGGACTCCTACCTGGATCGTCAGCAGTTCCTCGAGCACAGTTCTTACGGATATCGTGAACAGCGGGCATTCGTTCAAAGCGCTGCAAGCAACTGGTTTGATGTCATCTACTACGGGCTTTCACTCGATGTTCGCACAGCGACAACATTTCTTCAAGGAACGGTCACGATCACGGGTACCTGCAAGTCCGACACCGTTGGTCCATTGATTCTCGATCTTTCGAACCGTATGCAGGTGGATTCCGTCAAGCTGAACGGTTTTCCTGCCTCCTTCACGCATGCATCCGGGTCACTCAGCATTACGTTGGATCGACTGTATCATGCCGGCGAGTTCCTCACGGTTGAGATCACGTATGGCGGCCTTCCCGTTCCGAATGGATTCGGGAGTTTCGTCTTCAGCTCCCATTCCGGGACCCCCTGGGTATGGTCTCTGAGCGAGCCGTACGGAGCAAGAGACTGGTGGCCATGCAAGGACGACCCCGTCGACAAGGCGGATTCTGCCGACATCATTGTGACGTGCGAGTCCGCCTACACGGTTGGATCACAAGGTATTCTTGTGTCGGCTGTGGATTTGGGAAATGGGAAGACAACCTTCCACTGGAGAGAACGATATCCCATTGCCACGTATCTGATCTCGATCGCCGTGACAAACTATTCGCAGTTCTCGAATTGGTATCGCTATGCAGCGACAGATTCGATGGAAATCCTGAACTACGTTTTGCCCGAACATGCTTCCACCGCTCACTCCGCACTCCCGCGAACCGTGGATATGCTCGCGATCTATTCGGACCTCTTTGGGCTGTATCCATTCATCAGAGAAAAATATGGGCATTCTGAATTTGGCAGCGGTGGCGCCATGGAACACCAGACGATGACGTCGACCACCACGTTCGCGGAAGACGTCATCTCCCACGAGCTTGCGCATCAGTGGTTCGGCGACATGATCACGTGCCGAACATGGACCGACCTTTGGCTGAACGAAGGATTTGCACAATACTGTGCCGGGCTTTATCGTGAAAGGAAATACGGCAACGCCTCGTACTGGAATTACATGAATGCTCAACTCGGCGTTGCGGTGGGCGCTCAAGGGATCATCGGTGTCGCCGACACCTCGAGCGTGGCAGGGCTTTTTAACCATGCGCGCATGTATGCGAAGGGAGCATCTGTGCTCCACATGCTGCGGCATGTTGTGGGAGACAGCGTGTTCTTCCGCTGCATGAAAACGTACGCGAATCAACCGGCCCTCATGTACTCGACTGCAAGGATTTCGGATTTCCGCACCGTCTGCGAGACAGTATCAGGAAAAAACCTCGGTTTTTTTTTCGAGGAATGGATTTATGGAGAGCGTTATCCCGAATACTTTTACGCGTGGTTCGCTCTCCCTTCTACATCGGGCGCAACCGTGACTATTGATATCGACCAGACCATTCGGGCGACCAGGCCTTCATTTTTCACGATGCCCGTCGACATACGGTTGAAAGCCTCCAAATGGGATACGACCGTGACCGTATTGAACGACTCCTCACGACAAAGGTTCACAATCAATACCCCCGAGATGCCGACAACGGTCGAGCTCGATGCAGAAGGATGGATCCTCAAGCAGGCATTTCTTACCTCAGGCCAGCCGCTTGCCGAGTATTCCCTGTATCAAAACTTCCCCAACCCATTTAATCCGAGAACCTCGATTCGATACGGATTACCGGTGAGGAGTTTTGTCACCATAGAGATCTTTGATATGCTGGGGCGACACATCACCACGCTCGTCAGTGAAGATCAGTTGGCGGGAACGCATGGAGCAGTCTGGGATGCATCCACGGTGACCAGTGGCGTCTATTTCTGCCGATTGACGGCGCGATCCGCTGCGTTGAGTGGGAATGGAGAAGGGGATTTTGTGAAGACGATGAAGATGGTTGTGGTTAGGTGATTTAGCAAAAGCCTGACACAGAGATCTCAGAGAAAAGCAGAGGCCACAGAGAAGAGATATGAATTTGTGAAGAACACACCGGTTGGTTTCAAACACCCTCCGCACTTCCCACCTCACATCGAATAGAAGTTTCTGTCCAGACTCCGATACTGAATCGCTTCGCCCAAATGCTCCGGCTTGATATCCCGCGAAGACCCAAGGTCAGCGATCGTTCGTGAGACCTTCAGAATCCGGTCATACGCTCTCGCGGAAAGCCCCAACTTGTTCATCGCAGTTTTGAGAAGCTCCGTTCCAGCCGTGTCGATCTGACAGAATTCCTTGATCTCATTCGTCTCCATGTCAGCATTCGAATACAGCCCCTTCTTGCCTGCGTATCGCTTCCCCTGAATTTCGCGCGCACGAATAACTCGTTCGCGAATATCGTGCGATACCTCACCCGCCTTTTTGGATGAAAGTTCTCCGTATTTCACAGCGGGTACTTCAACATGGATGTCGATCCTGTCCAGCAGCGGTCCCGAGATTTTTCCGACGTACTTCTGAATCTGGACAGCTGTGCAGGTGCACTCCTGAAGCGGATTCCCGTAATTGCCACAGAGGCAGGGGTTCATTGCTTTTCTGTCAAATCCGTCTAACAGCCCAAAAACCTACAAAACTGCCTACTGTGCTGAACACCATCGGAAACCATATCCGGAAGCGAAGGATGGAGATTGGACTCTTCCAAAGCCAGCTTGCTGAGCACCTTGGAGTTGAAACTGACACCATCCGAAATTGGGAGCGAAGTAGGTCAACACAGACGCTTAGACATCTGCCTGGCATTCTGAAATTCCTGGGCTATGATCCGTCTCCCGACAGGCCGGAAAGCCTTGGGGAGAAGCTACTCAGATACCGCAAGGCGCGGGGTATGACGCAGAAGGCATTAGCGCGAGTAATCGGGATTGATCCGACGACGTTGAGTAGACTGGAGAGGAAGAAGGGAAGATGTTGCGACTTGGTTCTGAAGAAGGCGACGAATTTTATCAGATCCTCCTAAGGTGGCTTGCAAGTTTGTGGGATTTTTATTATCTATCCTGTGCCTTTCATTTTGTGCCACCTTGGAGTAAGAAGGAGGAGTCATGAACTCGCTCTTAAAACAGAACGTCGACGAGCTATCGCTCCCGACGTTGAGGTATGGCCATGGCGGACCGTTCGGCTTGATGGGCGCGGCACCCCTCGTGGTGTCGGAACACCCGCTCGCTGCACTTTCACATGAAGATCCGGGTCTCGCGGCAGGCGTCATGCACGACGTCATAAGTGTGGAACATCGCCGGGTGGATCTGGAGTTCGCCAGATTCGAGTGGGAGAAAGAACGGGAAGAGCGACTTCTTGAAGCTCAGGAGGTCACTCAACGTTTCAATTTCCTATTTGCTGTGATGGAGAAATTCCCCGACGAGCGAGAATACGAGGTCTCGGATGGCGGATTTTTCTTCCGTCGCACGACCAGGGTCAGAATAGGAGGGCGCGATGGCTAAACTTGTCATC
>JBARRO010000075.1:0-3125 GCA_049644265.1 Bacteroidota bacterium
GTCTTCACTCCCGATGTTGACGAATGCGTTTTCGCCCTCAAGGAAGACGACGCTCCCGGTGACAATCCTGCCTTTGAACACGATGTCCGAGCTATCCGTGATTTCAGTACCCACCGCCGTCAGTGCGCCGGAGAGGAATTCCTTCGAACGGAGAACCGGGAACTTTGTCTCAAGCTCCATGGTGAAGTCATCTGCCATCCGAAGACAAGCCTGGCCGATGACCGTCCTGTTGAAATCCTCGCTTCCAAACGGGACCCTGTCCAAGTCTCGGTACTCGATCGTTCGATCCGTCGGCTTCCCGAGGAGTGTCAACGCAAGGGATCGGTCCGCAAACTCTCCGTGAACTTCCCCCTTTGAGTACCTGACGGCGGAGGCGCTCATCGAGGTTGATTCCAGGTCGTAAATGTCATACGAGATGGATATTTCACCTTTGAATGCCTCGTACCCTCCTATTTCAGGCGTGGATGTGGTAAACCTGCTCACATCAAAGACATCGACAGTGCCCGCCACAAGGTACCGGTATCCAAATTTCTGATACAAGTTGTCCCAGAACTTGACGTCATCGATCGCATCGCTGGAGAGGTTCTCCTGATGAAGATAACTGAGGACGACGACCGGCGAGATGACGAGGACTCCGTACTTCGCTGTCATGTAAGCGCTGAGGTAGCGCGGAACGTCCGCCCTCAGTTCCCATCTTCCCTGAAAATCACTGTTGTTCTTGAACGGAAGAACAATGTAGCCAAATTGCGGTTTCGTCGGTGTCTGCCCCAAGGCGCCGACTGTCAGGAAAGAAAGAAAGAACAGAGCGAGAAACAACCGGTGTCGATGATTCTCCATTGCGCTCCCGCTTATTCGTAGATCAGATATTTTTCCCTCTTGATCATGAACTGAGCACGCTGCTGGTCAATCTTGCGGAGGAGGTCTTCGACGGACATCTGGTCCATCAGGCTTTTCCGGATATCCGGCGAGCCCAGAACTTTGTCGAACATTTCGATCTTTTCCGGCTTCGCCCGGCTGTAAATGTCCCGGTCCGGAAAGAGCCGATAGAGGGCATCGAGGATGGACAGCTGCACGGCCGTGAAGTTGATGCGGTCCCGGTCGATGACATGAATCTGCACTCCTTCATACTTGATGCCCGTCGTGTCGAAGTAGAACGGCTTGTACCACATCGTGCGGAACTGCACTCCTTCAAGTCCGCGCGAGTTGAGATAGCGCGCGAGGGCCGAGCCGTTGATCCATGATGCGCCCACGAGCTCGAACGGCAACGTATATCCGACGCCCTGGTTTGCAGTTCCCAACTCGCCGAGTAGTCCCGTCATAACATAGAACATCGTCGTGTTCGCATGGGGGATGTGAGGAGACGTCGGCACCCACACGAGGCCGGTCTCATCCCACCACATCGACCGCTTCCATCCATCCATCGGGACCACGGAAAGACTGCACTGTGCTCCTCCGTTCAGCCACCGTTCCCCGTTGATCATCTGCGCAAGCTCTCCCGCAGTCATCCCATAGACGTAAGGAATTGGATACGACCCGACAAACGACTTGTACCGCATCTCAAGCATCGATCCTTCAACACGATTGCCGGTGAGCGGGTCGGGGCGATCGAGAACGACAAACGGAATCCCGTTTTCCGCCGCCGCTTCCATCGCAAGTCCCATCGTCGATATATACGTATAGGACCGGACGCCGATATCCTGAATATCGTATAACAGAATGTCGACCCCCTGAAGCATCTCCTTGCTGGGTTTGCGGGTCTTTCCGTAGAGCGAATAAACCGGCAACCTCGTTTTTTGGTCCATGTAGCTCTCGACATACTTCCCCGCCTCCGCATCGCCTCGAATCCCATGCTCCGGCCCGAACAGCGCAACCAATTTGACCTCCGGGGCAGCGAACAACACATCGACGGTCGGCTGGAGGTCCGACGTTATTCCGGTGGGGTTTGTGATAAGACCGACCCGCTTCCCTTTCAGAATGTCGAATTCCCTGTCGCGCAGAACGTCGATCCCAGGCTTCACCTTGACTCCCCCGCGATCTCCTCCTTCCAACGTGCAAAAGACAACCAGAACGGCGATAACGACGGCGAGATATTGGAAACGAATATGCATGGCTTTTCAGTCGGAAGATTTGTTGGATTGTGACCGGGCGCGACGAAGATCTCTCATGGCAAGCACATTGTAGATCAACAACCCCACAATAAGGAATACGCACACCCAACCGAGTGTCGAAACGGGGGGATCAAGAAGAACATAGGCGATAAACAGGGCAAGCAGGAGAAATATCGTGGAGGAGACTTTCTTCATTTCATGTGCACCAGGCTCTGCCGTTGAAGCTTTCGACCGCGACGACTGAGTTGTTTGTGCAGCATGCGGCCAGGGGAGCGGCTTGCCGTCCACCTGCCAGTTCTTTACCTGGCTCAAATCGGCAAGCAGGCCATTCAGACGTGAGAAGCTCTCCTGATCGAGCGCAAAGAAATCCTTCACAAACCGCTGTTTGACTTCCTCGTCCGCTTCCTTCACCAGTGTTCTGATCAGTGTCGTCGTCTTCTCAATGCTCGTCTGATGTTCCGCCGCGAGTTTGTCAAATCCGTCTCCGTCCTTCCCGACACGCTGCATCACCTCTCTGGCTCGCAATACAAACTTGGCATGAAACGAGGCGTCTTCAAAAACCTCTGTCATCCCAAACCTGTTCGCACATTCGAGAAGCTGGGCGACCTGTTCGGGGAAGTTGAACGGCCGCCCGGAGGAGGCCTCAACGGAGCGAACAAACTCTGTCATCACACTGCGAATTGTCATGATATAATATAGAGGGAGTTCTCCCGAGAATCAAAGAACCGTCATGGCTTGGTGGCCCATGCCTTGAGGAGTTTTGTGAGCTCGGCTTCGGAGAATTTCCCCTTGTCATACTGCCCCGACCGCTCACGTTGGCGCACCGCTTCAAACAGCGTGACCGCGCACGCGACCGAAACATTGAGGCTCTGGATCATTCCATGCATGGGAATCATGAAGGTGGCATCCGACGCAGCCGCAGCTTCCTCCGAAACTCCGCGGTGTTCGTTTCCAAAAACGAGCGCCACCTTTTTCTTAAGATCGAGGTCATACAACGACGAAGCACCGGATCCGATC
>JBARRO010000076.1:0-18976 GCA_049644265.1 Bacteroidota bacterium
GCTGCAATGGGATGGACAGCCCGACCTTACAGGAAAGTTGCACGGAGAAACATAAGCCGGAACTCATAGGAATGTGTCGGCTGCAAAGGAGTTGGTGATGACAGTTGAACAAACGACTAGATCACTCCATCGATCCCAGATGACAAATACTGAAAACAGGAAACACCGTTCCATACTCCAGAGAATCGCACGTCGCGTGATGACAGAACGAGGGCTCCTCCCTGATTTTTCAGCTCAGGCGATTCGCGATCTTGACGGAATGAGTGCGGCCGTTTGGACGGGAGAATCGGCGCGAGACATGAGGAATCTGGCATGGTGTTCCATCGATAACGACGATTCACACGACCTGGACCAACTTACTGTTGCCGAAGCCATGCCTGGGGGAGTGGTCAAGGTCCTTGTCGCCATTGCGGATGTCGAATCGGTTGTCAAAATGCACTCAGCCCTTGACGATCACGCAAAGCACAATACAACGTCGGTCTATACCGCTGCCCAGGTATTTCCGATGCTGCCGGAGAAGCTTTCGACCGACCTTACCTCTCTCAATCCTGATTCCGATCGGTTAGCCCTCGTCGTTGAAATGATGATTTCCGCGGATGGGTCTCTTCAGAGTTCGGATATCTATTCAGCGGCAGTTCGCAACCACGCCCAGCTCGCCTACAACAGCGTTGCCAGTTGGCTGAAAGGAGGCGGGCCAATGCCGCAGGCCATCGGGGCAGTCGACGGGCTCGAGGGAAATCTTCGGCTCCAAAGTTGGGTTACGCGAACCCTCAAGACCCTCCGGCACACCCATGGTGCGTTGGATCTTGAAACAATTCAGGCCCGCCCGGTATTTGAAGGGGATTCCATCAAGGACTTGAAAGCTGAACAACGAAACGAAGCCAAAGAAATCATCGAAGATTTCATGATTGCTGTCAATGGGGTGACAGCTCGTTACCTCGCCGGCAAGAATCTGCCTTCGCTGCGGCGCGTTGTTCGGACACCGAAACGGTGGGATCGCATTGTCGAACTTGCCCTGGAACGCGGTTCGACGCTTCCGAAAGAACCCGATGCAAAAGCGCTGGATGAATTCCTGGTCTCTGCAAAAAGCGCCGACCCTCTGCGCTTTCCGGATCTTTCTCTCAGTGTCATTAAGCTGCTGGGCTCCGGGGAATATGTTGTCGAACTTCCGGGAGGAAGTTCTGCCGGGCACTTTGGTCTTGCGGTGAAAGATTACGCTCACTCCACAGCGCCGAATCGCCGCTATCCTGACCTGATCACCCAGCGGTTATTGAAAGCCGCGATGGCGGGAAGCTCTGCACCATATACGATCGATGAACTGGAAGAACTCGCAAAACACTGCACCGAGATTGAAGATGTGGCGAAGAAAATTGAACGGCAGGTCGAAAAGTCCGCAGCGGCCCTCGTCCTGGAGTCGAGGATCAATCAGAAGTTCGATGCCGTCGTTACCGGGGCCTCGGCGAAAGGGACATGGGTCCGTCTTTTCCATCCGCCCGTGGAAGGAAGGCTTATCAGCGGTTTTGAAGGCCTGGATGTCGGCCACAGGACCCGGGTTGAGCTCGTGCACACGGATGTCGAGCGGGGATACATCGATTTTAAAAGGGTGGAATAAAACTTCAGGGCCGCACGGTGAAGAGTCGATTCCCGAAAGAACGCTATGCTGAAATCTTTGTGTGTCGGTTTGCTGACGGTCTGCCTCCTTGGCGCGATGAGTACGCAAGCGCAGCAGAAAAGCACGACCGTTGTACGTTCAACCCTTGAGGATGAAAGCATCGGCATCTCGGTGGACAAGCCGGTCTATTTCCCGGGCGATGTCGTTCGGTTGACCATTCTGCGGGAGGACAGTACGTCGGGTGCGCGGGTTACGCCCATCGTCGCGATTGAGGGAATGAAGCTCAGATCAGCCGGCCACGATGTTTACACTGCGGTTATTCCTAAGAATGTCACGCCTGGAGCATACCGAATTCTCCTGAGGATTGTGGATGAAGATGGCCGGCAGTTTGTCTATGAGACGGGTCGTACGGTGGATGTCGAGGAGTATCAAACCGTCGAGCAAGTGAGCGGGTATGTGAGCATTGCCCCCGTGGATGGGAGCGACGATCCACAAACGGCGGCGACACTTGACCGCGAGCAGATACGAGCTCTTCAAATAGTGTTTCAACGGGACAGTATTCACGTGAGGATGGGGCCCCAGTTCGTCACGATCAGGACGTCGGTACTGTTGCGGGATGGAACCGCCATGCAGGCGTTCGAGAGGCGGGTAGTGACATTCCGGAGCCACGGCAACCCGGAGCGGGATCGGGCGATGTTCATCCAGTACCGTACCGCCTACGGTGCGTATGCGGCGATAAGCCCTGCGGAACTCGAAGTGGTACACCTGCCGTTTGATTCGCTCCCTGCCTGGTCGATGATCAAGGTGAGCATCGAACCCGACTACACGATAAAAATCGGCGCGTATGATCGAACGAATTCCATGACACGGTATTTCCGGGTGAGAGGTCCCTCGTTAGAAATTGGTTTTTTGCTCGGCATCCCTAAAGTGTTGTATGATTCGCGATCTGAGGACACCATTCAGTACGGCCACACCAGTGCGATGATGCGTTTCTACTATGTCAGCGCGAGAACAGGAAATCGATTCCCCGTCAGTCTTGGAATGGGAACGTTTGGAGTCAACTCTCCGATCGATGTGGGACCTGGGCAGGGAGGGTTTGCCTTGTCGGTCTTCCTGGATTTGGTCGAACTGATGAAAGCGCTCGAGATCGAGTTTATCAAGAGGGTCAATCTGGGCCTCGAAGTGACGCCCTTCTTCACCATCGGAAGGAGAAGCAGGCTCCTCTTCGATGCCCAGGTGAGTTTTGCAATCTAGACATGTGGTCGGGGCGAAGAATCGTAACGACATGCTCAAACGTCACCCAATAAAATGTGAAAAGATCATGAAACAACAAGAAGGTGGTTTTTCCAGTTTTGCGACGGGACTCTTCGTTGGAAGTGTGTTGGGAGTCGGCGCAGCCCTGCTCTACGCCCCCAGGCGAGGCGCAAGGATGTTCAAACCATTGCCGCAGGAGAGCGAGCTGCGGAGGCCGTATGACCCGCCCACGCCGGAGAGTGCCGAAAAAGCCACCGAGAAGAAAACCGTTGTCAAATCAAGCTTCGGATGGCGTATGATGTACTACGCAGCTTCTGCCGTCGCGATGATCTCCGATTGGAGAATGAAAAAACGAATTTCAAAATCCAATGACTGAACAACTCAAAGATCACCGCGGGGTCGTCTTCCTCGTGATGGTCGCGTCGATCGTTATCATCATCTACGGGATCAATCAGGCTCAGTCCGTTGTTGCACTCTTCCTGGTCGCCGTGTTTCTTGCCCTGATCGGAACGCCGCCTGTGCTCTGGTTGGAAAGAAAACATGTCCCATCTTCTGTTGCCGTTTTCCTCATCATGGCAAGCATGATAGCACTTCTGCTCGCAATCGGTGGAATCGTAGGAACTTCTCTCAACACGTTTTCCGAAAGGTTGCCCTTCTATCAGGAACGATTGCACGATCAGGTCATGGCGCTCAGGGACTTACTGGCAACCAAGCATATCGTCGTTACGGAAAAAGTATTGCTTGAATACTTCAACCCCGGATCGGCCATGAGCCTTACGGCTGGCTTGTTCACGGGATTGGGTTCGGCACTTTCCGACATCGTCCTCATCCTTCTTACAGTAACATTTATCCTGCTTGAGGCCTCGAGCTTTTCCATCAAGCTCCGGTCCGTACTCGGTGATCCTCAAAGGGCGTTCCCCCAATTCGCGAAGTTTCTCGACGATATCAAGCGATACATGATCATGAAGACGATCATCAGTGCGTTCGCAGGGGCCATCGTAACACTCTGGTTGTTCATTCTCGGCGTCGATTTCCCCGTTCTTTGGGGTTTCCTGGCTTTTTTGCTCCATTATGTACCTAACCTCGGACAAATCATGGCGGCCATTCCTGCAGTGCTTATGGCACTCATTCAGCTCGGGGTTGGATCCGCTCTCCTGACAGCCGCCGGGTATTTCGTCGTTGGCTTCACGCTCGGAAATGTCGTCGAGCCTCGGTTCATGGGCAGACGACTCGGGCTTTCAACCCTGGTTGTTTTTATCTCTCTGATGGTTTGGGGAGGGTTGCTCGGTCCCATTGGCGTTATCCTGTGTGTGCCGTTGACGATGACGATGAAATTCGCTTTTGAATGTAACGTGAGCACCCGTTGGATTGCGATCCTCCTTGGTTCGGAAAAAGCCGTTGAGAGCATGCCGCCGGCGACAAAAAAGAGAATCCGTCCCGCATCATTGAACAACGATTGAACCGAAAAGCATGGAACCAATCTTTTTACTCAAAGGGATGATCATCGGGTTTGCAATGGCGGTGCCTATTGGACCCATCGGAATCATGTGCATCCGCAAGACACTGACGGAGGGACACTCGCGCGGTATGATCATCGGCTTTGGAGCTGCAACCGCAGATGCGCTCTACGGTAGTATTGCCGCATTCGGTCTTACGTTTCTGTCGGATGCGATCGCCAGCCAGCAGTTTTGGCTTCGTTTGGTTGGAGGAGGCTTACTCTTGTTCCTTGGAATAAGGACATTGCGCCCCAAACGCGATGATCCTGCAATTCCCCTCACCAACAAAGGATTGTTGGGATCGTACGTCTCTGCGTTTCTTCTTGCCCTCACCAATCCTGTAACCATCTTCGCTTTTATTGCTGTGTTTGCGGCTTTTGGTGTGGGAAACAAGGTAGGTGTTCTCTCAGCATGCATACTTGTCCTCGGCGTGTTTGCAGGTTCGTGTCTCTGGTTCCTGGGCCTTGGGTACGTTGCCACAGTGTTCAAAAAGAGACTGAACTCCAACGGATTCAAATGGGTTAATCGGATTTCAGGAGCCCTGATCATTCTTTCGGGGATTGCCGCCCTGGGGAGTCTGTTATGATCCTCAACACCGCCACGGATTCTCCGCGCGCTCGCATGGACATACTACACACAGTGGCTCGACCATGAAAGCAAATTGGAGAGCACACACAAAGAAAAAGCCCACCTCCCAACGATTAACGTCGCCGTGGTTGAAAATTGCGTCTCGGGTGGGCTTAGCTGTCGGGGCAATCGTGCTTATCTGCGTGCTGGCTATTCTCCTCTTCCCTGATCCCGTTGTAAACCGGTTTATCAAACCCAGGATTACTCAGGCATTTGCCGAGGCATATCCCGCGTACTCACTACGAACATCGGACATGCACTATAGTGTCTTCAAGAACCGCGTTGGATTTGACTCGGTTGCACTGCGCGCTTCCGACGGCGCCTTCTCGGGCACCATGGGTCCATTTTCCGTGAGCGGGATTCACTGGATGCATCTTCTTTGGGGAGGAAGACTTGGTTCTGAGGACTTTGCCAGCGGAGAACTCGATGCGCAGGGCATCGCGCTGGCCATTCCGCAGTTGGAGTGTAAACTTCGTTGTAAACGACTGCATGTGTCAGTGCAGGATTCTGAAATAGTGGCGGAATCGATTGCGCTTCATCCGGTGGCGGGTGATGAGCAGTATTTCATGGGAAGCGAATTCAGAAGAACACGATTCAGGCTTGAAGTTCCGCGATGCAACGTAACAGGTGTGGCATGTCTTGAACTGATGCAAGGGAAGTCGTACCGGGCGCGGTCGGTCCAACTCCACAATATCCTTCTCGACATTCTGTTGAACAAAGACAAGCCAAACAGCAAAGACACCGTCAGTCCCCCTATGCCGGGCGAGATTCTTTCTTCGATCAAGGCGCCGATGAAGGTCGGCAACCTGAAGATCATGAATGGACAGTTGAAATATAGCGAGAGCTTCGCTGTCGGCTCGAAACCTGCGTGGGTAACGTTTGACAGCGTGAAGGCGCTGGTTGAGGGAATTACCAGTCATGCCGAGACGGGCGCAGTCCTGGTCATTGACATACAAGGAGTCTTTGTGAAGGCCGGGGCGATGAAAGTCCTGATGTCCATCCCTCTCGGGGCTCGAACCCTCTCGCTCCAATACACTGGTTCGCTGAGTGGAATGGACTTGAGCCCGATTAATTCATTCCTCGAAGTATCTGATCAGATGCGCATCAAGACGGGCGTCCTTCAGGAAGTGACATTTGAAGTCAATGTCAACTCGGGTCGCGCCGACGGGAGCGTACGGGGTATCTACCGGGACTTGACCCTTGCGGCCATTGACAAGAAGACCGGAAGCGAAAAGGGCTTTTCCAATGCCGTTACCTCATTTATTGCCAATACCTTTAAAATCAACAAAAACAATTTGCCTGATCAATCCGGGTCTCTGAGGATTGGCGTGGTGAGGTATACGCGGGAGCGCGATGACCCCTTCGTGCGTTTTGTGTGGTTTGCGCTTCGCACGGGAGTACGGGATGTGGTTGGATTTTGAATCTTCAAAAAGAGTTCGGGTTGCCCAGGTACGATGCTTCTCATCATTATACAGGAGGATAAAAACCATGAAAGACAAATGGGAGTTCTATAAAGACATCGGAGATCAATGGCGTTGGCGCCGCACTGCTCCGGACGGCAGTATTGTAGGAACATCGACCGGGAGCTATGTGAATAAGTCCGAGTGCGAGGAAAATGCTCGACATAACAGCTGGAACGGCGACGCGGCAGTTCAGGGAAGGAATGAGAACGTGATACATGATCTTGTGGAAGAACGGGCCAGAGCAAAGCGCGACGCACAGATGAAGACTATTCTCTTTACGATCGTGGGAATACTGTGCGTCATCGTGGCGATCCTGCTGTTCATGCTGTTTAAGACGACCCCTGAAGTAAAACTCGCACAACAGGCCCCGCCCGAGCTGAAGGTCATGATGATGGTCCTTGACCCGAAGGCCGATGAGAAGGTTGTTGTTTTCGGCGACACGTATTTCGATTACGACAAGTCCACCCTGAGCAAGGAAGCGAAGACGTCGCTGGATAAAGATGTGCAGGGCCTGAAGGACAATCCCAAAATAAACGTCCGCATGGCTGGGTATACTTCTGCTGAAGGCACGGAAAAAGACAATCAGAAACTAAGCGAAAGAAGGGCAAATACCGTCAGAGACTATCTGATTGAAAGAGGCATTGCGCCTGAGAGGATCACGGTAATCGGATACGGCAGAACAAGGCCCGCAGTGTATGAAGTGAAACCCGGCAACACGAACTCAAAGGAAGCGAAAGCGAACATGCGGGTTCTTTTTGAAGTTGTCGTGAAATAGGACGAAAGAATACGAACGCAATGCTGTCACAATAATCATTCATTGAGAGGATTATTCGGTGCATTTCTCATGTTTCCCCCCAACCAGGGTCGTGGCCTCTGGGCGAGTTCGTGACACGAAGAAGGGACATCTGCGATGAGAGCTTTGGTGTACCATGGCCCCGGGAAGAGGGTTCTTGAAGACAAGCCGAAGCCGGCGGCGAAGGAACCGACCGATGCCATTGTCAAAATCAACCATACGACAATCTGCGGGACAGATCTCCACATCATGAAGGGCGAGGTATCGACTGTCACCGACGGCCGGATACTTGGTCACGAAGGTGTCGGAGTTGTTGAGGATGTGGGTTCGGCCGTGTCCAATTTCCACATCGGCGATAAAGTTCTGATATCCTGCATCACTTCCTGTGGAAAGTGCGACTATTGCCGGAAAGGCATGTCCTCCCATTGCGACCATGGGGGCTGGATTCTTGGAAATGTGATCGATGGAACTCAAGCAGAGTATGTCAGGATTCCTCATGCCGACACGAGTCTGTACCATGTTCCAGACGGTTCTGATGAGGAAGCGCTTGTGATGCTCAGTGACATCTTGCCGACCGGTTTCGAATGCGGGGTTCTCAACGGACAAGTCAAGCCAGGTGACACGGTCGCCATTGTAGGTGCGGGACCCATTGGACTTGCGACGTTGCTCACCGCACAATTCTATTCTCCCGCAGAGATCATCATGGTTGACTCGGATGCCAATCGGCTTGACGCTGCCAAAACGTTCGGTGCAACGAGGCTTGTGTACGACAAGGCCGTTGAGGAGATCATGAACCTCACTCACGGGAAAGGTGTTGACGTCGCTATCGAAGCCGTAGGCATTCCCGAAACGTTTGATATTTGTCAATCGATTGTGGCGGCTGGCGGACACATTGCCAACATCGGGGTGCACGGCAAGAGCGTTGAACTGCATCTGGAAAAACTCTGGTCAAGCAATATTACCCTGACAACGCGCCTAGTCGACACGGTATCCACCCCCATGCTCTTGAAGTCCGTTCAATCCGGAAAACTCCGCCCCCGGCAACTCATCACTCACCACTTCACGTTCAAAGAGATCATGAGGGCGTACGACACATTTGGAAATGCAGCAAAGGAAAAAGCGCTCAAAGTGATAGTCACAAGCTAGCAGAAAGGTGGCAAGGCGAATGAGGTCGACAAGCCTCAGAGTGTTTCCACTAAGATAAAGAGAAAAGGAGTGAAACAATGAGGTCTTCGAGAATTCTCACAGTGCTCGTTGCATTGATCACGGGCGCATGGCTGCTGCCGCAACAGGCATCCGCGCAACAGGGATCGGTGAGTTTCCAGGTGTTCTATGATGAATTGAGCCCGCACGGTGTGTGGGTGGATTATCCAAGGTACGGATACGTGTGGATACCAAATGGAGATCCCGGATTCAGTCCGTACGCAACGGCCGGCCATTGGGTCTACACCGAATACGGTTGGACGTGGGTTTCCGATTACCCCTGGGGTTGGGCGACCTTCCACTATGGTCGGTGGGATTTTGATGATACGTACGGTTGGTTTTGGGTCCCTGATGACGAATGGGGTCCCGCCTGGGTATCGTGGAGAAGATCCCCCGGTTATTACGGATGGGCGCCACTGCGACCGGGCATCAGCCTCAGCATATCGTTTGGGGGCGGTAACTATGAACGAAGCGAACGCTGGATATTTGTCAGAGACGGGGATATCTCGAGGTCCGACGTGAGTAGTCGTTACATCAATCGATCCAGGAATGTCACCATCATCAATAATTCGTCGGTGATCATAAATACACGAAAAGATAACAGGCGCAATGTCACGTATGTTGTGGGTCCTGATCGGGATGACGTCCAAAGGGCAACACGCACAACGATCACCTCTGTTGCCATCAGGGAAAATGACAAGCCGGGCCGTCAATGGAGCAACGGTGAGCTGCACATCTACAGGCCGCAGGTGCAAAAAAGGAGCGCCAATGGACAAAGCCCTGCCCCAACCAGGGTCATGAACTTAAACGATGTAAAGCCCGCAAAGGAAAGAAACGCGGACAATCGCCAACGGGAGGTACAGCCAGCCAAGAAAGGGCGCATTGGCCAGCAACCGGAATCGCCAACGAGGAAGCCATCCGGCGGAAAAGAAACCCGGCCTCAGAACGTTGCCACTCCCGACAAGAGTCGAAAGGCGCAACCGTTGCCCCCCAGGACCAATCAGAACGAAAGGAAAAACAAGAAACGGGAATAATTAACAAGAACACTACAGCAACGTTGCGGTATGGCAGTCCAACCAACAATAGTAACTGACTTTTTATGCACATGAAAAAGGAGAAACATGAAAAACATTTTTGCAGTCATAGGGTCGCGCTTGACGGGCTGGCGGAAAACGTCAGAACAAAGAGTTAGGAATGCTATGGACAATGTGGGTGATGCCAAACAAGAGTTGAAGGTCGCTCGAACTGAATTTCTTGCAGAATGGAAAACATTCAAGCATGAGTCCGAACAGACAATCGAGGCGAACCAAAAGAGGATTGATGCATTTAAAGCAAAGATGGAAAAAGCCGCTCCCAAGGTCAAAGCAAAGTACAGCAAGGAAGTGGCAGAGTTGGAAAAGAAGAGTCACGATTTGAAGAGGAAGTTGGAAGGATATAAGGATGAGGGGCAAAGAACATGGGAGGAGTTCAAGGCGAACTTCAAGCAGGAGATGGATGGCATTGGAAAGACCATCATGAATCTATTCAAGGATAGTGATTAGCAGAATCAAGGAAACTCAATCGAGGTCGAATTTGTGAAGGAACCAATGGATGGAAATTCTTTGCGGGTGCCGGCATGACAACGACAGAGGTCGCACAACGCCGTTCGATGCTGCGAAGTCCGGAGATCACGGTTGCAGAATACCTGCTCGTCCGGCTGAAAGAGATTGGCGTGGATCATCTCTTTGGCGTGCCGGGAGATTTCGTCCTCGGATTTTTCAACCAGGTACTGAAGAGCGACGTGCAGTATGTCGGCACATGTAACGAGCTCAACGCGGCGTACGCAGCCGACGGCTACGCGCGCATTCGAGGTATCGGCGCATTTTCCTCGACCTATGGGGTCGGAGAGTTGAGCGCCATCAATGGTGTGGCCGGAGCGTTTGCTGAAAGAGTGCCCGTCGTGGTGATCACCGGCTCTCCTGCGACCGGGAATTTTCGAACACGGCCACTTTTGCATCACACGCTTGGGAATTATCAAATCCCGATGAAGATGTACGAGAAAATCACTGTCGCTTCAACCCAGCTTGGTTCCGGCGAAACAGCCCCTGCCGAAATCGACCGCGTGTTGTCAGCGTGCCTTTCTCACCAAAAACCGGTGTACATCAGCCTCCCTTCGGACGTTGTGACGATGAAGTGCCGCCGGCCGGGTCCGTTCCTCTTCCCAACACCCGCCCCGAGCGATCAGAATGCGCTCCGGGAGGCGATCAAGGAAGCGTTTGAAATGCTGGAGAAAGCGCAGAAACCCGTGGTCATTGGAGACGCGGAATTAATCCGCCTGAGGCTGCAAAAGGAATTCGCTGACCTTCTCGACAAGTGTGGCTTCCCGTTTGTCACCATGATGCTGGGCAAGACGGTTCTTTCGGAGCACCATCCGCAATTCATCGGGCTCTTTGAGGGAGACCGAAGTCGTGACTACGTGCGGAATCGGGTCGAGTCCGCCGATTGCATTCTGCAACTTGGCGCTCTGATGAGTGATTTCAACACGGGCGGCTTCACGACGCATCTCGACGATGCCAGGACCATCAGCGCGAATATCCGCTCCGTGAAGATCAGACAACATCATTACGAGAACATTTTGCTCCGTGATTTCATTGTCGGCCTCACGGAAATGCTCTCACGCCGGGATTCCGCAGCTCTCGAGATCCAACGTGCTGTTGATGGCTGCGTACACCGGCATACGGAGCACTTCTCGCCCGATGCGGAGAAACCGCTCACGATCAAGCGATTCTTCGACCGCATGAGTCATTACATAGAAAACAATTCCATCGTCATTGCTGAAACGGGTGTGGCTCTTTTTAGCGCCGCAGAGATGCTCATGCCGGAAGGTGCAACCTTCATAGGTCAGACATTCTACGGATCAATCGGCTACACAGTCGGGGCGACCCTGGGTGCTTGCATGGCAGCACAAGACCGGCCTGTCGTTCTGTTTGTAGGGGATGGTTCATTTCAAGTGACCTGCCAGGACCTCTCGACGATGATTCGGAACGGGCTCAAGCCCGTTATCTTTCTCCTCAATAATGATGGATATACAATTGAACGGGTTATTGTGGATCGCTCATACAATGATCTCCAGCCGTGGAAGTATCACAAGCTTGTCGGTGTATTCGGAGGAGGACTTGGGCTTGATGTCCGCACAGAAGGTGAGCTTGAAGATGCCCTGGCCAGGGCTGCTGCGAGCGACGGTCTCGTCTTCATCGAAATCCATACCGGCCGGCTTGACTGTCCCGAGTCACTCCGTCGTGCAGGCCGGTCGATGGCCAGCGCAAATCAGCTCGCGTGATTGGCTTGCGCCGATGGATATTGTTCGGGCGTCAATGAGTCTTGTTGATGAGTCCCTAATGACACTCAAATAATACTCCAACTATGAGCATCCTGAAGAAACTTCATGCAGTGAATGGGAAGGTACAATCATGAAAAAAGTAGTGGGCCTGTGGATTGACTACAAGAAGGCTGTGATTTTCAGCTTGGCAAACGAAGGAGCCCAGCTGAAACGAATACCATCAGAACGATTCTCCGGTGAAGGCCAGGACCGTCAGGACCAATACTATGATGAAGTACTCTCGTGTATTCGTGATGCCGAATCCATATTGATATTCGGACCCGGCGAGGCAAAGCTCGAACTGAGAAAACGGCTTGAGAAACTGAAACTCCACAACCGTATCGTCGGCATTGAAACTGCCGACACGATGACGGATAACCAGATCGTCGTAAAAATCCGACAACGTTTTCTTAAATAGAACCGGCCCAATACTGTGCACCAGGACACTCCAGGCATCGCGATGAAATACAAACCAGAACATGATCCGAACACTGATCCGGGCCAATCTGCTCCACCATGGGCAAAATTTCGCTCCGAGATGCTCAAATCTTTCCCATCTCCCTACAGAGGAGGAAGAGATTCGTTGGCTGACGGAATAGATGACGCCATCCGTGAACTCGATAAGCTGAAGCCTGAAAAAGCGGGCGGTGCAGCATACCTGGGAACGAATCCTGCGCTCACGATTGATTTCGAAAATGTAAAGAATTCTTCGCTACACCCGAAGATGAGCACGTCGGGAGAAGTCATTAAACAAGTGATCATGTTGTTTGAAGGTCTCCCAAACTGGGGACATCCTCTCACGATGTGTAATGTGAATCCGCAGGGAAATTCGGCAGCCATTGTGGCGGCAATTCTCTCTGAAGTGTTTGCGCCCAATATTCTGGAGGGGGAGTATGCATGGAATATTCATCAGGCGGAATTGGAATCGGCCGGGATATTGGCAAATCTTGCAGGATGGAAGGCCAGGGAATCGGGCTGCATCTATACGTATGGGGGTTCGGGGTGTTGGACGTATCATTTGAAATATGCCCTGGCGCGTGTTCTTCCCGATTCAAGAAACAAGGGTATTCGAACGGACGCAAAAGTGATCTGTTCCCAGCAGGCGCACTACACCATGCTCAACAGTACTGACTGGATGGGCTTGGGCATGAATAACATCATTCGAATCAAGACAGACGTAGAGTCCAATGCCATGGACACGAATCACCTGGAAGCGGTCTTGAAGGATTGCCAGGCCAAGCAAATTCCGGTTGCCTCTGTTGTTTGTACCATGGCAACAACGGATGCCAATGCATTTGATCCTGTCCAGGAGGTGCGTCGTTTATTGGATCAATATCCAAACCCGAAAGGTTACGGCAAGGCGTTATTGTATTGTGATGCAGTGATTGGTTGGTCCTGGTTAGCCTTTCAAAACTATGACTTTCGTGCCAATCCACTTGGTTTTTCCGACCGCGTGTTGCCATATCTCGAAAAGAATTATAATGCAATCAAGGGCGTTTTTTTCGCAGACGCCTTTGGCGTGGATTTTCACAAGACCGGCTTCTCGCCCTACATTAGCAGCGCTTTTGTCTACAGGAATGCGAACGAATTTGAATCGTTGCTCTCGCGCGGCGTTTCTGCTTACCTGCAGCCTCGTTCGCCCTATAATCCGTTGAATTATACCCTGGAAGTTTCAAGGGCGGCAACGGGTTCATTGGCGGGATGGGCGACGCTGAAGTTCTTCGGGCATGAAGGCTTCCAGTCTGTCCTGGGCGGCATACTCGAGAATAAGGTGTACCTGCAACAGCGCATCGAAGACAATGCTGAGATGGTTTGTGTGAACCCGTCAGATTACGGGCTTGTGACCCTCCTGAGAATCTATCCCGACGGTGTCGATGCGAGGGATCAATTCGACCTCGAACTCCGGGATCCTGCATTTCGGGATGACTTGGTCCGCCATAACAACCTGACACGCGCCATCGGCGATAAAATGTTCGAGTGGTTCCGCTCCGGGAAAACAATAAACGGACGTTGCACGCCGTACCTCAGCTTTAGTACCGGCTTCCGCACTGCGGAATACAACAGAGATATGAAAGATCCTGAAGCGGTTATCTTTGCACTGAAGATGTTTCCCATGAATGTCTTCATAACTCCTGAAGTCATGGATCATGTTCTGGAGTGTGTCATTGCAGCGAGAGACGAGGTCATGACGAAACAAGGGACCGAACTCACTGCCATTGTCCCTGCGTGAAAGGTTATTCTAACAATGAGAAATATTTACGGACATACACAACGAGGCTTTGAAAAACTCACCGCCGTTTGCACCGCCGTCCTCAGCAATTCCGTTACGTTTATTATCGCCCTGGGCACGGTGGTATTCTGGCTCACCAATAAGCGGTTTTACACGGAGGATATTCACGACAGCATCGGAGATGTGATCCTCGGAGTGACATTTCTCAGCCTGTTTATCATTCAAAAGTCGTTCACCCGCTTTTCAGCGTCACTTCATGTGAAAGTCAATGAACTCGTCTCGTCACACAAAGCTGCAAGAAATGCCGTGATGAATGCGGAAGAGAAAACAGACGACGAGATAATCGAACTGTCAAAAGAATATGTCAAACTGGCTGAAGATATAAAAAATGAAGAAGGAAGCACGAATCCCGTAAACGTCCCAACTCCCATGCCGTGAGGCAGTGTCTCCATACCCGCACGCGCAACGCAAGTGGACAAATCGTTGGTTGTCCGGGAACGCGGATATTGTTTACTCAAGAGGGTCAAATCGGTGAAGAAGGAAAGAACCGTTAGGCAAAGGAAAATGAAAAAGGCCAGAGCCTCGGCCAGTTCGTTGTCGCGTGAGTTCTTGCGAAAGCTGGATGCGTACTGGCGCGCCGCAAACTATCTCTCGGTGGGGCAGATTTATCTCTACGCCAATCCATTGCTGAAAAAACCGCTCAGGCTCGGACACATTAAACCGCGCTTGCTCGGCCATTGGGGCACGACGCCGGGATTGAACTTCATCTATGCCCATCTGAACCGCGTGATCAAGGAGCTCGACCTGAACATGATCTTTATTACTGGCCCGGGCCACGGCGGACCCGGGATCGTGGCGAATGCCTATCTCGAGGGCACTTATTCGGAAGTCTACCCCAACATTGCAGAAACCGCGGATGGGATGGAGCGATTGTTCAAACAATTTTCTTTTCCCGGTGGCATTCCAAGCCACGTTGCGCCGGATACCCCGGGGTCGATTCACGAGGGCGGCGAGTTGGGATATTCGCTCTCGCACGCTTTCGGGGCGGCATTTGACAATCCGGACCTGATCGTTGCGTGCGTTGTGGGTGATGGCGAGGCCGAGACCGGTCCGCTTGCCACGAGTTGGCACTCGAACAAGTTCCTCAATCCTGTCCGCGATGGCGCGGTGCTGCCGATTCTCCATCTCAACGGGTACAAAATCGCAGGGCCCACCGTGCTGGCTCGCATTCCGCATGACGAATTGGAAGCGCTCTTCGTCGGCTACGGATACAAGCCGTATTTCGTCGAAGGCGACAACCCGATGACGATGCACCAACGTATGGCCGGAACCCTCGACTTGGTCCTTGCCGAGATTTTGCACATCCAGCGCGATGCGCACAAGAATGGGAAAGTACGCCCGCGCTGGCCCATGATCATCCTGCGGTCGCCGAAGGGCTGGACCGGTCCGAAGGTGGTGGATGGCAAACCCGTTGAAGGCACATTCCGTTCGCACCAGGTTCCGGTGGCCGACATGAGTCGTCCCGGCCATGTGAAGATTCTGGAAAAATGGTTGAAGAGCTACCGCCCTTCAGAGTTGTTCGACAATGCCGGCACACTGCGTTCCGAGCTTGCCGATCTCGCTCCGAAAGGCGACCGTCGCATGAGCGCCAACCCCCACGCCAACGGCGGTCTCCTGCTGCGCGATCTCTGCATGCCGGATTTTCGCGAGTACGCGCTTGCAGTGCCCAGGCCGGGCAGAGTGGAAGGCGAGGCCACACGCGTCCAGGGGCAATTCATCCGCGACGTGGTGAAATTCAACCCCGAAAACTTCCGTGTATTCAGCCCGGACGAGACATCGTCAAACCGTTGGGATGCCGTCTTCGATGTGACGAATCGTTGCTCAACGGCTCAAATCATCCCAACGGATGACCACGTCGCGCCTTATGGCCGCGTCATGGAGATGTTGAGCGAACATCAGTGCGAAGGTTGGCTCGAAGGGTATTTGTTAACGGGCCGGCACGGCTTTTTCTCATGCTACGAAGCGTTCATCCATATCGTCGACTCGATGTTCAATCAGCATGCCAAGTGGCTTAAAATGGCGAATCACATTCCGTGGCGTCAGCCGATCGCCTCCTTGAACTTTCTCCTGTCGTCGCACGTTTGGCGGCAGGACCACAACGGATTCAGCCATCAAGACCCCGGCTTCATCGATCACGTGATGAACAAGAAAGCGGATATCATCCGGGTGTATTTGCCTCCCGACGCAAATACCCTCCTGTCTGTGACCGACCATTGCCTCCGCAGCCGTCAATACGTGAACGTCATCGTAGCCGGCAAGCAACCGGAACTGCAATGGCTCGACATCGACTCGGCTATCAGACACTGCACCGCGGGAATCGGTATTTGGGGATGGGCCAGTAACGATAAGGGGGGCACCCCGGACGTTGTGATGGCCTGTGCGGGTGATGTGCCTACGCTGGAAACACTGGCGGCAGCCGAGTTGTTGCGACAGTTTTTCCCGAAACTAAAGATCCGCGTGATCAACGTGGTCGACCTGATGACCCTGCAGCCGCAGAGTGAACATCCTCACGGACTGAGTGACAAGGACTTCGATGCCCTCTTTACTTCCCATAAGCCCATCGTTTTCGCGTATCACGGATATCCCTGGCTGATCCATCGCCTGACCTACCGTCGGACGAATCATAAACACCTGCATGTCCGCGGGTATAAGGAAGAGGGAACGACCACCACTCCCTTTGACATGGTGGTGTTGAATGAGCTCGATCGCTTCCATCTGGCGGGAGATGTTATTGACCGTGTGCCAGGTCTGGGTACCCGGGCTGCGTATGCCAAACAGTTCCTCCGCGATAAGCTGCTGGATCACAAAAAGTACATTCACACACATGGCGAAGACATGCCGGAAATCCGGAACTGGAAGTGGGGGAAGAACCCGGCATCCTGAGATTTGATTGACAGTTCTACCAGGCAAGGCAACTCATCCAAATATAAAGGAGAAACATCATGGGCAAAGGTCAAAACACGAAAAGGGATTCAAAGAAGAAACCCGCGAAAACCATGCAGGAAAAAAAGACGGCCAAACGGGAAAAGAAAAACGAAAAGATGAACATCTGGAATCCTCAATCGGTTAACAGCGCAACAATGAAATAAGGACGCCTGCAGGGAAGAGAGAGGACGTCGGTGGGTCATTGGCAGCTCGACTCTGTCATCCCCGATCACTATTACGGTTGAGGGTTCGGACAAGGACGTGTCATCGGAACATAGAGAACTTCCTGACGAAGAATTGAAGCACATGCAGACATAACGAACAGTGGAACCAAGGATAAAAATAAGATCCATCACGCGTGAAAAAATCGAGGAAGATTTTTTAGCGTCGATCTTTGGCAAATTCTTTATCGCAGTAACGTCATTGGCTTCGTTTACCCTGCGCTTCTTCAAGGAAGTGTTCAAGCCTCCGTATGAGTTCAATGAACTGTTGAAACAATCGTTTCTGGTCGGTTACAAGTCTTTTCCGTTGGTTGCGATTACCGGTTTTATCATTGGGCTTGTGCTCACCATTCAGTCAAGACCCACGCTGGCGAAGTTTGGCGCGGTCTCGTTGTTGCCTGCAATGGTGGCCGTATCGCTCATACGGGAAATAGGACCGGTGATTACGGCATTGATCTTTGCCGGGAAAGTTGGTTCCGGAATTGGTGCGGAGCTCGCCTCCATGAAAGTGACCGAACAGATCGATGCAATGCAGGTTTCGGGCACGAATCCGTTTAAATTTCTTGTCGTAACAAGAGTGCTCGCGGCAACACTGATGCTTCCTCTCCTGGTTGTGTTGGCCGATGCTGTTGGTTTATTGGGATCGTTTGTCGGAGTAAACCTCAAAGGACATGTCAGCTCCTCCTTTTTCTTCTTGCAGGTATTTCAGAGTCTCGATTTCAACGATTTGTTCCCGGCGATTGTCAAATCGTTTTTCTTCGGCTTTGCGATCGGTGTGATAGGATGTCATAAGGGCTATTATGCAAATACGGGAACGGAAGGAGTGGGAAAAGCGGCAAACTCAGCGGTTGTATTCGCATCGCTAGTGGTTTTTTTACTGGACATGATAGCGGTACAACTTACAAGTTTGTACCAATACTGAAATGTGGAGCAGCAGAACAATGACAGAGAATGCAATGCCGATACAGAGCGAAGACGATACCATGCAAGACGGTTCTTTCGTCGTTGAGATGGTGCATCTGAGGAAATCGTTTGAGAACAATCATGTCCTGCGGGATATTAATCTGGTAATTCATAAAGGAGAGAACCTTGTTATCCTTGGAAAATCCGGAACCGGTAAATCCGTGCTCATCAAATGTATCGCAGGCTTGCTTGATTGTGACTATGGCACGCTTGTTATTTTTGGAGAAGATATATCCCAACTCTCCGAAGAAGAGCTTATCGAAATACGCAAGAAAATAGGCTACCTCTTCCAAAGCGGCGCCTTGTATGATTCCATGACCGTGAGGGAAAATCTTGAATTTCCACTGAGAAGGCAGCGGCGTTCAATATCAAAAGACAACATGAACACGTTGATAAAAGAGGCTTTGGAGAATGTAGGACTTGAGAAAGCAATCGATAAAACACCCGCAGAACTTTCCGGCGGTATGCGAAAGAGGTTGGGTCTGGCCCGAACGTTGATTTTAAAACCGGAGATTATGCTGTATGACGAACCGACAACGGGACTTGATCCCATTACGTCAAAAGAAATAAGCAAACTCATTTTGGAGGTGCAAAAAAAATACAACACCTCTTCCGTTATTATCACACACGATATGGAATGCGCCAGGCTTACAGCAGATCGAATCATCGTGATCAAAGATGGAATGTGCGAAGCCGAAGGCTCATTCGACAAGCTGAAGAATTCAACGGATGTATGGATACGGTCGTTTTTTGTATAATGGATCGCACATT
>JBARRO010000077.1:0-2682 GCA_049644265.1 Bacteroidota bacterium
TGTGAGGCGACGGTGCCAAGGATTACAGTGATCACCCGGAAGGCATACGGAGGTGCTTACGACGTCATGAACTCCAAGCACATCCGCGGCGACATGAACTTTGCCTGGCCAACCGCGGAAATCGCAGTCATGGGTCCGAAAGGTGCGGTGGAGATCATCTTCAAAAGGGATATCGAGAAGGCGTCGGACAAAGAGAGGGCAATCGACGATAAGGTTCATGAATATCGGGAGAAGTTTGCCAATCCCTACACCGCCGCTGAACGGGGGTACGTCGATGAAGTTATCATTCCGAGCGAGACACGACCCAAGTTGATCAAAGCTTTGGCATTTCTGGAGAACAAGGTCGATTCCAATCCGAAGAAAAAGCACGGAAACATCCCCCTGTGAATCGATAATCCCTGGACTTAGTTTGTCAGTCCACCCTTCATTTGCTCTTTGAGGTCCACAAAATTCCTCGTGGGTTTGTCACCTGTTGAGCGAGTTCGCATCTACACATTGTGAAGATTCAAAGCCGGGCTCTCCTCAATCCTCCATCCGAACTTCCGCCGGTCAATCGTCATGGGTGAGAATGCTCCAAATCGAGAGAGGAGAACGAATTGCACCCTATCCTTAACGCTTTTCTTGATTTTGTCGCCGGTATTAGTTACCTTTTCATAAGTTAACGGAACTGAGCATAGTGGGAGGCCGATGTCACGAACTGTTTTTGTCTTCTTAATACTTACGATTGTAGGTTGTTCGTCCAGCAGGACGGTCAGTTCTGACTCTCTGCGAACAACGAGGACTTCCACGCCCGGAAAAGACAGCGTTTCTGCAGCCCCGGTTGAAGTGTCATCTCTTCCTCAGTCGATCTCTTCTTCGCTTCCAACATCTAGCGACTCTGTCGTTGTCGTTTCTGATACCAGCCGCGGGAATATGGTTGCTGCCGTCGCGTCGTCCGACACAATGTCTGATGATACTGAGGTCATTGGCCAAAAACTCGAACAGGCCCGGCAGCACTACCTTGCCGCCCTTTCTGCCCAGCAGGCGGGAGACTCCGTTACCTCGGAGATGGAATTCGAAACCGCTATCGAAGTGATTAACGAACTGAGCGATTTTCCCGGTATTGAGACAAACAAGGATTTCGTTGACCTCAGCCTGAGCGTCGTGGAGGACTACGAAAAGTACATCTCCCAGATCGAGCAGCTCGGTCCGTATGCATCGCTCTATGCGTTGCGTGAAAAGTTGAACCAGGAAGTCGAGAAAACGGACTCGACCCAGCTGGAGATTCCGAAAGATGAAATTAAGGGCACCAAGGTGCCGTTACCGTTTAACGATCTGGTCGAGCGAAACATCGCCTTTTTCATGGGGAAGGGGCGCTACTACATGGAACGGTGGCTGTTTCTTTCCGGAAAGTACTTCCCGACTCTCAGGAGGATTTTTCGCGAAGAAGGAGTCCCGGAAGAGCTTGTTTATCTTGCGATGCCCGAGAGTGGTCTGCGTCCGGACGCGCGTTCCTGGGTTGGTGCTGTGGGCCTCTGGCAATTTATGAAAGGCACGGGCGCGCTGTACGGACTTCGGTCGAACTGGTGGTATGACGAACGGAGAGATTTTGAAAAGGCCACGCGGGCAGGGGCGAGACATTTGCGCGATCTTTACGCAGAGCTGGGAGACTGGAACCTTGTCTTGGGTGCCTACAACGCCGGAGCGGGAAGGATCTACCGGGGCATTCGCAGGAGCGGATCGACGGACTACTGGGAAATGCGGAAATACCTCCCGCGTCAAACCCGCAATTACGTTCCGCAGTTTATTGCTGTTGTGAGGATTGGGATGGAGCCTGCGAAATACGGTTTCAAAGACCTCGAGATTGCTGATTCTTTACGGTATGAGTTTGTAGAAGTTAACGACTGCATCGATCTCAAAGTGCTTGCCCAGTGTGCAGGTACAACCGCCGATTCACTTCGCGAACTGAACCCCGAACTGCTCCAATGGTGCACTCCCCCGGGAATCACCGGTTATCGCCTCAGGGTACCGCTCGGAAGCAGCGACTCTTTCGCGGTACGGTACGCACAGATTCCGGAAGAGCAGAAGCGGGACTGGGCCATTCATACGGTGAAAAGAGGCGAAACAATTTCTTCTATTGCGCGAAAGTATTCGCTCAGTACATCGATCATCAAGGAAGTCAACAACATCCGGAGTGACCGACGTCTGTCGGTAGGGAAATCGCTTGCGATCCCCGTTCCCCGCGAGTTTGCCGACCGGGCAAAAGTACCGTTTGACTATAACCCCCAGCAGCGAAAAATCAATTTTGGGGCAGCGAAGACCTACGCGGCGAAGGCCGACCGTGCTCGGGTCGCCAGGACCGCCCGGGGAGCCCTCAAAGCGCCTAATGGAAAAACAAAGGTAGTGTATCATGTGAAGAGGGGAGATACGATCGGGCATGTTGCGGAGTGGTACGGTGTGCGGGCGAGTGACATTCGTAATTGGAATGATATCGCTTACGGCAGTTTTATTCATGCAGGCCAGGCCCTCGCGGTCTGGGTAGATCCGTCCAAGGCCGACAAGCTGAGTCCCATCGACCTGATGTCGTTCACGGACAAGCAATCCATGAAAAAAGGGGAGATCTCGTTGCCGTGGAATGAAAGTCGGCAGGCGGTGCGCTCCCTTGCTTCGACGTCACAAAACTGGGTCCAGCATGTGGTGAGG
>JBARRO010000078.1:0-22497 GCA_049644265.1 Bacteroidota bacterium
GTTCCGGATGGAATACTTCATGGAAGTGGCGAACTATCTGATCTACATGGCGGAGCTGGAAAAAGCAGTGGGGAAAGATCTTGAATAATTCTTTTGGAAGGAATTTCACCATGACTAAGCAACTTATCGTTCTGGGATTAGGGACTCTGCTCGTTCTCTCCTCCTGCACCAAACGGGCATCCAACGGGAGCAAGGACAACGCACACCCGGCGACAGCACAGAGCGTTCCGGCAGTCCAGGAATACTATACCTGTCCCATGCATCCGACGGTCATATCTGACAGACCCGGGGCTTGCCCCGTTTGCGGCATGACCCTGGTCCGAAAAACGGGACCCGTCGAACTTTCTTCGGACTCCCTCGCACAACTTCAGAGCATCACGCTCTCCCCCACACAGCGCGTGCTTGCAAATGTCTCGACTGCCGTTGTTGAACGGCATCCGTTGAACAAAGTCATCGACCTGGTGGGCGTCGTCGACGTTGCAGAGTCCAATCAGGCCACAGTGTCGGCACGATTCCGGGGACGTATCGAGAAGCTCTACGTCAATTTCACCGGAGAAGTGGTCACGAAAGGTCAGCCGTTGTTCGAACTATATAGTCCCGACCTGTTGACGTCAGAGCAGGAATTCATTCTAGCCCTCGACGGCCATCAGCAGAACATGATCCAGGGAATGCGTGACCGTCTCCAGACCCATTTTGGCATGACCGCGGAGCAAATCGCGGAGCTTGAATCTTCCCGAAAGGTTCGAACAACCATCCAGTTCAAATCCCCGATTCACGGAACTGTTCTCTATAAACAGGTGCAAGAGGGACAGTATGTGGATGAGGGGACCGTTCTTTACCAGCTTGCTGACCTCTCGAAGGTCTGGATCTACCTCGATGTGTACGAGCGCGATGTCAGTTACATCAAAATCGGCCAGCCGGTCTACATCACAAGCGAGGCATATCCGGATGATACGTTCGCAGGCCGGGTGACATTCGTCGATCCGGTCATGAATGGGGAAACACGAACAGTCCGCGTTCGGACGGAATTTTCGAACCTCCACGGAAAACTAAAGCCAAAGATGTACGTCACAGCGCAAGTCACGCTGCCACTTGGAAAAACGCTCGTCGTCCCTTCCGGGGCCGTTCTTTCCACAGGGAAACGGACTCTCGTCTGGGTGGAAATCAAACCCAACACGTTCGAACCACGCAACGTCGTCGTCGGACAAAGTTCCGACAACGATACTGAAGTACTCGAGGGACTCGCAGAAGGAGAACACGTCGCTTCGACCGGAGGATTTCTTATTGACTCGGAAAGTGCTCTGCGTGAGCCTTCGGCGAGCACCGTCCATGCAGCACATCAACCGTCTGCCGTCGGCCAAGAAGCAGAGCAGAAAACGGTCGCTGACGTGCAGATCCATGTCAAGGGAAAGTACATGCCGGCCGAGATCCGTGTGAAACAGGGACAGCCAGTCAAGCTCCACTTCTACCGGGATGAAACAGATCCTTGCACCAGCGAAGTTGTCTTCGAAGAGCTCAACATCCATCGGAATCTCCCAGCATGGAAGACGACAACCATCGAGATCTTTCCAAAAGAAGTCGGAGAGATCCATTTTGGGTGTGGAATGGGGATGGTGCATGGAAAGCTGATTGTGGAGGAGTGAGGGATTGGAGGAGGAAGGTGGGTGACGGACCGTGGGAGATTGTAAGTGGTGGTGGAAGGTGATAGGTGGTAGGTGGAGGACGAGCGGCGATTGGTCAACTGGTTAATTGGTGAGAAGAGCCATGATAGAACGAATCATAGACTACTGCGCAAGAAATAAATTCATTGTCATTCTTGCGTACCTCGTGATTATCGGATGGGGAATCTGGGCGGTCGCCAACACACCGCTCGATGCAATCCCCGACCTCTCGGAGAATCAAGTTATCGTTTTCACGGAGTGGATGGGACGCTCCCCCCAGCTCGTTGAAGACCAGGTCACCTTCCCTCTTGTCACCGCCCTGCAGGGTGTGCCTGAAGTCAGCACGATCAGGGCCCAGTCGATGTTCGGGATGTCGTTCATCTACATTATTTTCAACGAATCGACCGAACTGTACTGGGCGCGAAGCAGAGTGCTTGAAAAGCTCTCCACCATTCAGGGCTCTCTTCCCCAGGGTGCCAAACTCCAGCTCGGTCCGGACGGAACGGGAGTGGGGCACGTCTTCTGGTATACTCTGGAAGGACCTTATGATCTCGGTTCGTTGCGCGCAGTGCAGGACTGGTATGTCAAGCTGAATCTTCAGGGCGTACAGGGGGTCTCCGAAGTTGCGTCGATCGGCGGGCTGGTGCGTCAATATCAAGTGGACATCAATCCCAACAAAATGAAAGCCTTCAGCATTACCATCGCGGACGTGCGGAACGCTGTCATGCGCTCGAACAACGATGTGGGCGGGAAGATTCTGGAGGTTTCCGACGCCGAGTACTTCATCCGCGGGCAGGGTTACATTCAGTCAATCAAGGACATCGAAAACATTGTCGTGGGATCCGGCTCCAACGGAACGCCGGTCTACATCCGCAACATCGGAATCGTGCAGCTTGGAGGGGACATCCGCCGCGGCTCGCTCGAAAAAAACGGCAAAGGCCAGGTTGTTGGCGGCATCATTGTCATGCGCTACGGCGAGAACGCAAAAGAAGTAATAGACCGGGTGAAGAAGCGCATAGAGGACATTTCGCCCGGGCTTCCCAAAGGAGTCTCCATCAAACCTGCTTATGACCGTAGCAATCTGATCATGGCAGCCGTCGGGACACTCAAGAGCGCACTCGTGGAGGAGGCTGTGGTTGTCGCCATCGTGGTGTTCCTGTTTCTGCTTCACTTCCGGAGCGTTCTCCGGATTATTATCGAAATTCCCGTCGCGGTGCTCATCGCGTTCATTTGCATGAAACTCTTCGGAATTACGTCGAATATCATGTCACTCGGAGGTATTGCCATAGCCATCGGCGTCATCGTCGACGCATCCATTGTGCTGGTCGAGAATGCCTACCGGAACGTCGCGCATGCCCAGGAAACTAAGGAAACGCTGACAACCCAGGACTATATCGAAATCTCCATTGCCTCGGCCAAGCAGGTCGGACCGGCGATCTTCTTTTCCATGGCAATCATGGTCGTTTCATTTCTTCCGGTGTTCCTGCTACAAGGACAGGAAGGAAAATTGTTCAGGCCGCTCGCATTCACAAAAACCTTCGTTCTGGCGGGTTCTGCCATTATCGCCATCACACTGGTCCCCATGTTGATGACAATGCTGACAAGGGGAAAGTTCAGAACCGAAAACCGGAATCCCCTTACACGTGTCCTCAACCGATTTTACGCACCGGTTATTCGTTGGGTCCTCCAATGGAGGAAGACGACGATCGCTCTCAACGTCGTGGCTCTGCTGATCACGATCCCGATGATGACAAGGATCGGCTCCGAGTTCATGCCTCCGCTGGATGAAGGAAGCCTGCTCTTCATGCCGGTCACACTCCCTTCAGCTTCGATGACGGAAGTGAATCGTATCATGCAGGTCCAGGACGCCATCATCAAGTCTCTGCCGGAAGTCGAAATGGTGCTCGGCAAGGCGGGGAAGGCCGAAACCTCTACAGATCCCGCGCCCGTCAGCATGGTCGAGACGATCATTCTCCTCAAACCCAAAGACCAGTGGCGACCGGGAATGACGAAGAACGATATCATCGCCGAGCTCGACGCAAAACTCCAGATTCCCGGCGTTCGCAACGGATGGACGCAGCCGATCATCAACCGCATCAACATGCTTTCCACCGGTGTTCGCACCGATTTGGGAGTAAAGATTTTTGGGAAGGATCTCAACACCCTCGAGCAACTTGCCATCCGGGCCGAACAGATTCTCAGAACAGTACCAGGTTCAGCAGATCTCTACGCGGAACGCACAGAAGGAGGACTGTTTCTCGATATCAAGATCAACCGTGAAGCCGTCGCCCGGTACGGGATCAACATTGGGGAGGTTCAGGACCTGATTGAGACAGCGATCGGGGGAGACAATATCGGCACCGTGATCGACGGACGCCAGCGATTTCCGATCCGGGTCCGCTATGAACGCGATTGGCGGGATCATATCGACGACCTGAAGAATCTCCTGGTCCCTGTTTCGGTGGGTACTTCATCGACACAGCTCATGTTTGATGCGGGACAACCCGCGACAGCCACAACTTCAGCCGGGGGATCGATGGGCACAGGAATGCCCAGCCCTGCACAGAGCCGGATCCCTGCTGCTCCGGCGGGCCAAAACCGAACGGGGCCTGTCTCCTACCGGAGCTACGTCCCTCTCGGGCAACTCGCGAGCATCGAAATCGTTCCCGGCCCTCCGATGATCTCGAGTGAAAACGCCCAGCTCCGATCCATTGTTTTTCTGAATGTGCGGGGTCGCGATATGGGAAGCTTTGTGACTGAAGCGAAAGAGGTGCTGGGGAAGGAACTCACACTTCCGTCAGGCTACACGCTCCAATGGAGCGGTCAATGGGAGAATCAACTTCGGGCGAAAGAGCGACTTCAACTCTTGATGCCCATCGTATTCCTTATCATTTATGTCATGCTCTATTTTGTGACGAAGGATTTCATGGAAGCGCTCGTGGTCATGCTTTCCGTACCGTTCGCCCTGATTGGCGGAGTATATCTTATTTACGTCCTGGGATACAACTTCTCCGTCGCAGTTTGGGTTGGCTTTATTGCACTGTACGGGCTTGCGGTTGAAACTGGGGTAGTCATGGTTGTGTACCTGCATGAAGCGCTCGACCGCCGTCTCCACGCACACGCGACGGGTGATCGTTCCGCGCTCACCCTGCAGGACATCACGGACGCAACCATCGAAGGGTCAGTTCTACGATTGCGCCCGAAGATCATGACGGTCGGGACGAGCATGATCGCGCTGATTCCTATTATGTGGAGCACCGGCGTGGGCGCCGACGTCATGAAGCCTCTGGCCGCACCGATGATTGGCGGACTGATCACCTCCACGATCCACGTCCTCGTGGTAACTCCTGTGTTGTTCAGCTATATGAAAGAGAGGGCGCTGAAGAAAGGGAAGCTACGGATGTCGAAAATGGCGAACTGGATAAAATCGTAGCAGGAGAGGGATTTTCTTTATACCCAAAAAAAATCGCGGCCTCATCGGTCGGGGTTCATTTTTGCCTACCTACGCTCGGTCAGGACTCGTCTTTAAGACGCGACTCCCCCACCCTTCGCAGAATCGTCAGGAAGAATCCCACCACAAGAGTCACCGTGCCAACCCACACGAGGTTGATATAAGGCTTGATGCTCGCTTCAACCACGAGTGTCTCGTCACGTGGGGTCGTTCCGGCGGCCCGAGGAGCCTTGACGGAGATTTCGACCTTCGATTTCGATTTATCCTCCCGGTCCGGCATCATCCGCACCAGGTTGAATTCGTACGATTGCTTCTGCGAGGAGGTGAAGGTCGCCGGAATGTATTGAACGCCTTCAGGCCCGTTTTTCATCGTCACTTCTATCGTAGCCTTTTTCGTTCCGTCGGTGACTGCCAGAATCGCCCGGATGGCGAAACCCTTTCCCTCCAGCATTGCACCCTTCTGAAAATTATTGAAATCAAAATCGACAAACGTCATCTTGAGATCCCCTAACACTGCTTCCGCTCCCTTGAGCAACTCAAAGGTTTTCTCTTCCCCACCCGTGCTCGCCTCTTCAAGGGACAGAGGGGCAACATAGAAATCCCTGTTGATGTAATTGATCAGATCCGGATGCCGCATCAGGCTTTTCGTGAACTCGCTGTAATACATGGTCGGGGCAACCACGCGCTTGCGGCCGTCTTTTTCGACCTCCACGTTGAACGCAAAGCGGCCTTCGTCAACGGGATGGTAGCCGACATACGTCATTTGATACCCCATTGCCTCCACCGTTTTACCGCGTTCAAGGGACAAGGTTTTCTTCTGATTGTATCGCTCGGACGTGACAAATCCGATACACATGATCGCTATCCCGATATGTGCGATGGCACCGCCCGCAAATTTTGGATTGCCGATGTAAATGTCGTAGCCCACCATCACATTGGCAAACAGGGAAAAGGCGGAACAAAAGACGAACAACAGAATGAGGAATTCCTCCGAGCCCAGGATCAGCACGAGAATGGTTGTGACGGCGGCAAGGCCGAGCGGTATCGCCATCCGCTTCAGTAGCGATCTGCCTTTTGAGCTTTTCCACCAAAGCAACTGGCCAATGCCGGAAAGCAGGGTGATGGCAATGCCGAGCGGGAGGTTGGTCTTTACATAGTAACTGATGTCGACTGCCGATGCTTTCCCTTTTGCGATGGAAGTGATGATGGGAGATGAAGTTCCGATCACGACAAACAACGCTACGAATGTCAGCGCCGATGCCCCCAGGAACAGAGCGAACTCCCTCGAAAACACGGTGTGCTCAACAGGAACTCTCGGCATCTCACGCATGCGTGTGAACAAGAGCCCAAATCCGATACCTGCGAACAGAGTGATGCAACACAGGAGCAACCAGTAGACCCACATGCCGGGGTCGACAAAGGAGTGGACAGAAGTTTCGCCGAGAATGCCGCTCCGCGTCAGAAACGTGCTGTACAATACCATGACGAACGTCAGGAGGCTCAGGACAAAATTGGTCCGAACAAAGGCACCACTCTTTCGTTGCGTGAGAGAGGTATGAATGGACGCGACACAGACCAGCCATGGAACGAGAGAAGAATTCTCCACAGGATCCCACCCCCAAAATCCTCCCCAGCCGAGCGTTTCATACGCCCAGTATCCGCCGAGAATGATTCCCGTCCCGAGCACCATCGCTCCGAAAACCGACCACGGCGTCGCAACGCGTATCCAAGACGTGTAATCGCGCTTCAGCAGTCCGCCGACAGCGAGGGCATAAGGAACAGCCATCGACGAAAATCCCATGAACAGCACCTGCGGATGGATCACCATCCAATAGTTCTGGAGCAGCGGGTTGAGCCCTTTTCCTTCCACCGGGAATCGGGCCCAGATGTTTTTCGCAGCATCGAGGACGACATAGTTCCCCACTCCGGCCGGAATCGGCCCCGACTGCAGAAGGTCCTGCGGGAACGTATCCCAGATGAAGGCGAACGGATTCTTGACGATCAGCATCAACATCAGGAATGAAAGGATGAGCGAATAGACTGCCATGACCTGCGGCTCATAGTCCTTCCTCGAGCAATACTGCATGAGGAAGATACCGATGATGGACGTGTAGAGGGCCCAGAGCATAAAGCTGCCCTCCTGCCCTGCATAAGCGGTCGAAATCAGTAACGGGAGGGAAAGGTCCGTCGAGCTGTAGTTCCAGACGTAGGTGTATTGAAACTGGTGGGTGAGAATAAGATAGAGAAGAACGGCAAACGCGGACATCAACGAAACAACTGCGAGGTGATACCCATAGCGCGCGAACACGAGATCGCGTCCCTGCTGAGAGCGATGCTCCCGGTAGTACAACACGGTCGCTGCAAGGGCAGAGAGAAAAGCAAGCTTAACCAGTATTCCGCCGATCACCCGGTTCTCCCGCTACAATGTCTTCTTGACCGCGGCGGCGTCCCCTTCGTATTTCGACGGGCACTTCGTCAGCACTTCGGTCGCATGGAAATGATCCCCCATATATTTGCCTTTCGCCACAACGCTCGTCGCAAGCTCAAAGTTGTTCGGTTTTGCTCCATCCAGAACAATCTTCATCGTCCTGCTGTTATCATCCTTCATATAAAAAATAAACTGGGCTTTCTCGGAGTCGAAATAGCTCTCCTGGTCCTTCATCCATTCCCCCTTCACCTGAATTCTCTTCTGCGTTTTTTCGGCGGTGGCAAAATCCCCGTATTCGACGTTCGATTCCACAAAATTGACAGCGCTGAGAATAACTCCCAGCACAATGACAACAATCCCAACAATAACTTTGACGTTCATGTTCCTATCCTCTCTTCAGCGATTTCTCAAGTTCCCTGACCTTCTTGTCGAGGCGCAGCAGGTACCAGATAATTCCTCCCCAAACAAGCAGGACTATCAGCAGCACAATGTACATTTGATTGACGCTCAGAAATTCCATCATGGCGATCCTATCTCTTTTCGAGTGATTGTTGATATTCCAGCATCCCGACCCTGATCTTCAAATCGAGCAGCCACACATACAATAAATTGAAAGCAATGAGGCCGACAAAGAACACGAAGAGCATGTTCGGAGCCATCTTGAACTCCACGACCGGCCCCTTCCCTTCGATATCCCCCCTGGCACCCGGGTGCAGCCCCGACATGATCCGCGGCAACACAAAGATAAGAAACGGAACAGTGAGTCCCGCGATGATCGAATACACCGCCGATAGTCTCGCCTTGACTTCTTCGATTTCGATCGCAGAGCGAAGAGCAAAGTAGGCTCCATAGATGAGCAGAAGCGCAAAGATCGAGGTTTCCCGCGGATCCCAGTTCCAGAACGAACCCCAGTTGAACTTTGCCCAGATGGAGCCCGTTACGGTGGCAAGGAAGCAGAACATGAACCCGAGTCCGGCGGACGAAACCGATTTGATGTCGTACTCCGTCTTCTTTGTGCGGAGGTACTGCAGGCCGAAATACGTCGAAACGAGAAATGCCACGACCGTGGTCCATGCGATAGGAACGTGGAAGAAAATGTTTCGGGCCTTTTGTTCGAGCCCGGGAATGACGGGAAACTCAAACAGCCCGTGGGCGCCTTCGGTCATCGGGACCGCGATGCCGGCGAGGAGCACAAATGTCACAAGGACAATGGAACCGTATTTCACATACTTCATTCTTAATCCTTCCAGACGTATTCGAAGAGCAGGAACGAACCGGCAGTCATTACCATGAAGTATCCTGCCAGCACCTGGAAATCCCCAACAGCTTCCTGGAGCGCCCCGCCTGCCAACGCCCGCGATGTTGCATTCATGACCGTCAGAAGCAAGGGAATCAGAATGGGAAACGAGAGCACCGGGTACAAAGTTCCTCGCGTGTTCGCCTTTGCGATGATCGCGGCAAGAATTGTTGCAGCCGAAGCAAAACCCAGACTGCCCAGGATAATCGTCAGGATGAAGACATCGAGGGAAAGAATCACAAATCCCGGGAAGACCAGAAGATACAGGATCGACACGGCGGCACCGAGGAGCAGCGTCAATCCGCAGTTGAACAGAAGCTTGCCCACATACACGACGGACGGGGTGGCAATGAGTTGCAGCGTCATAGCCGTTCCACGCTCTTCCTCGCTTACAAAAATCCGGGAAAGTCCGGACATGGCTGTGAAAAAGATGACGACCCAGAACATTCCGGAAAGCGTTTCGATGCTCGGCTGGCCCGACTGTAGCGCGAAGAGAATGGTGGAAACAGACGTCACGACAAACATCAGGAGCGCATTCACCGCGTATCTGGTGCGCAGCTCGGACCTGAAGTCCTTGGCCATCAACGCGTATGTGCCTGCAATGGCGCGCATTGTTTTCTCAATTATGATACGAAAAACTCGCGCGAACGGCAAGAAATCCCCCATTCGGACCGCCGGTTCCCCTCCTTATTGGCCAAGGCGGATCCTTCGCTCGCACCAGGACGCTTCATGGGCATCATTCGTTGCCACCACCAGGATACCTGATTTTCGCTGATTGACGACTATCTCATGCACAAACGCGCTTCCTTCCGTGTCGAGGTTCGAGGTTGGCTCATCAAGGATAAGGATGGACGGCTTGTGAAGAAGAGCGAACGCATACTTCAGCCGTTGTTTCATGCCTGAGGAAAAAGTACCCACACGATCGTGCATCCGTTCGGCCAATCCCACACCTTCGAGCATGGTTTCCATGTCTGTGGTCTTCACTCCCTTATCACCACGGATTCTCGAAAGGAACATCAGGTTTTCAAGGGCCGAGAACTCATCGTACAGATTCAGATATGGGGAGACAAATCCAAGCTGAGTCCTCATGCTCTCCAAGTCCATCGGTTTTCCGTCGCAGGCGTAATGCACAACCCCCTGCGTGGGTGAAAGGAGGCCTGCAACAATCTTCGCCAATGTCGACTTTCCGGATCCGTTCCTGCCCGTCAGGGCGATCGAGGCGGGGGCCGAGAGAGACATGTCGATATCGGTAAAGATCGGCCGTCTGTTGAATTCCTTTGAAACACGGACGAGGGTAACGGAGCAAGGGGTCATCGGATCAGGGCCACTTTCCATCGGTAATCGAAATTCTGCGTTTTGACAAAAACAAAACAGACTCCAGATGCAACTTTTGAGCGAAAATCCGCCGTCGGGACAACGACAGCGTTCATGCCGAATTCGCGTGTGACGGTGTACTCCGAGGAATAGAGCAGATCGAACGAACTACTCAGGAGCAGAACCTGAGCCTCCGTGTTTGGATCATCGTTGACCGGCAACCGAAGACTCAGAGCACTGTTAAGATTGAGAGGATTGGGCGACGCCGCAGTCAGGGTTACGGGAGCGGACGAGGTTGACGACAGAGAATAAGAAACGTTCCAGGATGCAGGATTGTCTGCGGTAAACACAGCGTTGCGTCCGTCCGAAAGAATCTGATGCGGTTCATTGACCGGTGCCGTTGTCAGTTTGACGGAAAAATTTTTGGGGGACACATCAAGCTGCTGCGCGGCTGCCAGGTCTGCGTTCGTCACGATGGCCATCACCGTGTCCGCCGAGCGCTTGAATTCCTCCATCGAGCAGGAAAGGACAAACGCCTGAGAGCTCATCGTCATCGTCGGGCCGGCGAGCGTTGTCGATATGTTCGGACGGAACCGGGGGTAGAATTTCCCTTCGGGATAGTAGTGCGCGCTGTCGGCCCGGTCTGCCGTGAAATAGTTCCAATGGCTGAAGAGCGAAAACTCCGTCGGAACGTCGGACCCGTGACCGATCAACACGTCCTGCATGCTCTGGAGAACCGGTTCGGTCTTGCATTGTTGCCAGATGTCCGTCATGATGAGCCGGCCGAAACGTTTTGCGAGAAAATGACCCCAGATGGAACGCTCGTAGCCCGGGAAGCTGAAGCTGAACGTTGTGAACCCGAGCGACCGGTTCGAAGCGTCCCGAAAGGAGAGAAAATAATCGGGGATATCGTAGAAATAGTCATTGACGTTTGTGAAGACTGCGTCCTCCATCCAGGCCGAAGTCAATTCATTGAAGTACCGATCCGCAAGACTCCACAATCCGTAGGCCCCGAGCTGAATTCCGTGGTGAAACTCGTGGGCAGCTGTCACTCGAAGTCCATCCATCCCCGCCGTTCGATATCCCAGAAAATCATTCTCAATTCTTATGAAGCTTGTGAACCGCTGAGGCAGGCCGCTGTTCAAGGGTTGGGACTGGTCATAGAACGTTTCCCCAAACGTTCCGCCGAAATATTCCCAAATGTAAACATCGTATTCCGGCCCTCCTCCTTCTGTGCCGTCGGTCGGAGGCGGATGAAATCCCAGCGTATCGACCTCGAAGGTCCAGCAATAGTCAAAGATCATTCCGAGGGAGTCGACATATGCCTCATGCGAATTCGGCACCCGTAAACCGTCACTCAGCAGTGCGGGCTCGTTTGCGCCCGTCGTGTCGTAGTGAATGCGAAACCGTCCCGATGGACTCAACCTGCTTGTCTGGAGGTCCGGACGCTGGATGACGCGTTCGAATTCCGCCCTTTGTTGCAGCGACATCTGATCCCACTGAGCTAAAATCAACGCCATGGTCGCCGTCCCGCATTTCGGTGGTTTGACATTCCCGTCCGGACTTTTTCCCTGCTGGAGGTCAATCAGCAGCCGGGTCAATCCGGTCTGGCGGGCGGCCGTTTGGGCATGGAGCCCCGCCTGAAAAATCACGGCGAAGACCAGGACGACCAGGATCTTACGGCTTTTCATGCACAACCGCCGACGTGGAGAATATGTTGCCGTCATACATCTTGACGACTCCCTGACTTCCCATTGTAACAACAAGGTCCAACTTCTTATCCCCATTGAGATCGCCAAAAGAAAAATGGCTGATACCGGAATCGAGCAGAATCATTCGTGCCGGCCCGAACGTTCCATCCCCAACTCCCTTCATCCAACCAACTCCTCCTCTGTCCGGTGAATTGAACGCGATGTCTGCCTTCCCGTCCCCGTCAAGGTCGAGGATCTGCAGTTGCGACCGATCTTCGAGGTTCAGGCTATCTGTAATGAGTCTGGGGTCATTGAAGAAATTGCCAGCCGTTCCACGCGCAACAAAGAGCTGCTTTGACGCTTGTGGAAACGAAAGGACCAGATCTAGCGTATCGTCAGTGTCGAGATTTGCCGTCCAGACAAACGCCTTCCGTGCAGCAGGAAGCTTGAGCTCCTGGAAAACAATCCGTTGCTTCATCGACGTGGTGGAATCGCCAAATGCCACTCCGAGTTCAACGTTCGACGTGTCGCTGGCCTTGTAGACATATACAATCTCAGGCAGGCTGTCCCTGTTCAAGTCCGCAACCGCCGCACCCAGAAGCACGGTCGGTGCGCTGAGGCGAAAATTTCGTTCGAGGAAATCTCCCGAACCCAGCTGTTCGAAGAAACTGAGCGAGGAACCCTCCAAACCCGAGAGTCTGTTAAACGTGGCAAACTCGACGCCAGTATTCTGATAGGTCAGACTTGACAGCACCTCTGCGGATCCTTCTGCAGGAATGACGGCATTGACAAACGAATTGCCTCGTGCGTTGAGAGAAAAGAATGACAGGAGCTTTCTGGCGGGGTAGGAAACCACAAACCTCGCCAGAGAATCTTTGAAAGAATGGACCGTGACATATTCAGGCTCTGCCGTCAGGCTGTAGGACACCTGCCCTTGAAACCCGCCTTCCTTCCGCCCAAAGAGGACTGAGAAGGTACTGCTTTTCGAATTCACCAGTGCAATGTCCCCGGCTCCGTCCTGATTGACGTCGAGGAGCGAGATTGCAGCCGGCCGTACGCCGACTGCGAACACAAGCGAGTCCCGAAGACGGCATGGTTGATTGCTCCCGGCATAGTACAGGAACCGTTGCCCCCCTCCGTCGAGAACCATCGCATCGACGTTTCCGTCATTTCTGAAATCGGAAAGCATCAGGGTTTGGGGCGAGGTTCCGGCTGCAAATTCCAGCCGGTCATACGACTGTTCATCCTCCGGGACGAAAAACACGGTGAGTGTTCCCCGGGAACTCAGACTGACAATGTTTTCCGTGCCGTCGTTGTTGATGTCGGCAAGAGCAATATCCGCCGGCACGTGATCGAGTGGGACTTTCAATGTTGGCTGGAAATCGCCCAGCCCGTTCCCCCTCCAGAGCTGGCCCTCCGCAGGTTGTTTGGACAGGAGAAACAGGTCGAGTACAGACTCGCGGGTTACCGTCGTCGGGATGATCCGTGAGATGTCTCCTGTGACGGGAAACGTGCTCTGGTCCAGGAATCTCCCCCGCCCAACTCCATAGAGCATGTGGAGCTCGCTCTTCACCCAATCAAAGAGCACAATGTCCTCGAGCGCGTCGTCGTTCAGTGATGCGAGGCAGAATGCCCCGACGGCCATGTCCGCCGCAAACGTCCTTCCAACCGCAAATCTTCCCTTCCCATCGCCGATCAGGGGGAGAATTCCAGGGTTGTTCCGGTCGGCGACAAGGACATCGGGCTTGAGGTCGTTGTTGAAGTCTCCGACGACGGACATCGTCGGAACAATGGGCAATCGTGTGGTGGAGAAGGGCCGCAGGCTATCCGGGGAAAGGTCCGTGATCGTCATGACCAGCTTTTGATCCCTGTCCACAAGCAGGATATCGGGCTTGCCGTCACCGTTGAAATCCCCTGACAAGACATCGTCGACGACTCCCGGAGTGCGTTTGATCTCAAACGCCATGGAAGAGACTGTCGAGTCGCAACGGACGAGCAACAGTTCGCCGTGATGGGGAGCCCATGCGACGATCATCCTGTCAGAGCCCGGGACCAGCAGCGCTTGCTCAAATTTTGCGGGGATACGGAATGTCCTGATTTCTCCGAACGCGGTCTGCTGAGTTTGTGACGAGCAGGTCTGAATGGCCATCCAAACAACAACGGCGGTGGAAGAAAGCAGTCGTGAAAGGCGATACAGCGGAGACGATAAAGGAGACACGGAATTCTTGTGCGACCCCAGTGTGATTGCCGAGTTTAAGTTCGTTTGCTATGCTGCAAACGCGACTGCCGACGCCGGGCTGCATCGCGGTAGCGACGCTTTTCTTCCTGCGTGACCGGCCTGATCGGCGGAGTCGCGACCGGCGTTCCTCTTTCATCCAATGCGACAAAGGTCAGGTAGGCGGAGTTTGTTTGTCGTTGCTCCCCCGTGAGGAGATCTTCTTTTGTCACCCGCACGCCGACTTCAAGCGACGTGTGGAACGCCCGGTTCACGGAGGCTCTGAGGATTACGACCTCTCCCTCATTGATCGGGTAGAGAAAATCCAGTTCGTCGACCGCCGCGGTAACGCAGATACGATTCGTGTGTCGGGAAGCGGCAATGGCGCCGGCGATGTCGATCCACTGCATCAAACGCCCGCCGAGCAGATTTCCGAGGCGGTTGGTGTCGTTCGGAAGGACCATTTCGGTCATTTCCACCTGCGAAGCCTTCACGGTTTTGTGCTTCATGGGACCTGTCTCAACTTTTTGGTTCCTGTGCCGCTCGGGCTCCCTGCGGAATGCTACTCGGAGGCTTGGGCGGCTCCGGGTGCAGCAGTCGATCCTGGACGTCCGAGCGCAATTTTTCCGCGTCCGATTTCAAGGTGCTTTCAGGATAGCGCGTGAAAAACCGGTCGAGCTCCTGGTTTGCATCCCGGTACTTCTTGCGTTGGAACAGAGCTTCCGCCTTCTTCAGGTGCGCCGGTTCTGCATATGGTGTGTCATGGTATTTCTCAATGACCAGGTCGAAATAGTACGCCGCGGCCCGGTAGTAATCCATCTTCATATACGTGACGCCGTTGTCGTAATCTTTTTTCGCCAGCTTCGTGTTCAACTCCGTGATATGGGCTTCGGCTTGTGACGCCAGGGAATCTGTCGGATGGTATTCAAGGAATGATTGGAATTCGTCGATCGCCTTCTTTGAATAATCCTGGTCGAGATACGAGTTCGGCGAGAGGTCGTAGTAACACAAGGCCTTTCGGTACCTGGCGCGGGAAATGTACTCACTCGTGGGCATGGTCCTGATGAGCACGTCGTACTCGTATGAGGCAAGCACGTATTCTTCACGCTGGAAACGGCATTCTGCCATGTAGTACTGCGCGTCGTCCGCAACTTTGCTCCCTTGAAACTGGAGAGTGACCACTTTGAAATCTTCGATGGCTTCCAGGTATTCCTCCTCCCTGAACTTTGCCATGCCGAGGGCGAAACGCTCCTCTGCGGTGAATTGCTGAACCGCCTCTTCAGTACTGCAGCCCGCAAGGAGAACAAACGCAAGGAGAAGTGGAACAAATCGTGGCTTCAAATTATTCTCGAGTCATTCGTGGAGGATGTTGGACTTCAATGGAAACACCATGAAACTGGATTGACCCTGACGACAACTTTTTCACCCGGACAAGGAGGTCAGTTCTTTCACGCTCGCCCAGATTCTGTGAGGGCTGTAAGCTCGGCCGAAACGGAATCAGGCGCATCGACGAAATCGTTGTGCCAGACCCATCTTTCTTGAGAAACAGTTCCAGCCCGTACGATTTCCCGGTCCAGCTGAACTGCGGCTGGTAGAACACAAAATTTCCGAGAGAATGCACAATCAGTTTATCTTTGTAGAGCTCTATCCCCTGCGGAACATGCGGATGATGACCCAGGACGACATCCGCGCCTGCGTCCACCAGGGCGCGCATCTGGAGAACGCTCTGTTCATCCGGCGAATCCGCGTATTCGGTTCCGCCGTGAAAACTGGCGACAACGAAATCTGCCTTCTCCTTGAGAGACCGAACCTCCCTCTCAGCCCGCTCTCCGTCATACAAGGAAATATGTCCGGCCCACTCGCCCTGAATATTCACAAGTTGGGTGTAGCCGAGGAACCCAACCCGAATGCCGTTGCGCTCGACAATCGCCGGCGCAAACATGGAATCTGTTTTTTCCTCCGAGGTTCCGGCAAATGCAATCTGTTCATTTCGCAGGAACCGAATCGTCTCGTTGAGTCCCTTCAATCCGTAGTCAAACGCGTGATTGTTCGCGGTCGAAACGACCGAGACGCCGCCTTTGTGAAGAACGGACGCGGCGACGGGCGGACCACAAAAGACCACGTTCGATGAAGGGCTTTCCGTTTCGCCTCTCTGGTCGCTCAAAGGACTCTCCAGGTTGGCAAAGACGATGTCCGCACTCCGTAGCAGCGGCCCCATTTTCCCGAAGGGGTACTCCAGCTCTCCATTCAACAGCCATTGTCCGACCGACCTGCCGAGGTTAATGTCTCCGAATGCCATCAGCGTGCAATGTCGGAGTGAATCGGAAGGCTGCGAACACAGAACACTGGCATACAACAGACTCGCTACGACGCCGAAGCAATGCCGACCCTTCATCAGCTCCGCACCGTAAAGAACAAATACACCAGAACAATCGCTGCGCCGATTACGACCAGCGGTCCGGCTACGGATTCCCAACCGTCATCGCGGCTCTCCTCGCCGGCGGGCAGTTCTTCCCTTTCGTCCACCGTGTCTTTCACCTGACGTGCCGGATTTCCGAGCATCCGTGATTCCTCCCCGCTGTCAATTCGTATTTCCAGAGTCAAGCTGATCGTGCGCTCGAGCGTTCCGTAGCCGCGCTCATCATATCGCATGGTTTCCTCAAGCGACAAGACCTTGAGCGACGCGTCCGCGGATGGATCATGAATGCCAGCCCGGTAACCGTTCTTACGCAGGGCTTCCAGGAAGGCGTTTTCCAGCACGATCCGCAATCGCGCAGATTCGACAACGAGCGATATGCGTTTGGATCTTTCAACTGCAAGATTTCCCGACACTTCGTCCGCGATGTTCTGCGCCATGCTCCTGAAGACCGTCAACGCCGGTTTCGTATCCTGCGCCCGAAGAGAGCTGAACCAAGTAACGCCCGCAACGATAACCGCCACTCCGAGACGAAGGACCAGATGATTGTGCACGCCGTTATCCGTAGATCCCACGAATCTTGAGGGTTCTCGCAACCTTGTCAATCGCTAGTACATACGCGCCAATTCGCAGCGTCTGTTTGTACTGTTCTGCCGAATCATAGACGGCCTGAAAAGCCTGTTTCATCATTTTCTCAAGCCTTTTGTTAACACGTTCAAGTGACCAGAAATACCCGATCCTATCCTGCACCCACTCGAAGTAGGACACCGTCACTCCCCCCGCATTTGCCAGGATATCGGGGATAACCAGAATACCCTTTTCCTGAAGAATCGGATCCGCTTTTGCGGTCGTAGGACCGTTAGCCCCTTCACAGATAATTTTCGCCTTGATTTTCGCAGCGTTCTTATGAGTAATCTGATTCTCTTTTGCAGCAGGGACAAGAACATCGCACTCCATCTCGAGGAGGTGCTCATGTGAAACCTTATCACCACCAGTAAACCCCGAGAGCGATCCCTTCTTCCTCACCCACTCGATCGCCTTCTTGATGTCAATGCCCTTCTTATTATAATAAGAGGCCACGATATCGCCAATCCCCACAACCGTGCAACCCTGTTCAGCTAGCAATTCGGCCGTGATCGAACCCACATTGCCGAACCCCTGAACCACCACGGTGGTCTGCTGTGGTTTCATTCCGATTTTTTCCATGGCGGCCAGCGTAACAATCATGCAGCCGCGCCCAGTCGCTTCTCTTCTTCCGAGAGATCCACCAAGAAGCAGAGGTTTCCCCGTTACCACAGCCGGCTCAGTCCTTCGCATATGCATGCTGTAGGTATCCATAATCCACGCCATCGTTTGTTCGTTCGTGTTCATATCGGGGGCGGGGACATCTTTATCAGGTCCGAGAACATCAAGAAGGTTTGCCGTGTAGCGCCGTGTGATCTTCTCAATAATAAGCTGACTCAATTTGGAAGGGTCACAGCGCACCGCTCCCTTCGCGCCACCAAATGGAATACTCATCACCGCGCACTTCCACGTCATCCATGCCGCAAGAGCCTTTACTTCATCGAGCGTTACATCAGGGCTGTATCGAATTCCGCCTTTCGATGGTCCCAGAATGTCATTATGGATTACGCGATAACCTTCAAAGACCTTGATATCCCCGTTATCCATGGCGATGGGGATCGAAATCACCACCTGTTTGACAGGGGTTTTCAGGTATTCATAGACACCCGGCTCGAGTTTCAACAACTGAGCCGCGATGTCAAACCTTCGCATCATTGACTCAAAAGGATCTTCTTTGTCCAGGATGGGGGCTGGTTCTTGGTAGACGGTGGGTTGTATGAGATCCATATGAGTAAAGGGAAGATGGTAAGGCTGTTCTCTGGGAACGTTAACTATTTAAAGTCATAAGTTACAAAGAAAAGGGAGGAGTTTCAACGGACAACGGGAAGTACGGAAGGATGGGATCAGGCAGATTGATCGGTATTCAGAAGTCTTCGCAACGTGCGTATCACTAACTCGGGCCGCTCATCGAGAAAATGCCGTGAAAACCTGCGTGCACGCTCAACCTCGAGCGAATCAACTTGCCCGAAAATGAGATCTTCCTTGTTCAGCTTCGCCTGAGCGATCATCGCTCCCCCGGGAGAAACGATGGCAGACCCTCCCCAAAAGCTCACGCCGTCTTCAAATCCAACACGGTTGCCAAAAAGGAAGTACGTGTTCAGCAGCCGTGCGTACGTTCGATGATGCTCCTGGTTGACGACTTCGACACCGATCTTCGGATTCTCTCCTGCAACTCTTGTAGGACTCGCAGTGAGGCAAAGCAGGGCCTCCGCCCCATCCAGCGCAAGGAGATACGGTACTGATACATGCCAGGCATCCTCGCAGACGAGCATTCCGATCCTGCCAAGCCTCGAGGTGAATGCGCGAATTGCCTTACCCGCGCTAAAGTAGCGTCCTTCCTCGAACATCCCGTAGCTTGGAAGGTACGTCTTCCGGTGAATATGCTTCACCTCGCCGTCTTCGAAAAACACGGCGCTGTTGTAGATCCCATGATTCGCCCCGCTCTCCACGAATCCGGCGGCGATTGAAATTTTCTTGCTCCGTTCCCTCAGCGGCTTAAAGAGTGGTTCAGTCTTCGGATCAACGCTGAGTTCCCACGCCAGGTCCTTCAGCGAATAGCCCGTGAGACTCAGTTCCGGGAACATCACGAGGTCCGCCCCTTTGCGACGTGCCCTGTCGATGAACTCGACATGGTGTTCAATGTTGTGCTTCAGATCGCCGACGCGACTGTCAACCTGGGCTATGGCTGCCGTGATTTTCATGGGCTATCGAACCCAAACATCATTAGAAAGTTCGTTCTTGTTGTTCCCCGACGGCGGAAAATGCGTCGCCAGCATTTTCCCTACTTCACTGACGCCATGGAGAATACCTTCCTTGAACTTCTTGTCCGAAAAATGTGAAGATATTTCATTGGCCACCTTTTGCCAGGCCGCCTCTCCCACTTTTGCATGGATGCCCTGGTCAGCAACAATACGAAACTTGCGATCTTCAAGAATCAGGAAAATCAGCACCCCCGTCCGACCTTCCGTTCTGGTCATTCCCAGCTGATGGAATTCCCGTTGCGCGATCACCTCCAGCGGGGTCTTCCGTTCGTTGAATCCGCGGCGTTGACGAATGGCGACCCGGATTTCACCCGAAGTATTCTGCTCGGCACCTGTCACCGCATCGCCGATGTCCTTGAGATCCTTGTTCGAGAGTATTGTTTTGAGTTGGTTTCGAAACATGCGGGGAACGGTCAGGAAATATCGATCATTTTGATGTCTTTGATGTATTGGACGGTCTTGTCCTCTTTAAGGTTCTTCAGCTTCTCCATCTTTACTTCAAGCCGGTCAATGTTCTCCTTCATCAGCGTAAGGTATTTGATTGCTTTCTCCGGCCCGCTCTCCTTGATGAGCTGTTCGACCAGACTCTTCATCGTCCCGAGCGGGTCAGTAATTTCCTTCGAGATCCCGATCACCAATTCCTGCATCGCTTCGAGCCGCCGCTTCTTGACGTCGAGCTCGGAAACCTCGCGACGCAGTCGACGTTTCTCCACGACCCCCATAAGGGTTTGCGGAAAATAATGGCTCGTGATATCCTCTTTCAAGAGATAGTCTGCCACGCCAAGTTTCATCACCTCAACCGCGATGCTTGTTTCCTTATTCACGGTAAGGAAAACAACGGGAGTTTCTACTTTCTTCTCTTTGAGCGCCCGCGTTACCTCGAGGCCGTTCATACCCGGCAAGAAGTAGTCCATGAGGATAATATCGATATTGGGGTTTTGTGTTGCCTCCTCGAGTCCCGAGACCCCATCTTCCCTGCAAATGATGTCGAACGTTGCGCCTTCGAACCGATCGAGGAATGCTTTCGCGAGACGCGCGTTGTCGACGTTGTCTTCGATGTGGAGAACCGTAATGCGGGGGGAATCCATGGCTAGTTCCGCGCGGCGGCCGGGAAGCTTTTTTCATTGCGCCAGGTCCGTCCCATAAATGGCGCAAGGGTCTTGATCCGGTCGAGCAGCAATTTGAATTTGTCGGGACGCAGAGACTGAAATCCATCCGAAAGAGCTGCGCCCGGATCGGGATGCACTTCTATAATCAGCCCATCCGCGCCGGCCACAATGGCTGCCTGGGACATCGGGAGGACCAGATCCCATGCCCCTGTCCCATGGCTTGGGTCGACAAGGACGGGGAGATGGGAGAGCTTTTTGATCACGGGGACTGCGTTCAGATCCAGCGTATTCCGTGTTGAGGTTTCAAACGTCCTGATGCCACGCTCACAAAGGATAATCTGATAATTTCCTTTCGAGGCGATATACTCCGCAGCCATGAAGAGCTCTTCCACGGTCGCGGAAAAGGATCGTTTCAACAAAACGGGCCGGCGGGTTTCACCGATCTTCTCGAGAAGCGAAAAATTGTACATGTTGCGGGCACCAACCTGCAGGATGTCCGAGCATTCCACCACATTCGGGAGCGTCTCTGTGTCTTTTACTTCCGTCACAACGTGCATCCCCGTCTTGTCTGCGGCTTCACGCAGGTACTCGAGACCTTCCAGCTTCAATCCCTGAAACGCATACGGAGACGTCCTCGGTTTGAACGCACCTCCACGAAGGAATTTGACCCCCAGTTCACTGAGCATGTGCGCCGTTTCAAGAATCTGTGATCTGCTTTCAACGGAGCAGGGACCTGCAATGAGCGTCAGCTCGGTCCCGCCGATCTCCTGATCGCCCACCTGAATAACAGTATTTTCTGATTTTACTTCTCTGCTCACGAGTTTGTAGGGCTTCGAAACAGGAATCGCATCCTGAACACCAGCCATGCTCATGAATACGTCGGGGTTGATCCTTCCCTGGTTTCCTGTAATCCCAATCGCAATTCTTTGCGCGCCGGGAATCTCGTGAGGGAAATACCCGATTGCCCGTACCTTCTCCTTGACTTTTTCTATGTCCCCCTTCGACGCCTCCTGTTTCATGAGAATCAACATGTCAGCGATCAGCTTTCAACAGTCAGTGAAAAATATTCATTCAATGAATCGCAAACCTGAAGCATGGTGGCCCCTGAGACTTCATCCTCTGCTCCAGTCACACTACCAACTTCCCGATGCTCCCCCTCCGCCCGACATCCCTCCACCTCCACTCCATCCCCCGCCACCAAATGATGACCCTCCCCCCGAAGAACCACCCGACCATCCTCCATATCCCCAGCCGGAGCTGTAGACGTGTCCACGCGAGCCGATGACAAATCGCCGCCTCGAAGACACCAGGGGAAGAAAGAACAGGAAGAGCGCAAGGCCGAACACGATGAGAACAACGACAGCGACTGCTGGAGCAGTACGATCACCGGGATGGATGGAATACTCGCCCGCCGTTGCCAACATGATCGCATTGACGCCGCCGATGAGGCCCGCGAAGTAATTTCCTTCCCGGAACTGGGGCTTCATCTCCCGCTCAATGATCTGCGAGCAGAGGGCATCCGGCAGGACTCCTTCCAGCCCATAGCCGACTTCGATGCGTACCGTACGGTCTTCCATCGCCACGACGAGGAGAACGCCGTTGTCCTTTTTCTCCCGGCCAATCTTGTTCACCTCGAACACCTTATTGGCGTACTCCTCCATGCTGGCCCCTTTGAGTGAACTCACCACCAGAACAACGATCTGCGTGGAAGTCGAGTCCTCAAACTTCTTGATTTCCTTCCCCAGTGCATCCCATTCGGCATAGCTCAGCGTGTTCGTGAAATCCGATACCCGTTGGTCCAGTTTCGGAATATCCGGCTGTGCCCCCAACGGAATAACCGTCCAGACCAGAAACGTCAGGAGGAGCCCAACATGACGCAAGTTCATGTGCATTTCAGAATTTAACCTGAGGCACTTTTTCTGCTCCCTCGGCCGACTTGAAATACTGGAGCTCCTTGAATCCGCCAAACCCTGCCACCATCGAACCGGGGAATTTCCGGATGAGAATATTGTACTCCTGGACCGTTTCGT
>JBARRO010000079.1:0-18348 GCA_049644265.1 Bacteroidota bacterium
GAGCTTGACTTGGCACAATTTTATCGGTAGACTTTCGTGTCCTTGAGCACCCTCCGAATATCGAGTCTTTCCCTACGATTCCAATGAATCCCTTTTCTCTAGCCTACCTGAATAGGAGCACGTATGAAACACCTCGCAGATCACTCTCGATGGGAATGCAGAAACTGCGGATTTGAAGCTGATGGCAAGACGTGGAATTCCCGCTGGTTGAAGGATTTCGGACTTTGGGGAGCGCTCTATGAATGTCCGAATTGCAAGAAGGAAGTACAACTGAGCCCAAAGTAACAGGACAAATGACCAATGGCGGTGCTGAGAAATCGGCCAACGTTAGAGCATCGTTTCAGTCGGGAGCCGAACTTCCATAACCATCCAACACCTATTCATCGATGCCTCGACCTTTTAGAATACTCATGTCAGAAATTTCATTCTTTGACCACGATGTCACGAACAGAGTCTTCAGTTACTTTCGGCTTGGATCGGAGCGCAACTATGCCACAATCCTGAGAATCCTGCTCGTATTTTCGATAACCTGGATACCCTTGTTCCTTCTCTCCCTGGTCCAGGGAGTAGCCGTCGGAAGAGTACCCAAGGAAGATTTCCTCTACGATTTTGCGGCGTATGGTCAGTTCTGGATCGGAATTCCGTTGTTTATTTTTGCGGAATCCTACCTCGGGCGGATGCTGGATGAGGCCGGCGGATACTTTGTACAGTCGGGACTCGTTGCAGAACACGATTCAAAAAGATTTAAAGAAGCGGCGGCAACCATAAAACGACTACGAACTTCGGCCCTCCCGGAACTGTCGATTGTCGCCCTCTCGCTGGGTATCACTGGCCTCTGGATCAGTCAGGAGACCTCCGACGGTATCTCAACGTGGCACGCTCTCATCGGGGCCGACGGCATTGAACGCGTCACCCTTGCCGGAATCTGGGTCGGATTTATCGCTGTGCCCGTGTATCAATTCTTCCTCTTGAGATGGGTTTGGAAGATCTACCTTTGGGTGAGATTTCTCTGGCGCATGTCAAAGATGGACCTGCAGCTGAACGTATTGCACCCGGACAAGGCCGGCGGGCTCGGTTTTCTGGGTACAGTCCAGGGAGCATTTGGAATTCTGGTATTTGCCGAAGGCTCTGTAATCGCAGCTACCATCGGGTATAAGCTCATGATATCGGAAAACCCCGCAGCAGCAATTGGTGTCTGGGGACCTATCGTTGGTTTTGTTGTGTTGGCTCCTCTTCTATTTCTTCTTCCTCTGATTTTTTTTACGAAAAGTCTCTTCTCTACAAAGGAGCGTGGGGTTTACAGAATCGGAACCCTGGCGAGCATGTACATCCGTGCATTTGACAAGAAGTGGATGTCAACAAAAGCACCGGACCAGAGTTCGTTTATGGGAAACCCGGACGTCCAGTCTCTCGCCGCATTTACCATTACGTTCGAAAATGCACATTCCATGAAGATCGTTCCGTTTGATCTGAAATCAGTGCTTCAACTCCTCGTAGCGGCAGCAGGTCCTATGTTGCCGTTGGCCTCGCGATTCTTGCCCGACAATGTCCTGAAAATCCTTTCTGGAATCTTTGGAGGGCATTAAAATATCATGATCGCGCTGTTTGTCGGTGAAGTGCTGGTTACTGCATTTCTGTTTGCAATGGTGGAAATCCACATCGAAGGACCGGACGGCTGGGCCGCTAAGCTTCCGACCTGGAGGAAGGAGAGTAAATGGACGAAGATGTTGTTGGGCCACAAGCCGCTGACCGGATATCACCTCTACATGTTCACGTTCGTATTCGTGTTTCTCCATTTTCCGTACGCTCTTGATTTGGCACCGTTAACCTGGAAATCTGAGCTCAGAATACTCAGTTTCATGATATTCTTCTGGGTGATTGAGGACTTCCTCTGGTTCGTGCTCAACCCTCATTACGGCCTCCGCAAGTTCAAACCTCAGTTCATTTGGTGGCATGCACATTCCTGGTGGTGGATTATGCCTCGCGACTACGTGATCTACGGCCCGATCGGGATTCTGTTGTACTACCTGAGCCTATAACTGAGCGGTTAGCTTACCCCTGCCTGCACTGCGTTTTGGCAGGCAGGCGCCGACGTGTCCGCAGGAGCGTAACGAAGGCGGAAGTTCCGACGTTGTTTGTCGGAACGCAGGCAGGCTGTTAGCGATGAGGACGTTTGTGGGAATGTTCTCGAAGCCAGGAGGCGAGTTGAGCCTTGGTGAGCGTTCCGGAGGCAAGAGCCATCATTGTTGAAAATGCCTCTTCTTCGAGGGCCACGATATCCCATCCGTTCATCTGGAGAACAACGTCCATCAGAACGAAGGCAACTCGTTTATTCCCATCGACGAACGGATGGTTCTTGCAGACATGGAACCCATAGGCGGCAGCTTTGTCAAAAAGAGTCCTGTGCGTATACCTTCCGACGACGGTGCTTTTCGGTTGAGCAAGCGCAGATTCAAGAAGACTGCGATCCCGAAGCCCGGGGGCGCCACCGTATCGCTGGAGCAAATCGGTATGAATCGTCAGGACAAGTTCTTCTGGAATGAACTGGAAAGACATTACCTGGCGAGAGCCTTCAGTGCATTGCGAAATCTCTTGTTCGTTCTCTCGTACGCCCGGGCCCATGCAGCAAATTTCGGGTTGAACGGTGTAAGGACGACGCCTTCGTCAGTCTCAACGAGATGGAGTTCATCCCCTTCACTGAGATGGTAATTGTCCACAATCGTCTTGGGCAGCGTAATACCGAGACTGTTGCCCACTCGTCTGACGGCTGTCTTGAGCATGGTGGTTCTCCTTGAATACGATATTATAACAAATGTATTACCTACAGTCAACTGCCCGGTAATGTCTCACTTCATGAATATCCCATAACGCAGAGCCGCAGAGGACTCCTCGATAAAACTCTGCGTTCGCTCTGCGACCTCTGCGCTAAGAACCTATAACCAAACTGAGACACGACCAACTGCCGCTGCGCATAACAGGCAACAGCACGATGGCCTTGCGCCCTTCATAGACATGGTTTTGAGATCTGTCCGTAACGAGCGTAACCGCTTGCTTCCCTCTTTTCCTCTGCTTAAGTTAGTCGGCAATTAGCTGCCGACTCGCGCTGCATCAATCCTCAATCTTGCCCTCATTGTAGGAGCGTTTTCCCATGCGAACCCTTGCCCGCGTTGCGGTGCTCATCCTCGCAATTTCATGTTCCGTCTATTCCATGCTCGCTCAGGCGAACAAAGACACCACGAAAAAATCCACGCCGACGTGGGATGTCGCCGCCAGGCACGGTCCGTCAAAAGACATCGCGTTCGACACCGACGAAGGCACATGGATGGCCGTCGACGTCAGTCCCGACGGTAAACAGATCGTTTTTGACCTTCTCGGCGACATCTATAGTCTGCCGATCACGGGAGGCGAAGCAACGTCGCTGACGCATGGATCGGCATACGACGTGCAGCCGCGGTTTAGCCCGGACGGCAAGAAAATCTCATTCACAAGCGACCGCGACGGGATCGACAACCTCTGGATCATGAATGCCGACGGCTCCAACCTCGTTCAGGTCACAAAGGAAAATGAACGCCAGGTCAATAACGCGGTCTGGACTCCCGACGGCCAATACCTCGTCGGCCGAAAACACTATCGCAACACCCGCTCCCTCGGCGCCGGCGAAATGTGGCTGTATCATATCAGCGGCGGAGGCGGCCTGCAAATGACCAAACGCCGGAACTGGGAGCAGGATGCCGGCGAGCCGGACCTCTCCCCCGACGGCCGATACCTCTACTATAGCGAAGACGTCACACCCAGCCGCGGCTTCGAATACAACAAGGACCCGAACGGCGTCATCTATGTAATCCAACGCCTCGACCGGGTAACAGGTAAGACCGAACAATACATCCGCGGCGAAGGCGGATCGGCCCGACCCCAGGTTTCTCCCGACGGCAAAACCATCGCATTTGTCAGACGAGTCCGGCTGAATACCGTCCTGTTTCTCTACGACGTGGAGAGCGGCAAAGAAACTCCGATCTTCGACGGGCTCAACCGCGACGAGCAGGAGGCGTGGGCCATTTTCGGCGTATATCCCGGATTCTCATGGACTCCCGACGGCAAAACCATCGTGATCTGGGCAAAGGGGAAGATCTGGAAGGTGGATGTTCAATCCAAAAAAGAAACGCTTATTCCGTTCAAAGCGAATGTAAAACAATCCATCACCGACGCAGTCCGGTTTCCCCAGAACGTGGCCCCGGAGAAATTCGACGTCAAGATGCTCCGCTGGGTAACAGTCTCCCCGAATGAAAAGTCCGTCATCTACACCGCACTCGGCAAGCTCTGGATCAAGCAACTCCCGGACGGCATGCCAAAACGCCTGACCGCAGACGGCGACGCCTTCGAGGTTCACCCTTCGTTCTCACCGGACGGTCGGTGGATTGTCTACACCACCTGGAATGACGAAGACGGAGGAGCCGTCTGGAAAGTTCAGCCGGACGGAAGAAACAGAACCAAGCTGATCACAATGAAGGGTCATTACGTCGAACCTTGCTTCTCAGCGGATGGAAGGAAAATCATGTTCCGAAGAACCGGCGGGGATGAACTGCGCGGCGACTTCTACAGCAAGAACCAGGGAATCTACTGGGTTTCCTCCGAGGGCGGCAAGCCTTCGCTCATCACTGAGGAGGGTTCCCGGCCAATGTTCAACAAAGCCGGGGACAGAGTTTTCCTCTTTTCGCGCGAAGGCGAAAAGGATGCGCTGATCAGTGTCGGCTTGAGCGGAGAACAACGCCGTGTGCATTTACTCTCCGACAACGCCCAACAGATCGTCCCATCCCCCGACGAGGACTGGGTTGCGCTCGTCGAACGCTATAATGCCTACATCGCCGTGTTCCCGAAAACTGGACAGGCAGTCAACATCGGCCCCGGTACGTCGGACTATCCGATGAAGAAAGTGACGCGCGACGCCGGAACGTATCTGAACTGGTCCCGCGACAGCAAGACGCTCTTTTGGTCGCTCGGCCCCGAGTTGTTCTCCCGCGACTTGACCAACACGTTCAAGTTCGTCAACGGTGCAAAGGACAGCGTGCAGGAGAAGCCGGACACCGTCGGCATGTTCATCGGATTCCAGGCCGAGACGGATAACCCGACCGGCTCGATCGCTCTCGTCGGCGCAACAGTCATTACGATGAACGGCGACAACGTCATCCCGAACGCCACAATCCTCGTCGACCGGAACCGGATCAAAGCGGTCGGTCCTTCCGCGGAGATTTCAATACCCGCCGGAGTCAAGCGCATCGATGTAACGGGAAAATTCATCACGCCGGGAATGATTGACGTGCACGCACACATCGGCACGGGCAGCAGCGGGATCACTCCGATGTCCCATTGGGCGTATTACACCAACCTTGCCTTCGGCGTGACAACGTCACACGATCCTTCATCGAACACGGAAATGGTGTTCTCAAACTCCGAGATGATCAAAGCCGGCATCATGGTCGGACCGCGGCTGTATTCAACGGGGACGATTCTCTACGGCGCCGAAGGATCGTACAAAGCGATCGTCAACAGTCTCGACGACGCCATGTCTCACCTGCGCAGACTCAAGGCCGTTGGCGCGTTCTCTGTGAAAAGCTACAACCAGCCCAGACGCGATTCACGCCAGCAGATCATCGAAGCGGCACGGGCGCTGGAAATGATGGTCGTGCCCGAGGGCGGGTCCACGTTTTTCTGGAACATGAACATGATCCTGGATGGACACACGGGCATCGAGCATTCGATCCCGGTCTCTCCTCTGTACAAAGACTGTCTGCAGCTTCTCACCAATTCCAAAACCGGCTATACCCCGACTCTGATCGTCACGTACGGAGGGTTATTCGGCGAGAACTATTGGTACATGAAAACGAATGTTTGGGAGAACGAACGGCTGCTGCGGTTTACTCCGCGTGAGATCATCGATTCCCGTTCACGCCGGCGTCTCATGGCCCCAGAAGACGATTTCTTTTTCATGGAACACTCGCGGACCGCAAAGAAAGTCTTGGATCTGGGAGGAAAGGTTCAGTTGGGCGCTCATGGGCAGCTCCAGGGTCTCGGCGCGCATTGGGAGTTATGGATGATCGCACAAGGAGGCGCAACGCCTCTTGAAGCGTTACGATGCGCGACGCTTTACGGCGCGCAATACCTTGGACTCGATCACGACCTCGGATCGCTTGAGCCGGGAAAGCTTGCCGACCTGATCGTCATGGAGAAAAATCCATTGGAAAACATCCGCAATTCCGAGTCCATTCGCTACGTCATGAAAAACGGCCGGCTCTACGACGGGGACACGATGGATGAGAGTGGGAATCATCCGAAGAAGCGGGGGAAGTTTTGGTGGGAGGAGTAGAGCTGCGGGGGAGAGGAGATGGGTGATGGAAGATGGAAAAGAGCAGACGGCAGAAGGCAGATGACAGATGGCAGACACAACCATCAGCCTCTCGACCTTGGTCGAAGGATTTTTTCAGGAATCCGAATCCAGACGACAGAATGAGGCCCGAAGCCCACGATTTGAATCGTGGGTGCATAAGATGGAAGAGTGTGGGGAAATGGAGCGACGGGTGCAAAGATCCAAGAAAACAGCCGCCATCCTGAGCGCCCGCCCGCCAATCTTAATGGCGGGAAGTCTTTGAAAAGGAGTGCAGGGAGTTCTTCGGGATCAAGGAATAGCTATCGCCTACCGAAAGGAAGTCGTATGAAATCGAGATCATCCTCCAGCATCACACTTCTTCTCGACATCATCGACGAGTCGTTTGAGAAGAAGGCCTGGCACGGACCCAACCTTCGGGGATCGATTCGCGGACTCACGGCCAAAGAAGCCGCATACCGCCCGTCCGGGAAGCGCCATAATATCTGGGAGATTGTTGTACATTGTGCCTACTGGAAGTACATCGTCCGGCGGAGGATCCTGGGAGAAAAGAGAGGGTCGTTTGCACTGAAAGGCAACAACTGGTTCATGCGCCCGGAGGAGCCGGATGAGGAAGAGTGGGGCAACGATGTGTTCCTGCTGGAAAACGAGCATCGTGCCATGCGGGAAGCAATCGCAGATCTTTCCGATGCCGACCTGAGAAACATTCCAACGGGAAGCAAGGTCAGCAACCGGGCTATTATAACCGGCATCGCCTCGCACGACGTGTATCATGCGGGACAGATTCAGTTACTCAAGAAATTTTTGTAGTTTCTGGTTTCGAGTTTGGAGTTTCTTATTAGAAAAGCCTGAAACTTTGAACTCTGAACCTTGAACTATAAACCCGAAACCAGTAACTCGAAACTACATGTATGAACGTCTACACCGCCATCACCGAAGGAATAAAGATCGTCGTGAGGCCCGTCTATCTGGACACGCAATCCGAGGTGCTCTCACGAAAATTCGTCTTCGCCTACTTCATCAGGATTGAAAACAATTCCGGTGAACAGGTCCAGCTTCTCCGGCGGCGCTGGCACATCGAGCATTCAAGCGGCAAAACCGAGGAGGTTGACGGAGAAGGGGTGATTGGCAAACAACCAGTAATCAAGTCGGGCGAATTTCACGAGTACAACAGCTTCTGCATCCTCGAGACGATGGAAGGTTTCATGGAGGGGTCCTACCTGATGCAGCGGAAGAACGGAACGACGTTTACTGTAGCGATACCGCGGTTTTCACTGCGGGCGGCCTCAAACTGAGAAAGACTCCCGGAATCTCGCCGACTAGCACCGGGAGAGATTCCTGGAGTCCCGAACAGAGTCCTCTCCTTGACTTTCACCAAACGAGGCCTTAGTATCAGACGGGAAAACATTTGTTCATCATTCCTGCTACTGAGGGGAGACTCATCATGCGAGTTTCGTTCCTTTCCTTGATTCTTCTCGCGCTGCTATCCTGCACATCATCGAATGAAGTAACCCAGGCCAACACGTCACCCTCCGAACTGTATCGGGTCAAAGCAGTCGAGAAGTTCCGGGAGGGAATCCGGTATTCATTCAACGCTTCCAGGACGTTTGTCCTCTGCCTTAAACAGGCTAAGCCTTCCCGTGAAACCCCGCAGCAGCTGGTCGCATTCTTTATCTACGACACGGCTGCCGACTCTGTTGTGTACGAGAGTTCGATCGAGAACGGTTCGGTGGCATGGGTCAGTGACACCCAGGTCGAAGTGCTGCGAATTCCCGGCGCGGTGACCGCAGACGATTCCCTCAACCGCAGCCTCACGTCCTATCGATACGACATTGTTCGCCGCCGGACCATTCCGGTCGGAACAACGGAACGGCATGCAAATGAATAGGCATAGATCTCGCATTGCATCATTCCGGAAGGAGGATTCGTGAAAAAATATTCAGTTCAGCTCATCATCTGGCTTGGAACGTCCGCACTCCTGATCCTGCTCATCGATCGCCCACAACCCCAACCACGCCAGAAAATCTCCCACGTCCCTCTTCTGGGAAAACACCTTCCCGGGAGTGAAGAATCTGAGCCGAAATCCGACCAGCCCGACGAATTCGTCCGTTATTACAACCTCATCCGCACTGCGGAAGGCGAGAACAGTCCCCAGTACCCGGCAAATTACAGGGTGGCTGAATTGGAAAAGGCGTTGAAGCAGCCGGGAACCAGCTTTCGAAAGTCCGGAAAGGCGTCAACCGTGACATGGACCTCCCGTGGGCCCGGAAATGTTGGCGGCAGGACACGCGCTCTCATCGTCGATCCTGACGACGCCACAAGAATGACCTGGTTTGCGGGTTCGGTTGGCGGCGGCGTATGGAAGACCACGGACGGAGGCGGATCCTGGATTAACAAATCGCCCGGCCTTGCAAACCTCGCAACGACCGTTCTTGCCATGGCTCCTTCCAACCATAACATTCTCTACCTGGGAACGGGCGAAGGATTTTTCAACGTGGATGCAGTCCGGGGAGACGGAATCTGGAAATCAACCGACCGCGGTACTACCTGGACTCAAATTCCCAGTACGGCGGGGAACTTCGATTTCTCCTTCGTCAACCGTATGCTTGTTGACCCGACCAACGAAAACACTGTCGTTGTTGCAACAAACACCGGGATTTTCAGGTCGACCAATTCAGGCTCCTCGTGGACAACCGGATGGTCCGGGGTGCGCGTTCAGCATATCGTCGCCAACCCCCTGAATTACCGCATCCAGTATGCCAGCCGGAATGGATTTCCGCCACTGAAATCATACGATGCAGGCACAACATGGATGTCACTTTCAGGCGTTTCAGTGGCGGGCCGCGGCGAACTGGCAGTTGCTCCGAGCGACACAGCAACCGTCTACTTGTCCGTCGAAACAAACTCAGCAACGTCGGACCTTTTTCTCTCCCGCGACGGCGGAACCACATGGAGGCCCACTCTCTCCTCTTCAGGATCGTCGCCAAACTGGCTGAACGGACAAGGATGGTATGACAACGCAATCGCGGTCCATCCATGGAACAGGGACGTCATCTTCGTCGGGGGCCTGGATATCTACAAGATTCAACTTGATCCAGCGACAACCTTGAATACCGGAATCTCAAGCGTCGACCTCAGCAACACGTCTTCATTCCTGAATTTCGTGAACTGGGGAGGTCCTTTTCTTGGAGGTGGCCTTGGAACGGGCAAACAGTTCCTTGGTGAGACGGCCTTCGACACGCTGGATTTTGTCTCGGTCGAGGTGCGATTTGGACCCGGGCTGACCCAGAAAGCCCACCGGTTTGTCAATGTCTCCGGCTATCAATACCGCAATTATGTCGATGTTCCCTTCCAGGTCTGGGATATCACAAACAATCGCCAACTCATGGTGTCATTCCGGGACTCGTCTGCTGTTTCCGGTGTTGTGCTGGGAACTCCGGGCATTTTTGACCTTATTCCCTACGACGGAACGTATCTTCAACGGGAATACGTTTTTATTCACGGCGTCGCGTACAATCCCACCACACCGTCTCCCGACATCGCGGTCACGGGCGGACACACGTACAAGAACATCTACGCCTTCTGGCCCATTCTTCCGACGGGCGGAACATGGAATCCGAACTCCTTCCCGAACTCTTACCTTCGCATCAATTTCGGAAACATCACAACTCAGTTCCGCACTCAGACAAAGTTGACGGATTGGCGGGCCGGGCTGTCTGTTCCGTTTGTCCACGCCGACCACCACAATCTCACGATCATTCCAGGAACGCCACCGGCATTTTCAATTCTCAATGCCAACGATGGCGGCGTGGAGTATTCATCCGACAGTGCGATCACGTGGCAAAAGACCTTGAACGGATACGTCACCACGCAGTTCTACGGCGCCGACAAAGCGCACAACGTCGACAAGTACTTCGGTGGACTCCAGGACAACGGGACTTGGTTCTCCGGCGCAAACCCGTCGGCTTCCTCCCCCTGGAATCTCTTCTCTGGCGGAGACGGATTCGATGTCTCCTGGCATTATGACGATCCCGGCAAGATGATCAGCTCGGTTTACTACAACAGTCTGTACCGTTCGCTCGACGGCGGTGTAACGGCTAACGCCTCCATCACAGACCTGCTCGACGTGGGAAGCGGGAAAGGGGGATTCATTACGTCGATCGGAAAAACGAACAGCGATCCCGACCTTGTGTTTGTGGTGGGATCTTCCGGCGTATGGCGCTCCGACGATTTTGGAGAAAACTGGACGCCTGCACCGATCGCTGCCTCAAACCTCGGCTTCTCTTCGCTGCGAAATATCGTTTCTGTTTCCATCAAAAATCCGCAAATCGTTTGGGCTGGTACACGTATGTCATCCAACGGACGCGTGAACCTTTCCACGAACGGCGGCCTTTCCTTCTCGCCGACGTCGTTGTATCCCGGTGCGGCGTGGATGGTAAGCGGTTTTGCGACGCATCCAACGCAGGATTCAACCGCCTTTGCCCTGTTCTCCGTCGTACACGCGCCGAAGATCCTGAGAACCACGAACCTCGGCACAACGTGGACGGATATCTCCGGCTTCGGAAGCAATCCCGCAAGCAGCAACGGATTCCCCGATGTTGCCACATATTCTCTGCTGGTTATGCCGAATAATCCAAGCGAGATTTGGGCGGGTACGGAAATCGGATTGTTCGTCTCCACGGACGGCGGAGGGTCCTGGGCATATGCAAACAACGGACTTCCAGCTGTGGCCGTGTGGCAAATGAGGGTCGTCGACGATCAGGTGGTCGTTGCCACCCACGGCCGCGGGGTCTGGTCCGCAGTTGTTGCCGGGCTCTCCAGCTGGCAGCCGCCGGCGGTGACCCTGAGCCCGCGGCTGAAAAAAATGGCACAAGGACCGTCAGGAAGTCTGACGATTCCCATCAGCCTCCGATCGCCCTACGATTCAACGGTTGTTTACGCAACAGGGCTTCGCCTTCCTACCATCGGTCCAAACGACACACCCAGGGACACGATCATTGCGTATCCGGTCACGAAGTTGGACACAGTCACGGTGATGGTACGCAGTTACAAGAACGGAGTGCCGTACTCATCCGCCACCCGGAAGGCCGGCGTGTCAGTCCTCGCAGCCCCACAGGGTTCATATGTCGACGATATGAATGCGGCGAACTCAAACTACTCGCTGTCCGGCTTCACCCGAGCAACGCCGGGCGGATTCCCGAACGCGGCCTGCCACACGCCGCATCCGTATTCGAATAATTCAACATACCTCCTCACATTAAATGTCCCGATCGTCGTCGCGCCGTCGAATGCATTCCTGCGATTCGATGAAATCGCCATCGTGGAGCCGGGCGACCCCGGATCGAAATTCGGCGACTCAAACTTCTGGGACTATTGTATCGTCGAGGGCTCCGAAGATGGAATTACCTGGACGCCATTCGAGGACGGGTACGACTGCAACTTTTCTGCCGACTGGCTGAGTGCGTGGAACGCTTCTGCGTCCGGCTCACCGTCTCTCGTTCATAAGCACACGATGAACATGTTGACGAAGTTCAACGGCGGCGACAGTATTTTGATCCGATTCCGAATGTTTACCGACGGTGCAGCCACTGGTTGGGGATGGATGATCGACAACCTTGAGATTCAGGGCAGTTTAACGGGCGTTGATCAGAACGCGGGTGTTCCCACTGAGTTCAGCCTTGCACAAAACTTCCCTAATCCATTCAATCCGGGCACGGCGATCAGGTTTACGATTCCGACGGAATCCGATGTGACCCTGAAAATCTACGATGCGCTCGGAAGAGAACTCGTGACGCTTCTCAGCGGGAAAATGGGTGCAGGCAGGTATCAACAGAATTGGCAAGCCGCGCGATTTTCTTCGGGGGTCTATTTTTACCGCCTGGAAGCGCGTGCGACTATCGGTCAGGCAGGGGTATTCGTGGAGACAAAGAAACTTTTGCTAATAAAATGAGAGTCAAGGCTCCCCGCAGTAGAAAGACTCCCGGAATCTCACTGAGTATTATTGAGAAAGATTCCGGGAGTCTCTCTTTGCGTGACCCCATCCGCATCTGCCATCAAACCTCACTCATCAATCCTCACTTACAACTTTCAACTTTCAACTTTCAATTTCCATATCCCGTCTTCTCATCCCCATCATTCATTCCATCATTCCAATATTCCAATATTCCAGCATTCCATTCTTCCCCCTACTGAGTCCCCAACACCCCCACCAGCCACAGACTCAATTCCGGCACGTACGTAATCACCATCAGCGCTACAAGTTCGATGACGATGAAGACAAACACGGCTTTCGTTATGTGAAAAACGCTTTTCTTGAACCGAAGGCTTGAGAGGAATAGATTGAGCCCGACCGGCGGAGTAAGGTAGCCGATCTCGAGGTTCGTGAGAAAGATGATCCCCAGGTGTACGGGGTCGACATGAAATTCGCGTGCAATGGGCAGAATCAGCGGCACCACAACGATAATGGCCGAGAAAATATCCATCATCATTCCTACAATGATCAGGAACCCGTTCAGGATCAGCAGAAACGTCACCTGGCTTGAGATCCGCGCCTGCACAAGCTCGAACAACTTTTGAGGCACCTGCTGGTCGATCAGATAGTTCGTCAGTCCGAATGCCGTCCCCACGATCGCCAGGATCGCGCCTACCAGCAGCATGCTTTCCTTCATCACACGCGGGACATCCTTGAACAAAGTCAGGTCGCGATAGATGAACACTTCAACGACCAGGACGTAGAACGCGGTCACGGCCGCCGCCTCGGTAGCGGTAAAGGCCCCGCCGTAAATCCCGCCAATGACAATCACCGGCAGGGGGAGTTCCCACGCCGCCGCTTTCCCTGCGGAAAACACGTTTGCCCATGAAAACTTGATCGTCTGCAAATTCGCCCGCAGACCGGTGCGGACGCTATAGATCATCACCAACCCCAGCAGGACAATTCCGGGGAGGAATCCGGCTACGAAGAGCTGGTCGATGCTCACCGCCGAGATAAGGCCGTAGAGTATGATCGGAAGACTCGGTGGAAACAGAAGCCCGATGCTTCCCGACGCAGTCACGAGTCCCAGAGAAAATTGCTCAGGATAATTCTCTTTCAAGAGAATCGGATACAGCAGTCCGCCCAGCGCGACAATCGTGACTCCCGATGCGCCGGTGAATGCCGTGAAGAATGCGCAGACAATGAGCACAACGATAGCGAGTCCGCCCGGAAGCCAGCCGAGAAGCGCCTGTGTCACCTGCACAAGCCGCTTGGGAGAGTTGCTCTCTGCGAGCATATATCCCGCAAACGTGAAAAGAGGGATGGCAATCAGAGGAGGGGAATCGGCGATGCGGTACAGCTCGATAATGACCGCGGACGTGTCCGTGCCGGTGGAACTGAACCCGTACAGCGCGAGGACACCGATGATCGTAAAAAGCGGAGCCCCGAAGAGCGCAAGGAGAACGATTCCCAGAATCACCATCCAGAGACTCATTCCGCCCGCTCCTCGTGGCGCACAACATTCATCGCATCAACCAACGCACGGACGAAAAAGTGAAACGAGAGCAGCCCGAATCCCACCGGGATGATGATCTCGGCGTACCAGGCAGGAATCTGACCGAAGACATTGTTGAGGCTGTCCTTCTCGGCCCCGACGAACGCGACAGCGGCTTTCAGGAGAAGGTAACAGACGATCCCGGCAAAGACGTTGGTCACGACCTTGATTCCCGTCCGCACGCGCGGTGCCAGAAATCTCGTAAACGCATCGATGTTGATATGGCGATCGTTGCTCGTCGCGAGCGCTGCACCGAGAAACCCAATCCACAGAACGAGATGGCGCAAAAGAATCTCACCCCACAACAACCCTTCGGAAAAAACATTCCGGAGAACAACCTGGGCGAAGGCAAGTACAATCATGGTCCCGAGGAACAGGATCAGCAATACGCTTTCAGCTTTATTCAGCAGGGAATCGAGACCCTTGACCCACTTCATTTCGACCCTTTGTTGTTCTTGCGAAAGTCGGCGAGTTCGTCCTCGATCCGCTGAAGGAGGTCGGCCGGGTACATCCGTCCCACCAGTTTCTTTCTTGACCGTTCACCCACTTCAACATACTGGGCGATATCCTTCTCCATCGGCTTGAGGATCGTAATTCCGCGTTTCTTGAATTCCTCGATCGACTTGAGATTTTCCTGCCGGTTCAATTGAATCAGCCGGGCCATATGCGACCGGCCGTTCCGGATGAGAATCTCCTGAAGGTCCGTGGGAAGAGTCTCGTAATACTTTTTGGAGACGAGAAGGGCTCCCGATGCGTCGGCGAGCGGAACATCAACCATGTATTTGACCCTGGTAAACCACTGCAGCGCAATGGCGGCATAGGGAGTTGTGTAGAAGGCGTCGATCAATCCGGTTTGCAGGGATGTGAGGACGTTGTCGATGGTCAGGGGAATGGGATTGATCCCGAGTGTCGCAAACGCTGTTTCCGCAATCGGGTCCCCCTCCCAGGTCCACATCTTGAGACCGCGAAGGTCATCAGGTTTTTGGATGGGAGAATTCGTGAAGACATACACAAACCCGAGCTCCGCCCAGCCGAGAAGGACATAGCCGCCCTCGTCGAGGGCCTGTTGAAATTCCTTGTCGAATTTTGTGTAAACGTCGTCCACTTCCTTAACATTTCTGAACAGGAAAGGCGAGTCGACGATTCTCACGCGCGGGGCGATTTCGCCGATTCCGACGCCCGTGAAGGCGGCGCTCTGAAGCTGGCCAATCCTGATCTTCCGGAGCATTCCTTTTTCATCTCCCTGAACGGCACCCGGATAGATCTTAAATCCCATCCTCCCCCCACTCTCCTTCCGAACTGCGGCATCGTATTCCCGCATGACGTTCATCCAGGCGCTTCCTTCCGGCGCCACAGTCGCAAATTTGATGGTGTATTGCTGGCCAAACGCATTTTCCCCCAACAGAAAAAATAGTCCGACTGCAAGAAATCTCATTCCTTGTTTCACAGAAACTCCGATATTAGAAGAGGTCGTTGGTTGTTTGTTGCAGGAATTTGGCTTTCCTCTTTGCCACCGCATTCGCCAGCCGCGCTTCCGGAAGGACGTCGATCGACGCGTCATCAACCTTTTTGAGGAGTTCGCCAAACAGTTCCTGGTTTTGCGTCTGTACGCAATAGGTCTTCGCGTAGTACACGTAGGTCATGAGGAACTTGCCACCGTTGATGGCGAGGGCTTTTTCAAAATGCGATTTCGAAAGCTCCGGTTTCCCCCCCATCATCGGGGGCATGGTGCCCTGAATGGAGCCGAAGAAGATATCCGCACCGCCAAAGTAGTAGGTAGGGTTATTCTCGTGGACAAAGTCCATCAAGGCATTGACGCGGGCCAGATCCGCCAATGCTGCCGATTCAGTCCTGGTGAGGTTGATATAGCTTCCCCACCCAAACGCCGTCCAAAATATCGCCGGGACATCCTCTTTGCTGAATGACCATACCGCTGCGCGGAAAGTCGAATCGTCCTTGTCAAGAGCGGCTTTGAACTTCGCATTTTGGTTCAGGATCCGCAACCCGAAATCGCGCCCCCGCAGGTAAAAAACACGCGCCCGTTCCGCACTATCATCCTCCGCAAACGCAAGCGCATAGGAGCTGTACCCTTGCGATGCGAAGAGTAACAGCTTGCTGTTCTCGGGGTCTGCCTTGATAAGAGCTTCCAGCAATTTGAGATTGCCTCCCAGGCTCTCCCGTGCAATTTGAATGTCGGATTCCTCGTTGAACGCCTCAAACCCGTAGTTCATGATGCCGCTCATCGATTGAATGGCGATGGTCTGAAGACATCCGGGGAACAAAAAAACAGAGAGGAGAAGAGGAAGGATGGTTCTCTTTTGGAGGATCATGGCTGAAGGCATGTGGTTGAATGAGGAAAAAATATAGGGAAAAAACCAGAGGATTCAAAGCGAGCTGCGGACATCAGTAATGTCTCGCTTTATTAATATTCCATAACGTGGAGACCTGCCCGACGTTTTGAGATCTTGCGGGCACAGAGGACGCCTGCCGGTCTACGACTCTATCGAGTCGGAGACTCGTAGAGCAGGCAGGCCGAGAATCGCAGAGGGCTCATCGATAAAACTCTGCGTTCTCTCTGCGACCTTTGCGCTAAGAACCTATAACCAAACCGGGACACTACCCGGACATCGACAAATTTGACACTGTTCGGATAATAACCTAACTTCGCACAAACGTTCCAGCGCTCAATCTTCGAAGAACTCTCACCCACCACTCTTCCATGCGCATTCTCGTTGTCGAAGACGAACAAAAAGTCGCGCGCTTTTTACAGAAGGGACTTTCCGCAGAAGGTTATCACGTGGAAATTGCCGCCGACGGAAAAGAGGGGGAACATAAAGCGCGCTCCGAATCGTTCGACCTGATCGTCCTCGATATTCTCCTTCCGAAGAAAAAAGGCTTCGAGGTCCTCCGCGACCTTCGGGCGGACGAAATCAAGACTCCCGTGCTGATGCTCACCGCACGGAGCACCACCGAAGACATCGTTGGCGGGCTCGACCTGGGCGCCGACGATTACCTGACGAAACCGTTCAAATTTGACGAGTTGCTTGCCCGCATCCGCTCCCTTCTCCGTCGCGGAACGGGACCCAAGACGCTCCTGAAGATTGCAGACCTGAAACTGGATACCATCGCCCACAAAGCCACGCGGAACGGCAAGACTATCGAGCTCACTGCGCGCGAATACGCCCTCCTGGAGTTCTTCATGCGCAATGCGGACAAGCTCATTAGCCGCAACCGGCTCGCCAAGGAAGTGTGGGGATACGACTTTGACCCGGGTACCAATATCGTCGACGTCTACGTGAATCATCTTCGAAAGAAGATCGATTTTGACTCCCCCCATAAGCTGATCCGGACCGAACGCGGAAAGGGCTACGTCTTTTCCGACGTGAGACCCGCGAACGTACCATGACCTTTTTTCAATCCATCCGGACGAGGCTGACACTCTGGTACGCGGTCCTCCTCGCCGCAACGCTCGTCGCTTCCGGCCTCACCGCCTATTTCGTCACTCAATCGACACTTACCGAGAATCTCGACCGTTCGCTCCGGAACGAAGTCAAGTGGGTGAACGAATTTATCGAACCGAAGGCCAAGAAAGTTCGCCTGACCCCCTCTGCCATTCTTGAACTCCAGGAACTCAAGCGTTCAAGCCAGCCGGAGGAAACGACAGACGAAAGCGACCTGTCGGACGAGGAAAAGGCCGAAATCGACGAAATGTGGAACCAGATCTACCAGCACACCCTCCTCAGCCCCCGCCGTCATTACATTCAAATCCTCGACAGGAACGGCGACCTGTTGTACCGATCCATCAGCATGCGAGGGAGTATGCTCCAGTTCAACGACATTCCGTACGGGTCGGTCAACGTCGTCACGACGCCGGGCCCCGACGGAAAGGACATCCGCCTCGCTTTGATGCAGAACGACTATGTCAAGATCTTTGTCGGATATCCTCTGGAACCTCTCCACGAAGTTCTGGACAACATGTTTGCCAATTACCTTGTCATCGGCCCGATCGCGCTCCTGATTTCCATCATCGGAGGATGGTTCCTTGCCCACCAGTCTCTGAAACCCGTGGATACTCTGACGAAAGCCGCCCGTGAGATCACTGCAAAAAACCTGAACCAGCGGCTTCCCCGCAACGACGTCGACGACGAAATCGGCCGCCTGACGGACCAGTTTAACGACATGATTGGCAGACTGCAGGAATCCTTCGCCCAGGTCCAGCAATTCTCCGCCGATGCCTCGCACGAACTTCGCACGCCTCTCACGATCATGCGGGGAGAAATCGAGGTTGCACTCCGCGGCGCCCGACAGCCGAAACCCACCCGCGAGCTGCTGATGAGCATCCACGACGAGCTTGTGCGGCTCTCGTCCATCGTCGAGAGCCTGATGACGCTCGTAAAATCCGATTCAGGCCGGCAGGTCTTCAGCATAGAGAACGTATCCCTC
>JBARRO010000080.1:0-2736 GCA_049644265.1 Bacteroidota bacterium
TGCCGGTTCTCATCGAGGGGCACAATGTCGTAAAAGTCCCCGCCGATCGCTTTGCAGGGAGAAGCCTCTGCCGCAAGCTCATAGTGCGGAACCTGAGGAATGCTCTTCGGCAGGAGCCGTTGCTGAATTCCCGCTGCGATCTGAATTTCTTTCTCGACGCGCTCTTTCTCGACAGCGGCCTGGTGCAGTCGGGCATTTTCAATGGCCAGCGCTGCATGGTCTGAAAAGGCTTCAAGGAAGAGTCGGTCCTCCTTTCCGAACTCACCGCTTCTCTTGTTAATGATCTGGAAGACGCCGATCATGCGTCCTTCGCGGTTGTTCATCGGCATGCACAGCATGGTCTTTGTATGAAACCCCGACCTCTCGTCAATGCCGGCATAGAAGCGCCTGTCCTTCCTTGCATTTTCGACGTTCACGGTCTTCCCCGTTTTCGCAACATAGCCGGCAATTCCGGTGCCCACCGGCAGTCGGATCTCAACTACTTTTTTCCCCTTCAAGACACGGGACCACAGCTCCTTTTTGACTTCGTCGAGCAGGTAAATCGTTCCGCGGGCGGCGTTCAGGTTTCGGGTTGCGAGGTCGAGAATCAGCGTGAGGAGTTTGTCGAGATCGAAGGTGGTGTTCAGAATTTTCGAGGCCTCGACAAGAGACTCGAGCCTCCGCACGTAATACCTGGTTTCCGTGACGGAGGTCTTTCCGGAATGTTTCTTGTTCATAGGTTCACCACATCATTGGAGCAACTGCAGCTGCCACAGGTCATTGCTGCTGGTTCGCACAAAAGGAGCCATGGCCAATTGACCGGTCTTGCCAATGCTCCGTTCGAGATATTGAAGCTCGTCAAACTTCGCTTTAATCTCCGGGTCTGCGGGCACATCGAAGCCTGCTTCCCGCATAAGCAGAATCCCTTTCGCCTGAATCGCGAGCTCAAGATAGATCCGCAGATAACAGAGCAGGTCGGCAACCACTTCTCCGCGGAATTTTGTCTGGAGGAGTTCGAGATAGACGCCGATGCGCGTCTTCGCGACGTTCCCCGTCGTAATCATGTTGAGCAGGGCGGCGTCCGAATCAAACCCGACGCCCAGCCAGTTCCGCGTCGACTTTTCGCTTTGGGAAAAGACAAACAGCATGATGACAGGCAGGACGGCGATGACGATGACGGCCGATATCAAGGGACTGAAAAAGAAGTGGTTGAAGAATGAATGGATGACTACCGCCGTCAGAAAACCCGGAACGAGCCATTTGACGTCGTCAGAGTTCTTGACATCCGTCATATTCTTGTAGACGGTCGCAAGGATTGCCGTCGTCCCTCCGTGCATGACCGCTGTGCCGAATCCACGGACTGCCCACACGATCAGGTTGGTCGAACTGACCGAGTTGAGGTAATACACGTTCTCGATGAAGGCAAAGCCAGCCCCGATGCCAAATCCTCTTATCGCGGCGTCGACCATAAAACCGACCTTCTTTGAACGAATCAGATAGACGGGATAGACAGACTTGAGAAGCTCTTCGACGAACGGAGCACCATACCGGATGTACGAGTCTCTGTACGGAGTCGTCAGAGGCCAATAGTTGGCCGCCATCGCGGCGCCGGCAACAACACACCCCAGGATGATGGTGGTGACGACAGAACGCAGGTGAACGAGCTTGTAGCTGTCAAGATAGATAAGCGCAGCGAGGAAAACAAAAACGGGGACAATACTGAACGCAATCTTGAGGAAAAAAAAGATCATTGGACCTTCAGCGACACCATGACTTCATCCGAGATTCTCTTTGACTTCTCGAACGCAGTCGCATATCCAACGGAGAATGTGGTTTCCACGGAGTGGAACAGGAAGATCTTGAAGTCAACCTGTCCGCCGATATTGAACGGAGCCCGCTCGACAGGGGCGTCATAAAGATTGGTTTTCACCATGGACGTAAAGAGGGATGTCTGAGCCCAGCTGCAATAGAAATTATCCGTTCCAAAATGGCGAAACCGCAACGGAGGCAGCATCCATTCGAGCATGATTTTTGCGTATGTTCCGCCACCGATGCTGTTCAACACCGTGCCCGGAAAGCTGTAGTCCTCACGGAATCTCTTGGATTCTTTGTGGTCGATCCAATTATTTCCAAAACCTCCAAAAAAGAAATTGGCAAACGGATCGTCCTTATCTCCAAACGCCTTCCCCAGCGACGTCCGAAACCACAAAGACGAATGATCCATCGGCAGGGCCACCCCGTAGTTTACATTGGCGGATATGAATGGGATGTTGCGCGCATTGACGTAGTTGTTGTGCCCGATAATTTCCCACTGAATTCCTTTCTCGTCGTCGGTGGCGCCGAGTGATTTTCGCAGATACTGGTATCCGAGACGAGCATTCAGAGAAACAAGCCGTTCGTACGATGCAAAGACGTTTTGGTATTCCGGCAACCGCTCGAGTCCGCCATACCCGAACAGACGCACGGTAAAATCCATGACCTCGGGCTTGTTGTAGAGCAGCGTCTTGCGGTATTCGACACCCGCAGAATACCCTTTCCGGCTCGTTTTCGTGGGTCCGAACAGGTCGTAGAAATCCGCTGCGTTGTAGGTCGCCTGCAGTTTCCAGTTCCAAAACTTGTAATTCGTTGCCGCGTGGAATCGTTCATTTCCCAGCAAGTTCTGATTGGGCGTGTACGATGTTGTCACGTCGACGCTATGAATAAGCAGCTTGTCCGAGAGGTTTATTCTCAATCCGTACGCTGCAAAGTCCTTATACC
>JBARRO010000081.1:0-3343 GCA_049644265.1 Bacteroidota bacterium
AGCAAGGTCACGCCGTCTGGGGACAAATCATCAATCACGACCTTGCAGAGCTGCTTCAGAACCACCCCGGAATGGTTCATTGATGTCGGCAGTAGGATTAAGTTAAACGGGATAAGAATATGAGCCAGATTGTCGAATGTGTCCCGAATTTCAGCGAAGGCCGGAACCCCGAGACCATCAAAGCGATCGGAGAATCCATCCGTGAAGTGCCCGGCGTGAAGCTTCTCAACGTTGAACCGGATAAGGACTACAACCGAACGGTTGTCACGTTTGTTAGCAACCCTGTTGGGGTAGTCGAAGCCGCCTACCGGGCGACGAAAACGGCTGCTCGGCTGATTGACATGACACAACACAAGGGCGAACATCCCCGGCTGGGTGCGACCGACGTTGTGCCGTTTATTCCGATCAGCGGGGTCACGATGAATGATTGCGTGAAGCTCGCAAACGAGTTCGGTGCGCGGGTTGCATCTGAGTTGCATATCCCCATCTATTTGTATGAAGCCGCAGCACGTGGAGCGGAGCGTATAAACCTGGCAGATATCCGCAAGGGCGAATACGAAGGCCTCTCTGAAAAACTCAAGAATCCGCAGTGGAAGCCGGATTACGGGGCAGCCGAGTTCAACGCGAAGTCCGGTGCAACGGTGACCGGCGCGCGCAAGTTTCTCATCGCCTACAACGTGAACCTGAATATCCACGATTCCACGGTTGCCCAGGAAATTGCGCTCCGAATTCGGGAAAGCGGCAAGCCGAAGAAGGACGGCGCGGGAAAAGTCGTGAAGAATGAAAAAGGGGAAACAATCAGAATTCCCGGAACACTCAAAGCCGTGAAAGCGATGGGGGTTTTTCTCGAACGGTTCAAGATCGCCCAGGTCTCCATCAATCTTGTCGATTTTGAGACAACCCCGATCCACGGTGCGTTCGAGGAAGTCAAGAAGCAGGCCCGGACACTTGGCGTCGAAGCAACGGGAAGTGAAATTGTCGGACTAACACCGCTTAGTGCTCTCTTGATGGCCGGGAGATTCTACGCCCAACGACTGGGGAAATCCGAAGCGTCCGAACAAGAGCTCGTTGAAATCGCCATTCAGGAGTTGGGGTTGAGTCAGCTTGAGCACTTCAATCCTGCCAAAAAGGTCATCGAGTATCAGCTTTAGAGAGGAACCCATGCTCACGAAGAAATCGGTCGGGGATTTTCTTGACAGCGTCGCTTCGAACGCTCCCGCTCCGGGAGGAGGAAGTGTCTCGGCGCTTGCGGGTGCGCTCGGCGCAGCCCTCACATCCATGGTTGCCCGCTTGACCATCGGAAAGAAAAAATATGCGGATGTACAGGAGGAAATGGAGGACGTTCTCAGAAAGTCCGAGGAACTAAGGGCCCGGATCACTGCCGTGATCGACGAGGACACGCTTGCGTTCAACAAAGTCATGCAAGCGTTTGGAATGCCAAAGGAATCCGACGATCAGAAGTCCGTACGCAACATTGCAATTCAGGAAGCGACCCGGAATGCAACAGAGGTTCCTTTGAGACTGATAGAACTTTGCGCCCGGTCAATCGATCTGGCAAAGACCGTTGCCGTCAAAGGGAACAAGAATTCAGCATCCGATGCCGGCGTTGCGATTCTCATGCTTCGGGCAGCGGCTCAAGGAGCACTGTTGAATGTAAAGATCAACCTTGCAGGAATCGAAGACGCCGAGTTTCGCAAAATTGCGAATGCAAGGAGTTCAGAGCTACTCGCTCGTATTGACCGCGTTGCTTCTGACGCAAATTCTCTCCTCCTTTAGATCGTAGTCGTTTTCAACCTACCTGTGTTCCACCTACTGCTCAAGGGGCCTCCATGCGCTCTATCTTTCTGACAGTCGTCGTCACAGTATTCTCATCGGTTCTTTCAAGCCAGCCCAATTCCACCCGACTTTCCGCAATGGGTAACGTGTCCATCGCGGTACCTGACCCGGAATCGGAGGCGTTTTTGAATCCGGCAAGAGCCACGCGGCTACGCGGCGTGACCCTCCGTCTTACGCCGGCCTATGCGCGTAATTCATTCGTCGAAGACCGATCCACGAAATCGTCTTCAGGCGGATCTTTCAATGGTGCAAAGTCCAATTTGGAGCAGATTCAAACAGGAATCATGGGAACCGCCGACGCCGTCGTTTCACTGGCTCCACTCTTTTGGGGAGTGCAGGCAGGATATGGATCGAACTCCGTGAAAAACTCGTCAGACTACAGCAGTCAAAACTCCGGTTCAAGCACCTCGAACGTTTACTCGTATGAAGAGAGTGGCCCATCATCGATTGTCTCTCTTCTGGCGGCGTTGGATATTCAGGGAGTTTCCGTCGGAGTATCTGCGCTTCAGGATCACTCGAAAGTGACATTGACAAATTCGTCAGCATATTCCAGTTCCCCCTACGGCAGTCCCTATTCATACCTCGACGAAGCGGAGGAGGAAGGCACCAACACCGACTTGCGCGTAGGATTGGTCGGAGGATCCACGGACACGTATGAACTCGCTGCCTACGGAATTCTCGGATCCACAAAGGTTGAGCAACATCCAACCCGTTCACTCTATAACGGTGTACCCCAACCCATTTCCGACCCGTCGGTTGCGCGGTACGAAACAAGCCGGAATTCGCTTCTCGCAGAAGCGCGTCTGCCCGCGAACGAGACCTTGCTTCTCGGAGCAAGGATCCAACGAAATTCATCCTCGACTGAGACTTTCCAGAAGATGCGATGGTATGACAGTTCGAATCCCCAGGGGGTGTATACCGAACGGAAGACCGGAACAACCGATCTTACCGCGTTCGAGTTTGGTGTCGGTTGTTCGTGGCATGTTTCGACGACAGGCTTGTTTGCAGCAGAGTTGGTTCTCTCTCCGTCGACTTTGACGTCAAAGTCCTACTACACGGAGAGTGGAACGACCCCGGATGGACGACCGTACAGGGTTGGCGGCCTGAATTCACAAGAAGAAGATAAGATTCTATCCAGAATTATCAGGGTTGGTGGCGAACTCCGGGTGACAGACGAGTTCACAGTTCGGGCTGGTGTCGAGGTTTTGTGGGCAACCCAGGATGATGAATGGAACCAGAACCTGGAACTGCGAACCGAGAAGTTGAGCGGGGATTACACCAATTCACTTTCGGGCGGGGGAGGTTTATCGTACAACGCCGGGACGATTCGGATTGACTATGCGATCACGTTTATCCCGACCTATCGTCTTCTCTTCATTCCGTATTATGATCCATCCGGGCCCACCATCAATTATACGACTTTTCAACAGGATGTAAATTTCTACCACGCCGTGACGGTCGCATTGCAGCTCTAGAATCCCCCCTCACCATCCCCCCACCACCCAGC
>JBARRO010000082.1:0-8751 GCA_049644265.1 Bacteroidota bacterium
GGATGATAACAAAGAGGTAGACAAAGACGAACCAGGGAGAGATGGTCGTGCTGAACATTGAAAAATGTTCTGGAGGGAGATTGGCCCAGAGGGAATTCCATCCTCCTACGGCTCTCAGCGATAAAAACGCAAGAGAAAGTGCCATGCCAAAAATTATGATGCACTGAACAAAATCTGTGAGCATGGTTGCCCAGAGGCCTCCCAAAGTCAAGAATGTTATCACGACCAATCCACAAATGATAATTGTTCCTTCCATAGGGAAACCGCTCACAACATGAACAATGACACCTAACGAGTACAACTTTACACCTTCATCCATGAACTTAATGCTGATGCCACTCCATGCAAAGACCTCTCGCGTGAGGAGATTATATCGCGACTCCAGATACTGTACTGGAGTAACGACGTTGAGCCTGACCCATTTTGGCGCCCATGTATAAGCTCCAATGATCATGGCGACAAATATTGGGACGGCAAAGAATGTCCAGATAGAAAATCCGCTCAAATAGGCCACGGAGGCATGACCGACGAATGCAAACGCGCTATACCCGGACACATGATGCGAAATTGCGGCCAACCACCACGGCACTTTTCCTCCACCGGCGAAATAGTCCGCAACGCTTTTGACCTTTCTCTTCGCATAATATCCCACCGACATGATGAGGATCAAGTAAACGAAAACCACGGCAAAGTCAGCGGACTGTAGTGCCATAAGCTATTCCAGGTTATGAGGACAGTTGTGGCGCACGGGAATTATGGCTGAAGATAGTCTGAGATGGCGTCATAGATCATTCCGCCGCTTTGTCTCGCCGATGCCGGATTCATCCAATCCTCAGCCCATCGTATGTATTTTGTTTTTAGCGTTTGGACCTGCGTCACTAATTCATCGTCTTTGGCTCTATCTGTGCTGTCGGCTAGACGAACCACGGCCTGTGCAATGGCAGCCTGCCATAACTGATAGTGAGCAGTCAATGACCATTGATACATGACATCATATCCGCGAGTCGCACGCACGAGGAATTTCTGAAGGCGTTGGGTTCCGCTTGTGACAATGCTGTCGGCACGTAGCACCTTTTTCCTCCTAGCTTCCCACGTACCCTCGCTTTTCCATTTTTCTATCAAAGTTTTCAGATAGCCCTTTGGCGCGGGACGCATATCCTTCATTCCGGTCCATAGAATCCCTGTCGAATTCTCACTGGCGAACGGGAAGGCGTAACCAATGTCAGATATTGCGTCGAAGAATTCTGTTCCTTGAACACCAAAGAGCTTCGATGACACGAGGGACAGGAGACTGTCGTCGGAAATTCCGGGACGGCTCACCGTGAGGGGCGCAAGCCAGAGCCAGGGCTCTTGAGTCTCGTAATTGGACAGCCGCACGGCCCAGCTTGTAACGCACGAGCCGAGCAGTCCGAGCTGAGCACACTTTCGGGATCCCTCAATAACATTCCCCGCGTGGACCTTATGTCTTCCTGCGAAAACCCCATCTCCATGGGAACGCGAAGAGCTACATGCAACGACATCGAATCCTTTTTGATCCAAGAAGTCGCAAACGTAGAAGCTTCTCAGATCGCCATTTGAGTCGAGGATCTCGGGAATGCTTCTCTTGACTCCAGGGGGGATTGAGGATTTGTTGAGTCGCTTACTCAAGCTCCATACCATGGAAGAACTCGGTGTGGCGCCCGTATCCCAGTAGTTCCAATCCCAGATGACGAAATCCTTTGGAATAGCGTCGATGTCGTCGGGATTCTTCATGATCATATCACCCCAAATGCACGGCCGAATTCTTGCCTCAAGAAGTTGTGACGCGATATCGCGCAGGTATTCAGCAAGGAACTTATTTGCTCCCTGCTTTGCGACCGCGGGAGAACATTCCTTGCATGTGCCGAACACATACGCTTCATCGCCGCCGAGATGAAAATATCTAATTTCTCCGAAGAGGTTGCAGTATTCCGCAATCCATTTCGTCAAGAACTTTCGGACTTCCTGATTGCTCGTGCAATAACAGTCATAGCGATCGGCCCTCTCCCTGAAGGTCACATAAGGAGATTGTTGAAGTACGTATTCGGCATGACCGAGCGTCTGCAGGAGCGGGATGGGCTCTAATCCAAGCTGCCGGGAATAAGCCAGAAGTTCCCTGAACTGCTCCTTTGAGAATGCGTCTGGTGATACTGATTCAGGACAAGTCTCCCACTTTACCTTGCCCTCCACCTCCCAGAGTACAGCATTATATCCCATCGCCGAGGCTTTTCTCAGCCATTGTTCGATGTAGTCTTTGCGGAGAGAGACGGAGTTCAAGTCGAGATGGAAGATGACAAGGGGAGAGGTCGTTGAACGGTCCTGACACAACACGACTCCTGCTAGGAGTATCAACAGGGTGGCAGGCCACAGGATCGCGGTTTTGATTATGGATCTCTTCATAGTCAAGGTGACAGGGTAATCTTCGTGCCACTTTGAATGCTGTTATGGATAGCTTCAATAACCTTCGTGACTTCATGGGCATCTCTGCCGGAAGGATAGGTGTTCTCAATGCCCTTCAGCGAGCCGCCGTTTTTCAGATACAGGACGTTCTCTGCAAAATGCTGAATGCTCTTGATGCCATAGCCCTCAAATCCGATGGACCTGTCGGGTTTGCGAACAGGATACAAAAACCCGGCATTGTGGGTTGTCACGCTTGCTTTCGATGCTACACATGAGAAGGCACCGCGGTTCTCCGAATCGATTTCTACGATTCCTTCTGTACCGACCAGACGGAACCCTTGATTGACTATTGCGGGAAACGGTTCTGGAAGGATCCATGAGCTGTGAAAGGAGATCACGGCGCCGTTGTTGAATGTGACTGTACTCTGGATAGCGTCATAGGTGTCGATGCCCAATGACACCAGTTTCTTCTTCTGTCCTTGTGCGTACACCCCAACGGCCTTTGCGTTGATCAGCCAACTCATAAGATCGATAAAATGACTACCCAGAAACCACATGGGCGAGCTTTGGGATGCCCACGTTGAGAACCAATCGCGAGGAACCACGATCTTGTCTTCCATGTAGCAGTATCCATAGAGAACATCACCGAGTAAATTCTCCTGAAGGAGTTGCTTGATTTCAGCATGGAATGGGTCGTAGCGCTTGTGGAAGTCCACCTGCAACAGAAGGCCTTGCTGTTCGGCTTTGGATACCAGTTCCCGGGTTCCCGACGAGGAGATATCAAGAGGTTTTTCGGCGAGCACATGCAAGCCATGGCAGAGAGCGTAGAGAACGATATCCTTATGGCAATGGTCGGGCGTGGCCACGGAGATTCCATCCAGATGCTCCCTCTTGATCATCTCTTTATAATCCTGGTAGGCGGTGATTTCGTGCTGATTCGTGATCGTGGCACGTTTACCGGCATCGAGATCAGCTGCCGCAACCAGTTTCACGTTGCTCGTCCGTTCCATGTCCTTGAATGCTCTTAGATGGGTTATGCCGAATCTGCCAACGCCCACCGTTCCAATCCGCACACCATTAGGGTTCATAGAAATTGTCCTGGTAGTTATCTACTTCGAATCAACCGTTCTTCAAACGGATCTTCGAGAAATCGTTCAATGATTGGAATTGTCGAACCAATTGTCCCGGCAGATCCTTCAAGGAGGGAAAACACAATCTGTACATGGCGTCGAGGAATTGCCAATGCTCTTCGCAGAACGGTATTCATGATCGTGCTCGTGATCGAGTTCTTGGCTTTCACCACTCTGCCGCCGAGGACGATCATTTGGGGGTTTATCAAGTTAATCAAGGTGACGATACCCTCACCCAGATCTTCGCCCATCTTATGGATCAGGTCGAAGGCGAGCTTGTCTCCCTTTTCGGCAGCATGGCAGATATCTTCAAACGTCAGTTTGTTGAAATCGTCGTGGACAGTTTCTGATAGGGTAGAAAAGACGCCCTGTTTTAGTACCTGTTGACCTTTGGTTATCACCGCATTTGTGCTGGCAATTGCTTCGAGACATCCGATGTTACCGCATTCACAGAGAGGTCCGTTTTCGTCCACTGTGATATGTCCAAATTCGCCGGCAGTCCCGGTTGTCCCCTCGTACAGTTTACCGTTGAAAAGAATCCCCATGCCCAAACCTGTGCCGACATTGAGGAACAAGCTGTTATCGTATCCCTTTGCCACTCCGATCTTGTGCTCCGCGAGCATGGCAGCATTTGCGACGTTAATGACGTGGCAGGGAAGAGCGAACTCCGACATGAGTGTGTTCTCGAAAGGAACGTTGCCCCATTTCACCAGGTGAGGGAAGGGCATGGTAGTTCCGTCGATCGGATTGACGAGGCCTGCGATTGCCAAGCCAATTCCCAGGAATTGTTCTTTCGGAAGACCAGAATCGGTCATGACGTCTCTAATTGACTTGATGATCAGGTCAATGACCAACTCCTTCCCGTCCGATTTATGGTACGGCCTTAGGGTCTCTGCGATGATCTTGCCTTTTAGATTGGAGACGATCGTGTGGATTTGAGTATGAGAAAGCTGGCAACCTACGGAGTACTTGAACTCTGTGTTGAGTTCATAGAGGGATGAGCGTCGACCGCCAATGGATTGTTGTTTACCGCTTTCGTAGACAATTCCGGTGCGAATAAGAGTGGACACCAACGAGTTGATCTTTGCGACGCTGAGGCCGGTATGGCCGGCAAGTTCTCTTTTGGAGACCGGTCCCCGATCATAGATTGTCTTAAGCGTCAGGGAGGTGTTTCTTTTCCCGAGCAACGACTGGCTGCCGCCCCATGAACTCTCGTGAGGGACCGTCCTACTAGTCTGAGGTGTCAAGAGTTGGCTCCTCTTCGAAGTGGTTTGAAAGCTCCGTAAATAGTTCTAATAGAGTTACGAAAATTGTTCACGTGTTTTGGCATTTATTCGGATACTTATGATTTAAGTTATAAGAATATGATGGACTGAATTCAAAAAGTCAAGAACTTTTTATACGATGTGCAATAATAGGAATGGCAGCGGATATCGACTTTCGCGACTTCAGGAATTCTGTGCGGTGGGCTGGTGCGATTGTTTGGAGTTGCTACATCTCAGCGAACAGGTCCACGATGTCGACCTCCGTAGGTGAAAACCTTCGGAGCAACCACCCTTGAAACCATGCCCACTCCTTTCCAATCGCCCACTTTGCAGCTGGAGCAGCGTTAAGGATTCTTCCATCCTTGACGGCGATGCCGATCGTGTAGTGCGGCGTCGTAACTGAGAAATATCTTGTTGCGTCGGGAGGAGTCATAAGAGGGCTCCTTGCGAGATCAAGTTCTCGAGCTTTTCGATAAGCTGATTGTTCTGATCAATGCCACGTTGTGCCACCTCCCGGACAATAGGGAGCCGGCTTGAGCCGAAGTCCTTCCGGAACTGGTCCCTCTCAGATTCCAGAGACTGAATGAGAAACCGGATTTCGTCCAGGGTGAGCTGTAAGCTGATCATGTTGATTCCCTCCTGTGCCTTAATGTGGAAAGAGAAAGTGGAAAACGATGGAACCGACGATTGCGAGAACAACAAGGCACCAAGTGAGAGCGTTGGCGACCTGAGGACGAAGTTGCCTGATCAGTTTATCCTGGCGTGGATCGTAGTCCAGCCAGGTGATTGAGTCATAGAATTGCTTTAGGAGTTTGGTCATCTGTGTCCTCCGTGCCTCCCCCTTGTAGAAAAGGGGGAGGCGGTTCGAATGGTTCAAAAAAATAAACGCGTTGATGATGAGGAAGACCTGGAACCTCGGCCCCGATAATTGTGCCGTGTTTCAAGGGAGTGTTTGTCCACGGGCAATAACGAGTCGAATAAGTGACGATGCCGAAATGGAGCTCGTCTGCGATGGGGACGAAAACAAGGTCGCCGCGTTTGCTGTGTTTGTGAGGATGGCTCAAGGATGGTCTCCTGGTTGCCCCTGCTTAAAAGCAGGGGGAATAGTATACTACCTGATGACCAAGTGAGTTCCTTGGACAATCTTCACTCCTGCCGGAATTACACCCGTTGCTTTGACTTGTTCGAGAATCTTCGTCTTGTCCACCTCTTTCTTGATTCTGATGAACTGCTCGTCGATCTGATTAAGATCCACAACTTCGACCGAGGGCTGGCTTTTGCCGACGTAGATTGTGAAGAGTGAATATTTGACCTTATCGGTTTGGGTCGCCTCTATGGCGGTCTTGACGTAATGCTTGAGCCATTCGACGCGGTTCTCAAAGGCCTTCTTTCGCGCAACCAGGCGTTTGGCCTCACAGGAGAGGGCGTCGCTGTATACCTCGAGGTTCTTTATGAGCTTGACGATGTTGGTGACCTTGTCGAGGAACTTCATGTTGAGATTGTCGAGAGCCTGGCGGAGCTGGTCGAGAGCTTCCTGATTGAAATCTCCGTCTGCCTGCTCTGGTGCATCGAAGTCCTTGAGAAGAACGAGGTCGCGAGTGATGTCGTAAAGAGTGTTTTCCATTGTGGTATCTCCTGTTTGTCTGATAAGTGCCGCCCGACTACGCTATGAACAGCAAGCTTCGTCGGGCGAGATGTTTAGAACGGCACGCGTTCTTGTTTCTCATTTCCGTTGCCGTTGGCGAGAATGAGCTCGGGTTTCAGGTGGCCCGTGCGACAGAGGAAAAGCGAGACGCCGATTTTCTCTATGTCGTTGTTTCTCCAGTCGATTCCTCCGATCGCTTTTGTTATGTCGACCGCGTCAATGATGGACTGGTACATGATCTGTTTGTCGCCGGAGAAATTGACTCCACGGTTTGGCACGACAGAAGGTAGTGGAGAGGACAGAGCGGGTTTTGCAGGAGCCGGCGGGCGGACCGTGGGGTCGACGATGTTGAAGACCGTGAACGGTTCGCCCTTTTGCGGATGGATGGTCTCCTTGACAAGTCCGATGGTTTGACCTACACTGATATTGAGCTTTCTCAACTTGGCTTCGAGCTTCTCTGTCACTTTGAGGATTTTCTCGTGGCCTTCGTGAGAAACCGTGTAGAGGTAGTACGGACCGAACCGCCCTTCCTTCTTGAGGCCTGTGGGGAACTTGAACGTCAGATTTGCGATCTGGTTCGTTTGAAGCTGGAGGAATTCGTGTTGGTTGCTCATGGGTGCTCCGGTGAAATTGTTTGAGATATGTGAGTTACACTGTTCTTATACCAAAACGCGGATTCTCACGGATGGGCACGCCTGCCTGCTGCAGGCAGGGATTGACACGGATGCGAACCTCGAGATGATGGGGAGGGAGGCAGCGATTGGGCATGGGAGTGGGGGTGAGACGGTGAAAAAGAGATTACAGATGGCAGTATGCAGAAGGCAGATAGGAGCGTGAGGTCAAATATTCAGTGAGAGCTGGGGGGAGGGTTTGCCGGAGAGCGTTGCGGAGAGAGATTTGAGGGCATTAGTTACGGTTTGGGATTGGACGGAAAGAGCTTGGGCGATTTCATTCTCGTCGTAACCCGTCAACTTCATTAGGACTATGGTTTGTTCGTGTTCCATCAGGGAAGAGAGTTGCTCTTCGAAGTCGATGTGAGACACAAGTTCCTCTTCGGGGTTGGTAACATCACGAAAGTAAGTGGCATCGAAGTTATCGATTGAATAGACCTGGAGCTTTCCTTCGTAGTAGTTTCGTTTGTTGAAAACGTCGGTTTTGCTGGTGCGGGAGAGGCCGCGCATTTCGAGCTGAACCTCCGGCCGGCGGAGTTTCATGAAATGGATGAGGAGAGGTAGGTCCATGATGGTTCCCCTATCCGCTTTTCGCAGGAATTCCTCGTAGGCGAGGAGGACGAGGTCCTGAACCTTGTCCTCGTATTGCGAATTGCGTTTATCAATCATCCGAGCTGCGGCGGTGTAGAGGGTGTTGGCATAGGAATAGAAGATGTTGTTAAGCGATTGATGTGACATGACGGTCTGTGGCAGTGGTCGATAAAAAAAACTTCTTGACCGCTGTTAATGACCGTTTTTGTTTAAAAGAACTGCCCTCGTCAAGGGTCGTGGTCCCGCCCAAGGCGGGACACGATTTAAAGGCCCGCCCGCTCTTGAATAGGTGCAAATGCGACGGGCGGGCCGACTTGCCCTTGACGAGGGCAGGGACAAGCTCAAGCCCATCTTTCATGGACAGCGGGCAAGAAGTTTAGTTCAAGTGCGGAGGATGGGATGAGACGAACGGGGCAGGCCTACGGCCTCGTAGAGGGGAGCGGGGGAGAAGGGGTGAAGATGGAATGAGGAGATGGAATGAAAATGATGGAATGAACAGATGGAATGAACAGATGGAATCTTGGAATATTGGGAAGAGATCGGAAATGGCGTGGGCGGGGGGAAGGGCACTTCCACGTCCCTCGAACTCGATCAAAAATCTACAAATGTGTTCGAGGGCGTGGATGTGCCGCAGTGGAGAATGGCGCCGCAGGACCGCCTACGCCGGGGGCTTCGGCGACCGCGCCCTGATCTTTGAGGGATAGGCATTCAATTTTCAATGCTCGGCGGCATTTAGCCGCCGTTGGGAACGGACGGGCGGGCCGAAGGCGCCACGTATGAATGAGTGGTTGTGAGCGAGTTGAGTGGCGGCGTGCGTTTGCTGAAATCTACGAATGCTGCACGATGCCACGAAACGAGCGAAACAGCCACGAACAATTGATGAATGTGGGGGGGAGATTGCATCCGCATGACCTGACATATTGCGGGACTGGTCAATGTGACAGCAGCTGAGCAATTGAAATTAAGCAGAGTCGAGGCTGTCCGGCCAATTTAGGACAGCAACCGGACCGTCGTCAGGCAGTCTTGTAGGT
>JBARRO010000083.1:0-10826 GCA_049644265.1 Bacteroidota bacterium
TATTTGATCTGCAGGTTTTTCCCCGGGACGAGAAACGACTGGTTCTTGATGACGACCTGGCCAGTGATATAGTCGACGGTATAGTCGACGTTGGATGTTGCTGTCACTCCGTCCACAACGACCTGGACACTTCCTTCCACAATATTAAACCCCAGGTTGTAGGTCGAAGCCGTCGAAGGTTTGATCGTCCCGCGAATGTAGTACAAATTCCGATTGCTGTTGAGGGCTCCGTAGTACGTCGTGTCGTACAGCGAGCGGAACGCAAACGAATCGGCGTATGCTTTCGCCGATGCGGCGTCAAGCTTTTCCGACAAGAATTTTGCGATACTCGGTGAATCGAATGGCTCTACCGTCGGGAAGATCAATTCACCGCGGGTTTCATCGATCGTCAGGCCGCTGAGGTAGTCGAAGGTCTGGTCGTGACCCTGCTGCGCGTTGTCTGTTCCGACAAACCGGTCAAGTCCGAACATTTCCAGGAGTCCCACGTTCTGCGGCAGAACACTCCGGAACGGCGGCTGACTCGGAAGCTCATACTCAACGCGAAGCTCGAACCCGTCGGACTTGATCCCCGTTCCTCCAAGCGGATAATGGTTCTTCAACATCATTCGCCATGCCGTTTTGAACTGGGGGCCAAGGTTCTTCGGACGTACAAGCTTCAGCACAAGCTTCAGCGTGTCGCGCGAGTTGAACGTCCCCACGGTCCCCCCGTCGCCCTGAAGATAGCTCACCGCAACGACCTGCGAGGGGTCGAGCGACTTGTTGAGAGAGATGATTCCGGCATAAGAGTTGTACGTGTAGTCGGTCGGTTCCAATTTGTTAAATCGACCCACTTCGACTTCGCCGGGAATTGTTTGGTACTCTCCTGTTCGCCCTTGTTGGATCGCAGCCGCAATCTGAGAGTTATCCATAAACGCAACTCCGTCCCGGTCCCGCGTCGGATCGGGAGTGCTGATGTTGGTCACCCAAATCTCCAGGTCTGTCAGCTGCATGTCCAGTTTGGGCTCTGCCGGGATCTTCAGGAAAATTTGTTCATAGAGACCGATATAGGAAGTGTCCACGAAGAAATGGTTTGTCGCGTAGTTCACCGGACGAATCTCGAACGGAGTCGGACGCGAACCGCCCGAAACGCTGAGTTCCTTGATCTGCCCCTTCTTCTGTGAGGCGACGGTCGTCAGGCGGAGGGGGCCGAACTGGAATCCCGCCTTGACACCGAACAGCGCCTGGCTGCTGGAAATAAACGCGGAACTTGTGGGGAGAGAAACGTTCCCCGCCTCAACGCTCTGGACAATTTCATCCTCGTACCCTGTGTAATGCACTTTCAGCTGATTCTCGTACTCGAATGTCCGCTGGGTGTTCCAGTCCGCGTCGATTTTCAGCTTATCCCCAATCTCTCCTTTGACGCTGACCTGGACTTCCTGATTAAAATCCGGTTCGTTCCGGCTCTGGCCGAGCGGACTGTTGGTCAGCAGGTCCGACGTGGTGTTGCGGAATGCCGTATGGATGTCGACGGCACCGTTGATCTGAATCCGGATGATGTTCGGACCGAAGATACTGAAGAGCGGATTCTTCGGCACCGGGATTTCGATATTGGTGACCTTGCCAAAGAGTTCTCCCAGTCCGGCTTTTTTCTCGCCGCCAAACTCATACGCCTGAGCCATGAGCGCCCAGTTCTTACGGATGTTACGCTGCAACCTGAGAGTGGTGTAGTCTTCAAGAGAAAGGTCGATGGGAACACGGATGTCGACCGTACCCAGAAGTTCGCGGAGACGGTATGACCACCGGAGGGAATCCAGGACTTCTTTGTAGGTAATTGCGGGAGGGTCGGGCAGGTACATCGGGGAAACTGTTTTTCCCTTGTCGCTTGCGACCAGCTCGTCGCGACGGACGTGCTTGAACTGTTCGAGACGTGCGGACGAGTCCCTGGGAAGCGCCCTGATCGAGTCGATGAGCGCCCGCGAAGTGTCACGCTGGAATAATTCCCCGCCCCGCCCCGACTCGCGTTGCTGCGCGGCTTTCGCTCTGCGGGAAAGCTTTCCTCCCGGGAGTTTCACGACGGTTGGTTTTCCCGTGTCCTGAGGGGCGAAGGCGAATCCGGCTGGTGACCCCGTTGCTACAAGGATGTTGTCGGCATGGATTTCCGCGGCAGATACCGGAGGAGTTGCCGGAGCAGCTGCCAGGAGGAATAGCGTGAGAAACACTGTCACGCCGTGCAAGAGAAATCGGGCGCTACCGAGATTCACTGATTCTTCAACCGATTATGACAAGCAAATACGAGGAGTTTGGAGCTCCGACCAAAACGTATGGTCGAGTAGTAGCGAATGGTCTATACAGTTCCCCGCGGCGATAAGAGGTCCCTCTGGAGGAGGGTGAGGCTATTTTGAGCAGGATAAGACTGGGGCATTTGAATTGACTTTCAAGGATTGGAGCCCTGTTCTTGTGGTCTTCCGGCAGAAATCGTTAAAAAACTTACCGAAATTCAAACTGAATATCAAGCGAGGCAAGCGCCTCGAATAGCACGGATTTCGACGTTTTTGTCAGGGAGCCAGGCGCACGATCTCCCATTCATTCTCCTTTCGTTTGTAGACTATCCTGTCGTGGAGGCGGCTCTCCCTACCCTGCCAAAATTCGAACCTGGATGCTTCCAGAGTAAATCCTCCCCAACGGTCCGGCTTTGGAATTTCCCGCTCTTTGAATTTCGCAGCATATTCCTGAAACTTCGCCTCCAATTCGCTGCGGCTGGCAATGATCTGGCTCTGCTGGGAAGCCCAAGCTCCGATCCGGCTGTCGTGAGGACGTGTCGCAAAATACTCCACCGATTTTTCCTCAGAAGTTTTCCTGACCACTCCCTCGACCCGAACCTGGCGGCCGAGCTCCACCCAGAAAAACAGCAACGCGGCATGCGGATTCTTTTCAAGCTCACTTCCTTTGCGGCTGTCATAATTCGTGTAGAAGACAAATCCGTTGTCGTCAAAGCTCTTCATAAGAACAACACGCGCGGAGGGAACTCCTTCCGGCGTCGCCGTGGCAAGCACCATTGCCGTCGGCTCCATGATCTCTGCGTGGACGGCATCCTCAAACCAGAGTTTGAACTGCGTGTAAGGATTCTGAAGGACATCCTTCTCATCCAGCGAACGACCTCCGTTTTGCTCCCTCACTCGGTCAAACAGTTCCTCGGAACTCATTGTGTGTTTTTCCTGGACTTCAATAGTATAACTGAATAATAGCGATGTTTACAGGACAGAATACAGGAGTCAGAATTCAAAAGTAATGCACCATCATCTGTATTCTGAATTCTGAATTCTGAATTCTTGATTCTGAATTCGACAATTGACAATCTTCAATTCTTAACATTCAATCTTCAACCTTCAACTTACCCCGCCAATAAGAGGCGGGGCGCAAAGAACGCGCAACTTTCAACTAATCAACTCCCTCCAATCACCTCCCTGATTCTCTTCAAAATCTGGTCGGGAATGTAGGGCTTCTGCACGAAATCCTTGGCTCCCGCTTTGATCATTTCCGCTTTCAAACTCTGGTCAAGGTACCCGCTCGCGAGTATGACTTTCACCGCCGGATTGATATCCCGGAGCACTCTCAGCACCTCCCATCCCCCCAGCTTGGGAAGCCCCATATCGCTGAGAACTATGGCGATTTTTTCTTTCTCCTTGCGGTAGATTTCCACGGCGTCTTCACCGTTGGCGGCAGTCATCGTATGATACCCCTCAGATTCCAGGAGTACCTGCAGAAGATCGAGCAACACTTCCTCGTCCTCCACCAGAAGGATCGTCTCTCCACCTCCGGTGACAGCCTGGTTGGGGCTCGTCTGGTCAATAAGGGACTTGCTGTCGTCTTTTTCACTCATAATCGCATCTCCGTTTTCCCTTGAATTCCTGCCCCAAGTTACCCAAGGAGATGAAATATAGCCACAGGTTGGTGAATTAGCAATTGGAGGTTAGCTGTTAGCAAACATAAGGAATCGAAATTCCCGCACGCTTTAAGCGGGAATCTGATTCGTGCGGAACTTCGGCTTGGGCGCCTTTCGTAAATCAGATCCCCACTAGCAGGTTGTTGAAAAAGCAAAATAGTACCACGAATAACACGAATGTACACGAAGAATGTTTTGAATTTGGACAGAATCCACTCCTTGGTGTTCCTTCGTGACCTTCGTGGATAATAAAGAAAAGGTTCTTCAACAACCTGCTAGGAGCATGTGGGCCTGCCTCAAGGATCTGATCGGGCGGGCAGGGATGACGAGTCTCTTTTTGTCGGACTTGGCTTTCTGCAGCCTGCCGTCTGCCTCCGTTACCCACGATTGAAATCGTGGGCTGCTTACTGCCGTCTGCTATCTGCCTTCTGCCTCCTACTTTTACCCCATTGTTCATTGCTCATTGTTCATTGCTCATTACTCATTGTTCATTGCTTATTTTCTCCCTATATTTTCCCCGTGACCATTCTCTGGCGCCATATCCTCCGTGTTCATTTCGGTCCGTTTGTTTCCTCCGTCCTGCTGATGATGTTTATCTTCCTGCTTCAATTCCTCATGAAGTCTCTCGATCAGCTGGTCGGAAAAGGGCTCAGCGCCGGCGTCATTGTGGAGCTCATCGTCCTCAGTCTCGCGTGGATGCTGGTCCTTGCGGTACCGATGGGGGTGCTCGTCGCCACGCTGATGGCGTTCGGCAATCTCGCATCGACGAATCAAATCACGGCGATGCGCGCAAGCGGCATCAGCCTCTACCGGATGGTCGTCCCGGTATTCGCCGCCTCTTTTGTCGTGTGCTATCTGATGATCACGTTCAACAACGACGTCCTGCCGGACACCAACCACAAGGTGAAAGTTCTTACGACCGACATTTCCCGCAAGAAGCCGACTCTTTCGCTTGTCCCCGGCCTGTTTACGCAGCTGATGCAGGGGCACAGCATTCTCGTCAGAAAAACATTCGAACGTTCGAACGACCTCGAGGGCGTCACCATATTCGATTATTCGAGGCCGCAATACTATTCGACCATTACGGCCCAGCATGGAACGATCTCGTTTTCACCCGATTACAGGAAGCTTATTCTGGACCTGTCCGATGGTGAGATCCACGAGCTGAACAACCTTGACCCCCAACAATACCGCAAGATCCGGTTCGTCAAGCACCGCATTGCGATGGACGCCGAGGGGTTCGACTTCCGTCGGTCGCAGGAAAGCGCGTTTTCCCGCGGAGACAGGGAGCTCAGTGCTCCCGTCATGCAGCGGATGGTGGATAGTCTCCGGTCCCTCCAGCGACAATCCAGCAACCGGAGCGCGGCATTGACACGGAAACATGCCGATGAGCTTCTTTCAACCCGGAAAATCCCCGTTGGACCCGGCCAGCAAAACTGGGCCCCCTCCTCTGCAGCGGTCAACGCAGCGGCATTCTATAAAGCAGGTCTCGAGAACGAATTCCAGCAATTCAACTACTATGACCTCGAGGCGCGCAGATACCTTGTCGAAATCCACAAGAAATACGCCATCCCCGTCGCCTGCATCGTGTTCGTGCTCGTCGGCGCGCCGCTTGGCATCATGGCGCGGCGGGGAACCTTCGGCGTGGGAGCCAGCCTGAGTCTTGGATTCTTTCTGCTCTACTGGTCCTGCCTCATCGGCGGTGAGAAGCTGGCAGACCGCGGCATCATCGAACCGTGGCTCGGCATGTGGATCGCCAATATCGTGATCGGCATGCTCGGGACCTACCTCACGGTGCGGGTCGCACGCGAAAACCTCGCCATCAACTGGTCGTGGCTTTCCAGGTTCGTCCCCAAATCGTGGCGCTCCCCTGAACAACCCGAGCAGAATCCGTGACGCTCCTCGACCGGTACATCTCGCGGCAGTTTATCATCTCGGCGGTGTTCGGGCTGCTCGCGTTTCTTCTGATTTTCCTCGTGATCGACATGATGGAAAAGCTCGACGACTTCATCGACGCACACGCACCACTGCAGACAGTCGTCGTCTACTATATGGCGTTCTCGCCGGAAATCATCAAGCTGATGACGCCCGTCGCCCTTCTGCTTGCTGCGCTATTTGTGACTGGAAGACTTTCCACCCAGAACGAGCTCGCTGCGATGAAGTCGAGTGGAGTCAGTCTCTACCGCATCCTGATGCCTTTCCTGGTGATCGCTTTGCTTGTGAGCGCGGGATCCTTTTATCTCAACGGCTGGGTGGTGCCGAACGCCAACCAGAAGAAATACTACATCGAAAAGACGCTCCTCCGGCAATCCTCGGACCCTTCGAATCGGTTCAATATTTTCTTCCAGGAGGGGCCGACACGGATCGTTTCGATCAGTTACTACGATACGGAGTCGAAAATGGCGAACCGGGTCAGTATTCAGGATTTTGCCGACACGAATTTCACCGCCCTCCTTCGCCGCTTTGATGCGCCACAGATGCAATGGCAGGAAACCGGGTGGGTGCTGCTCCACGGGACAGAACGGACGTTCACAGGAGACGCACAGCAGATGGAGTTATTCGCCCGCCATCCTGTTGGCAAGCTCACGCTGGCACCCGCGGACATTAAGAAGAAGCAACGGAGGCCCGATGAGATGGATTACGAGGACCTTCAGGAGTTCATTGCGAACCAGCAGCGGGCCGGGCAGGATGTTTCACGATGGCTTGTGGACTTTCATGCGAAGCTGGCGTTTCCGTTTGCGAGCGTCATTATGGTGCTGTTTGGGGTCCCCTTTGCAGCTTCGCGTCCGCGCACAGGAGCGGCGCTTGGGTTCGGGATCTGCGTCGCCGTGACGTTCATTTATCTCGGATTCATGAAAGCGAGCCAGGTCTTCGGTTACAACGGCGATCTCGATCCGCTGCTGACGGCGTGGCTGGCGAATATTATCTTTCTGATTGCTGCGGTGGGGAATTTAATGAGAGTGCAGAAGTAGGTTTGAAGTTCAACTTTGATTGCGCAGATTGCAGATGTCGCTGATGACGCAGATTTATTGCACCCTTTAAACTCTGAACTCGAAACCTTGAACTCTAAACTTCAGGCTTCGATCCCGCTCTAACAAAGAAAAAGCGCAGCCAAAACACTGACTGCGCTTTTTTCTGTTAAATCCTGGTTTCGCTACTTCGTTAGCAACATCTTCCTCACGACCCTCTGGCTTCCGTAATGAAGAACGGAGATGTACGTGCCGCTGGCCAGGTGCGAGGCGTTGAACGTGGAGCGATACAACCTGCCTGCCTCCGCGTTTCCCTCAAAGAGCGTTGTCACTTCCCGCCCGACGATATCATAGACCTTTAGCGATGCGTGGCCGTTTTCAGGAACCACAAATTCCACCGTCGTTGACGGATTGAAAGGATTCGGATAGTTTGGATTCAGCGAAAGCTCCTTTGGCATCAGCCCAAGTTCAACCTCTGCATTGCCATAGTACTGGAAGCTGCCGTCGGCGTTGATTTGTTTCAAACGGTACGCATATCGTCCGGCTGGCGCCTGATCGATATAACTGTACTGGCGCGCTGCACTGCTCGCACCCGCACCGGCAACAAATCCGACCTTCGTCCAGCTCGAGGACCCCAGGCTCCTCCGCTCAACATCAAATCCGTAGTTGTTCACCTCAGAAGCTGTCGACCACTGAAGTTTTGCACTCAGGCGACTTGCCGTTGCCGTGAATGAGGTCAACTGAACGGGGAGAACTGTGGCAGCTTCATCGGCTCCCATGTACGGGACAAACGCATTCCGTGTGTCGCCGTCAATATCAGTCGCAACGCCTGTACCGGCCGCACCGATGAGATTCAGATCCCCGTCCGAACCGGCCGTAAGGTGCAAATCCGTTGCACCAGCAAAGGTGACTGACACGGACTTCGAGTTGGCGTCTTGGGAAGATGCGCTTTGCCAGTCGGACAACGCAGGTTGGGCAGAAGTATAGAATCCGACATACCCCGCCCCACTCACCTGATAAAGATCATTGCGATCCGACGTCAATGTGCCGCCCGATCGGTAGATGGCATAAGAAGAGTCATTAGCCTCGCTGCAGACAACAATGTTGTTCTTGGCAGTCACAGTACCGGATGACATTCTGATCCCTGCATAGACTTGGAGGCGGGTGCTACCCGTCGGATCGTATGCGAGATCATTCATATTAATTGTGTTATGATAAACATATGCCGTACCCGCTGCGATGTGAATGCCCGAAACCCTCGCCAGATTCGGATCGACCGTGGCAGTGGTTGTCAATATATTCGTTATCATGTTATTGTAGACGTTGTATGTTGCATTTGATTCGCAGAGAATCCCCACAACTCCAAAAGTGCCGGCAGTGGATCCCTGCGCCGTTGATAACGTATCGAACGTATTGCTGTAAATGTTGAGCGTGCTTGATGTACCGACGAGGAGTGCATAAACACCTTCGCTTAAACTCCCCGTTCCACTCTGTATGACAATAATTTTGTTCCGGTAGATATCAGCGGAGCCGCCGCCATTCATAAATACTCCGCGTGTCCTCGCTCTGATGTAGTTGTCCCTAAAGACATAACCAGTCGGGAATACGGTCACCGTTCCGGATTGCGATACACCAATACCTTGTGCAGCACTTCCAGCGATATTGGTGATGGCACAGTTTTCAACGGTAATATTGTCCGGTATGTAGTTTATGGTCGAGAACCTCGGCGTAATGTTGACGGCATAGCTTACCGACTGATAGGCGGTGATGACAACATTCTTTAGGGTAATGTTATTCACATTCCCGAATATCCGGAAGGGATTTGTGTTTACGTTCGTCGTTGACTGCGTCTGAACAGTCAGATCCCTGGTCGTGCCGCCGTTGGTGTTTGAGCCGTCAATAGTAATGTAACTTGCGCTATCACTGACTGTGATCCCATAGTTCGTCGCAGACGTCGTGGTAACATCTTTCGCCCCTATGATCCAGCCTCCTGAAAGTCCGGTGTTGTCGGTCGTTTTCGTGAAACTGACCGTTGCGGTCACTCCGGTGTAGGGTTTGAACGTGATGGTATTGGTTGCGCTCGTTCCCGTTGGCAACAGGGCGACATTTTCTGGTTCCGTGTATGTCTTTGACTCCGTGAAGTACAATGTGACGGGCCCGCTCACCCCTGACGCTGTAAGTGCATCCACCGCTGCTTTGAGAGTGGCATACTCAGGATCTCCACCACCAGGTCTGGTGCCTGCCGCACCAATGTAATACGTTCCGTTAAGTTGCGCGACGGAGACTCCACACAGGAACACGAGACAAGTCCAGAGCGAGAGAATCTTAGCAAAGAGCCTCATAGCGGGATCCTTTCAGGTAATGATGAGTGAGTTGGTTGAGAATGACGGCTGAATCATCGATCGCATCAAACTCTTAGAGACGAGAGAGAGATCGTAAAGGAAGGTCTGAGCAGACCCCAACTGCCTGCTCGCAGAATATGGAAAACCACTTTCCAAGAATCAACACAATTCGGGTAAATTCTTCTCCGAGGGTCGGGATAGTGGGCATTCGGGGCGAATTCACGTTGGAAGTACAAATCATATTCACGGAAATGGGAATTTTTGAGCTCGACGCTCTCAGATTGTCCGCACCGACGGCCAAGGAAGAATACGCGTTTTGCCGTTTTAGAAAACGGATCCTTCTCAAAAACAGAAATCGAAATGCAAGACTGACTTCGACTTGCTGCTGCAACCACAGGTTCTTGGCGCGCTGACTATTCTCAAGTTCAAGAGAGAACAAACCTACTTGGTTTCGTTCCTCTTGACATTCGTTTTCGGATGAATTAAGTTACAAGTGAGTTTCGGGGCAAACTCATCCCGCCGCTCGGAAAGGAGGGGTTGCATATCGAGTACTTGACACTACCTTTCTCGTTGCCTGCCCAGGCAACTCTCTAAACATCTCACACTATTTTCTTTTCGCACAAACAGGGGTGAGGGGTTTGTGTATCCACACCCTTTGGTGAGGATTAAACCATGAAAACCAAAAAAACAACGGTGTTGTTCGGCGCCGTTGTGTCCTTCTCTATTGCATTCAGTCAATCGTCCTTCAAAGAACTCGACTCTCCATCGCCCCCCGGGCAATTTTTTCTCTTACCCTCCTCCACCGCTGGCGACAGTCCTGCTCCACAAGACTCGTCACAACCAGTTCTTCTTCGCGGCACCGCTTACGGCGATCCCTGGACAATCTACCGACTGACTCAAAAAGAAATCCGGCAGTTCTCCGTTCGGGAAATCGGGAATTATCTTCCGCTGATTCCCGGAGTCAGCCAGGTCAACGGTGCGCTGCACATCCGAAGCGACCGGGACGGGTCGCCGACGTACTTGTTGGATGGATTCAACGTAACCAGTCCGCTCGACAATTCTGCCTTCGTCAGTCTGATTCCCGAAGCCATCGATGAATTACAGATACACACCGGTGCGTATGGGGCTGAGTTTGGCCGTTCGACGGCCGGTATTGTTTTGAGCCGAATGCGGACGGGAAGCGACACACTTCAGTTCGGACTTAAGCTCCTCTCAGATGATATGGGAGGGCCTGACGGCAAAGCGCTCGGAACGACGGTGTTCGGCTACCGCAATATCGTACTCACAGCCGGCGGACCGGTGTTCCCCGGTTTGAAATTCTTCGTCGCCGGCCAGCATAACTTCATGCGCGACCGGCAACCGATGTTCCTGGATGCATTCCGGTTTGACAGTCTGCGAGTCGATAACACGTCATCCCGATACAGGTCAGGCATGCCTGCTGATTCCCAGGCACTGCTGCCGGGTGCGATCGATTTCAGAACAAATTCAATCCCCGGAAACAAGTTGGAAGACAACACGGTGCAGGGAAACGTAACGCTCGACCTCGGAGGACTTCGGTTTCAAGTGCTGGGAAGTTACGAGAACAAGCAGACC
>JBARRO010000084.1:0-6439 GCA_049644265.1 Bacteroidota bacterium
GGATCGAACATGAGCCCCGATTTGTTTTCCTGCACAGCCGGGGAAAGAAATTGGAATTCAGCTTTCAAACAATCACATAAGGAGCATTTGATCATGGCAAAGAATACCGGAAAGATCATCGGGATAGACCTCGGAACGACGAACTCTGTCGTGGCCGTGATGGAAGGAAACGATCCGGTGGTGATCGCAAACTCGGAGGGTGCGAGGACGACACCGTCAGTGGTGGGCTTCCCAAAGTCCGGTGAACGGCTTGTCGGTGCGGCTGCGAAACGTCAGGCGGTCACCAATTCACAGAATACGGTCTATTCGATCAAACGCTTCATGGGCCGGTTCCATGACGAGGTCAACGAAGAGATGAAGCTCGTCCCGTACAAAGTAGTCAAGGGTGACAACAACACGGCGCGTGTTCAGATAGGCGACCGGGTTTATTCACCGCCCGAGATCTCGGCCATGATTCTGCAAAAAATGAAGCAGACGGCGGAGGACTATCTCGGAACGAAAATAACCGAGGCAGTGATCACGGTCCCTGCGTATTTCAACGATGCCCAGCGGCAGGCGACAAAAGAGGCAGGAGAGATCGCAGGCCTCAACGTCCGGCGCATTATCAACGAGCCGACGGCCGCGGCGCTGGCATACGGAATGGACAAGAAGCAAAAAGACGTGAAGGTAGCCGTGTTCGACCTTGGCGGCGGTACGTTCGACATCTCCGTTTTGGAGCTTGGCGAGGGCGTTTTTGAGGTGAAATCGACAAACGGCGACACGCATCTCGGGGGAGACAACTTCGATATGCGCGTGCTTGAGTACATTGCCGATGAATTCAAAAAGCAGGAAAGTATCGACCTTCGCAAGGACCCAATGGCGCTCCAGCGTCTGCGGGAAGCTGCGGAGAAGGCCAAAATGGAGCTCTCGCAGCTGATGCAGACGGAGGTGAACCTTCCGTTTATCACTGCGACGGCGGATGGCCCCAAGCATTTGAATCTCACGCTGACACGCGCGAAATTCGAACAACTTGTCGATGATCTGATCCAGCGCTGCATTCCCCCCGTTGAGCGGGCTCTCAAGGACGCTTCCCTGAATCCAAATCAGATCGACGAGGTCATTCTCGTCGGCGGAATGACGCGAATGCCCAGGGTGCAACAGCTGGTCAAAGAGATCTTTGGCAAAGAAGGGCACAAAGGCGTGAACCCGGATGAAGTCGTTGCAGTCGGTGCGGCAATTCAAGGCGGCGTGCTTTCAGGCGATGTTACGGATGTGCTGCTTCTTGATGTCACTCCGCTGACCCTTGGGATTGAGACTCTCGGCGGTGTTCTGACACCAATGATTCAGGCCAACACCACAATTCCAACCAAGAAGAGCGAGATCTTCTCGACCGCGTCGGACAGTCAGCCCTCGGTGGAAATCAATATTCTCCAGGGCGAACGGCCGATGGCCGTGGACAACCGAACGCTAGGCCGGTTCCACCTTGACGGAATTCCTCCCGCGCCGCGTGGCGTGCCGCAGATTGAAGTGACGTTTGACATCGATGCCAACGGCATGCTGCATGTTTCGGCGAAAGACAAGGCGACCAACAAGGAGCAAAGCATCCGCATCACATCCTCGAGCGGTTTGAGCAAGGAAGAGGTGGAGAAGATGAAGTCTGATGCACAATCTCATGTCCAGGAAGACAAGAAGAGGAAGGATGAGATTGACACGAAGAACCAGGCCGATAGCCTTGTCTTCCAGACGAGAAAACAGCTGAAAGACCTTGGAGAGAAGATGGACGCGGGCATGAAAGAAAAGGTCGAGGGTGCAGCAAATGCCCTTGACGAGGCGATCAAGAGCAACAACATGCCGGACATCAAAGCCAAGACAGAAGCGCTGAACAACGCCTGGAACGAGGTTTCAACCAAAATGTACGAGTCGGCGAAAGCGACGGGAGGCCCGCAAGAGCCTCAACCCGGCGCAGGTCCGCAGCAACAAAAGGAAGCGGATCAGAGTGGCGGCAAGAAAGTGGAAAATGCCGACTTTGAAGTGATGGACGATAAGTAGTGCGGAAGGGACATCGACGCTTTTAGCGGAGAAGCCAGACACACAAAAAATCAAGAGGCGAGGGATCTTCCTCGCCTTTTGTTTATCCGAACGGATGGTGGCATCATGACGAGCGTTACTGGTTTTCTGGTCTTTGCGGCAGTTATCGCGATCCTCCTTGTCGGAATCATCAAAGCAATCAAGGGACCGAAGAAGTCCGGCTTTGCGTCGTATGCAGCATTCCATGATTTTCAGCCAAAGGATAAGCAAGCGGGCGTGGAAGCCGTCATCGAACAGAAAGCTGGAAAGAAAAAGAAAGCGGAAGAGTCTGGAGAGTCTACACCATGAACTTTAACAAATTTACCATCAAATCTCAGGACGCGGTTCAAAACGCCCAGGAGATTGCCTCCAACTATGGCAATCAGGTCATTGAGCCGGAACACCTTCTCGCAGCCCTCGTGCAGGACGGTGAGGGAGTGGTCGTGCCGACCCTGCACAAGGTGGGGGCCAACGTCAACTTTCTGAAGATCAAAATCAACGAAGCCATCGAGAAACTCCCGAAAGTGCAGGGGACGGGACTGGGAAGTCAGCATATCTCTCAGGCTCTCAGTGCGGCATTCGAATCGGCACAACGGGAAGCATCACAACTGAAGGATGAGTATATCAGCACCGAACATCTGTTGCTCGGACTGCTGGATTCGAAGTCTTCTGCCACGCGGTTGTTGACCGACGTGGGAGTTACAAAGGCGGAGGTCTACAAGGCCCTCAAAGAACTACGGGGCAGCCAGCGCGTGACCGATCAAACACCCGAAGAAAAATATCAGTCCCTCCAGCGGTTTGGGCGGGATCTGAACGAGCTTGCCAAACAAGGAAAGCTCGACCCCGTCATCGGACGCGAAGAAGAAATTCGGCGCGTTCTCCAGGTTCTGTCACGGCGCACCAAGAATAATCCTGTCCTTATCGGCGATCCGGGTGTGGGAAAAACTGCTATCGCGGAAGGCATTGCGCACAGAATAGCCCAGGGAGATGTTCCGGAAAACCTAAAGACAAAGCGAATCATCGCACTCGACATGGGTACCCTCGTCGCGGGCACGAGCTTTCGTGGTCAGTTCGAGGAGCGGTTGAAGGCAGTTCTCAAGGAAGTAACAGAGTCGAACGGCGAGATTATTCTCTTTATCGACGAGCTTCACACGCTTGTGGGAGCGGGATCCGCACAGGGAGCCGTCGATGCCGCCAACATGTTGAAGCCGGCGCTTGCCCGCGGCGATCTCCGCGCGATCGGAGCGACCACCATCGATGAATATCGAAAACACGTTGAAAAAGACCCGGCGCTTGAACGCCGGTTCCAGCCCGTGCTCGTTGATGAACCGAATGTGGACGACACGATATCGATTCTCCGCGGTCTCAAAGAACGCTACGAAGTGCACCACGGCGTTCGCATCACAGACGGTGCAATCGTGGCGGCGGCACAACTGAGCCATCGCTATATTTCGGACCGGTTTTTGCCGGACAAGGCGATCGACCTTGTTGACGAGGCGGCCTCGAAGCTCCGCATTGAAATTGACTCGATGCCTGAGGAGTTGGATGGTGTTGAGCGAAGAATCAAGCAGCTCGAAATCGAACGGGAGGCGGTCAAGAGGGAAAAGGATGAGGATTCGCAAATCCGGTTGAAGGAGATTGAGAAGGATCTGGCTGAGCTTCATCAAACAAGGTCGGAGCTCAAGGCCCATTGGCAGGTCGAGAAGGAACTCATTCAGTCGATTCGAACCATGAAGGGAGAGATTGAGAATGCGAAAACTGAGGCGGAGCAAAAGGAACGCCAGGGGGATCTTGGGAGGGTGGCGGAACTCCGTTATGGCGTGATTACGAACCTTGAGAAGAAAGTAAAAGCGGCGTCGACCAAGCTTGCTGAGGTTCAAAAGGACCAAAAAATGCTCAAGGAAGAAGTCGATGCCGAGGATATCGCGGAGATCGTGGCCAAGTGGACGGGGATTCCGGTTCAACGCATGCTGGAAAGCGAGAGGACAAAGCTCCTGCATCTCGAAGACCGGATCCATCAACGGCTCGTAGATCAGGAAGATGCAGTAAAAGCCGTGGCAGACGCAATTCGGAGAAGCCGTGCCGGACTGCAGGATGAGAAACGCCCGATCGGCTCGTTCATTTTTCTGGGAAGCACCGGTGTCGGGAAAACAGAGCTGGCAAAAGCCCTGGCGGAGTTCCTGTTTAACGACGAGCAATCGATCGTCCGGATCGATATGAGTGAGTATATGGAGAAATTCTCCGTATCGCGACTCATTGGGGCGCCCCCGGGGTACGTGGGGTACGAAGAAGGCGGCCAGTTGACAGAAGCGGTTCGAAGGAAGCCATATTCCGTTGTTCTCCTCGACGAAATCGAGAAAGCACATCCGGAAGTCTTCAACGTCCTTCTTCAAGTGCTCGATGAAGGCCGGCTGACGGACAGCAAGGGACGGACAGTGAATTTCAAAAACACGATCGTGATCATGACGTCGAACATGGGCTCTCATCTGATCCAGGAGCGACTTGAGGATCTGAAGGAGGAAAACCGGGAAGACATCATGGGCGAACTGCGTGTCCGGCTCTTTGAAATGCTCAAGCAAAATATTCGTCCGGAGTTTCTTAACCGCGTGGACGAAATCGTGCTGTTCAAGCCGCTCACGCAATCCGAAATCAGGCAAATTGTTGACCTCCAACTACGCTATGTGCAGGGGATGTTGAAGGCCAGGAACATTACCCTGGAGGTTTCAGACGATGCGAAGGATCGGCTTGTTCAGTTCGGGTTTGATCCGAGCTTCGGTGCACGTCCACTTAGGCGCGTGATTCAGAAACACGTTGTCAATGCAATTTCGGAGAAAATCCTTGCAGGAGAAATCGGCGACGGCGATACCGTGGATGTTGACCTCGACCGGCGCGGAATGTTCGAGTTCGTCACAAAAGCGCATGCGGAAGTTGTGAAGTCGTGATTGGTGAATGGTTAATTGCCTGCCCGCCGTCTTTTTGGCGGGGTGGGTGGCGCATTTACTCGTCTACTCCACAACTCCACTACTCATCTACTTCACTACTCCACTCCTCATAGACTCCCCCCTTTTTTCTCCGTATCTTACAAAATGCAATTTTCCTCGCTCCTCGGCCATGTGCAGGAGGTGCTCTCGGTTATTCGGAATTCCGCAAAGCCTGCTGACAGCCTCATCGATTCGTTCTTCCGTTCACGGAAATACCTCGGTTCGCACGATCGTCGGTTCATTGCCGAAACCACGTACGGAACGCTAAGGCATCTCCGGTATTGCGAATTCCTTGTTGATCGTACATTCACAGACCTTAAAATTGGGCAGGATCGCCAGTTGCTGACGATTGTCGCGTATCTGATCGGGGTTGAAAAGAAGGGGGATGTGCCGCCGGGGGCGATCATTGAACGAGTCGCTGATGAGCGCCTGAAAGAACGACTGGGGGATCTTCTGGAATTACTGAAGAAAGACGGGGACATTCTCCCGGCTGACCCGGTAGACAGGATGGCAATTGGATATTCACTCCCAACCTGGATGATCCAAAGATTCCTCGTGCAATTCCCCCAACAGGTTGTCGAGCAGCTGTGTCGCAGCATGAATGAACCTGCACCGCTCACCTTGCGGGTCAATACTCTGAAAACGACGGTGGCTGATTGCCAGGCGGCGTTATCGAAGGTGGGAATCCAAACTGTTCCGACGAAGCTATCCCCATTTGGATTACAAGTTGCCAAACGAATGAACATCTTCTCGGTTCAGGCGTTTCGGGACGGCTGGTTTGAGCTTCAGGATGAGGGAAGCCAGCTTCTGCCGCTGATCGTCGACCCGAAGCCGACAGCGAAAGTCCTTGATGCGTGCGCCGGTGCGGGCGGAAAGACCCTTGAATTTGCGGCGCTGATGAAGAATCGCGGGGAGATCTTTGCCACGGACATTAACGGATATCGGCTCGAGGAGCTAAAGAAACGGACGCGAAGAGCAGGAGCATTCAACGTGCGGGTTCTCGAACTGGACTCTCTCGATGATCTATTCGAAAAATACCGTGGATACTTTGACGTCGTGTTCATCGATGCACCTTGTTCGGGTGTCGGTACTCTTCGCAGAAACCCGGGACTCAAATGGATGGTCACCGAGGATACTGTTAAGGAACTGACGGAGAAGCAGGTAAGCATCCTGCATTCCTCAGCCCACCTGGTAAGGTCGGGAGGAGAGCTTGTCTACGCGACGTGTTCTGTTTTCGACGATGAAAACGAAAACGTCGTGCAAACGTTCCTGGGTGCGCATCCGGAATTCAAGCAGTTGGGAACAACACCTCGCGGGAATGACCTTGGCCCCGAGCTGAAATCCCTTCCCGTGAAACTTTTTCCTCACGTTCATGGAACAGACGGGTTCTTCTGCTCCATCCTTGTGAAAAC
>JBARRO010000085.1:0-19093 GCA_049644265.1 Bacteroidota bacterium
GTCAACCAGTCCTCGACTTAGCCAGTCATTAAAGCGCAACCTTTTTCTGCTTTCAAGATTATACTCATATACAGGGTGTAGGAAGAACATTCTATTTTGAACGAAGAAAAGTTACTTCAGGAAATTGGAACCGATCCTCAGAAATTCGCCGAGGTATATGAGGCGTTTTACAGGAACATTTTCGGATATGCCTTCAGAAGAACTACCAACTATGATGCGGCCAAAGATATTGCGGCAGAGACCTTCCTGAAGGCATACACCAGTATCGGGAAATTCAGGTGGCGCAATATCTCGATTCTGCACTGGCTTTACAGGATCGCAACGAACGAAATTAACAAATACTCCAACCATCGTAAATATCTGCCGGAGTCGATAAACAGGATCCATGAGGAGTACGGTGTCGATATAACGGACTATTCAAATGCCGAGACCGAAAGGATACTGCTGGAGGAGGATCTCCAAAGGCACCGGGATTTCGTGAAGATCAATGCGCTCATGAGAAAGCTCGGCACAAAGTATCAAGAAGTGCTTGCACTGAGATTCTATGAGCAAAAATCAATCGAGGAGATTGCGGTCATCCTCGGCAAAAAAACAGGAACCGTTAAATCGCTCCTCTCCAGGGGAGTCGATAGACTGAAAAAAGACTATGGAAGGACACCCTATGAAAACAACAGACATTGAGAAGATGCTCAGCGGAATAGATCCACCGAAGCCCGAACGGATGACACATCAGGAAGAATTGAAGATCCCGCTGCTGAGTTACAAACGATCATCGAAGGCGGGATTATGGCTGCTGATCCTGCCGATCGTAGTCGCAGTCACGTCTATACTGAAACATGAACTGGCAATCTCCTCGACGATTCTCACTGGCATTGGAAACTTCATTGCTGCTGTTGACGGGCATCCGGTTCTTAGCTTCCTGATTCCTGTCATTGTCATAGGACTCCCCTGCACCGCAATGATCATCAACCTGTTGGCATTCCTCCACTTTAGCGTTGTGAAGGAACGAAAAGAACTCCTCGTCACCATTAAATACCGTCCCGTTAACATAGGAATATTTCTATTTTCGTTTGCGATACTTGTTTTGTTCTTCATGCCAGACGTGTTGTCATTTTGATGTATGATCCCTGACTTGTGCGCGTGATAATGCGGCGAGACAATTACCGGCAAAACTTACGGGAGGATTCTTTGAAGAAGATATTTTCAAACCGCCGGGCATAACCAATTCACTTTACTCCCAGCGATACAAACCTCATTAAGAACAGAGTTGATGGTTATATTCAAGGTGAAAAAGGTTTTGTCAATGCACCGTACGTCAACATGACACACGGCATACCTTGGCCGATGGCGGGGGAACCAATTACGGCTACGGTTGGCGATTCGTCTACATACAGGATAGTCCGAGTATTTGGCACGCAGGCTTGATCAAAGGATCTATCACTAAGGCAATGTTTCCGCCCGAAGAAGACGTTTTTATGGCTGTCTTTCCAGTTGTGACTGCAATTCGCCCGAGGAGATCACTGCAAAGTTGGCGGCACTTGCCATTGGAAAACCTTACGAATACAAGACAATCCCGTCGCTAATGCCGATCTCTCCGGATACTCGGGTATTTACGAAAAAGAAAAAGGGCGGGAGCTGATCATTAGTGTGGCTGATCATCAACTCTATTCTCAACTTGGCAGAGGCCCGCGATCTCCCGTCAAAGCATATCAAAAGGACAAATTCTTCTTTGGTGATAATGCCATGCTTACGTTGGAGTTTACAGGAAACAATAACGATGAAGTTGAGAACCTCATCGTGAAATACCGCAACGGGAACGAGGTGCGGAACAAAACCAATAAACCGATCCCGAGCCAGGAGGGAGTGAAACTGCATGAAAAGACATTGGAACGTTATGTTGGCAAATATGAGATGACACCAGAATTCACATTTTCGGTCACCAAAGTGCTCGACAGGCTATTCATACAAGCCGCGGGACAGGAAAAACTGGAAGTGTTTGCCGAATCGGAAACGAAGTTCTTTCTGAAAGTGAATGAACGTTCCTGGTGGCGGTCTTGGATGCCAAACGCAATTGAATCAGGACCCGGATGTACCCTCATCTTCATCATTCTTACTGTAGATTTTCAATCGGGCCCCCGCTACGCGAAAGGCCGATTCCAAACAGAATCGGCCTTTATTTCTTGGTGACGCCGACCTAAGCCCGCAACTTTGGACTAACCTAACATCAAGGTGTGGTAGGGCGTAGAGATTTCCTCCTGAACAAACGCCTCTTCTACAGGCCTGGCACTGTCTTCACCCTGCGTTGGCTTTTAGGCCCTTGTGACTGTGAATTGGATTTGTTGCACTCTTCCCAGAATATCGGCCAACGGCAAGGAGGATCCCGTGCAATAAAGCCTGAGGGCGCGGTGGACAACCTGGAATATACACATCAACCGGTACAGTTGTATCAACGCCGCCGCATGATGCATAGCTTTTTCCGAAGATACCGCCGCCAATCGCGCAGGCACCAACGGCCACTACAAGTTTCGGATCAGGGGTCGCTTCGTACACCCGCTTGAGTGCCAGTTCCATATTGCGCGTAACGGGACCCGTCACAAGAAGCATGTCGGCATGACGGGGAGAGGCAACAAATTTAATGCCGAAGCGCTCGATGTCATGAACGGGGTTGTTCAGCCCATTGATTTCAACTTCGCAGCCGTTACACGAACCGGTGTCAACCTCTCGAATATAGAGAGAGCGACGGAAGAGGGTATGAATCCTTTCCTTGAGCTCGGTTCCCATCTTCTCCATCGACTCATGGCTGGTTGAATCCTGCTTCAGAGTTTGTGCCAAGACAAAGACCCCTTCTCGATTCACCTGGTAGCGTGCTTGAGTAACAAGGTCGTCTTTGGATGTTGTCGCAAGCTGAAACTCCTTCGTAAGACGGACTGCATCGGGACACGCAGCCTCACACTCACCGCAGAAAATGCAGTTACCATAATTGATCGAGACGGTTCTCTCATCCTCATGGATATCGCCCTTCTCTGTGCGTGAATTGACGGATATCGCATTCGTCGGGCAAGCGTCTGAACATTTGTTGCACGCGGTACAGCGGGCAAAGTCGATGACCGGTTTGCCCCGGAATCCCTCAGGCGGCTGGATGACAACTGTTGGATAGGAGCTTGTTGCAATGCCTGCTGTAAATATTTGTTTGAGGATTCTTAGCATTGGTTTTCCACTCGGCTATGCATACAGTTTCGCTTTGTCGACTGTATTGAGAAAGTTTCCGATACCAATCTTCCGGGTTACCCCAAGGTTGTTCAACACTTTCCGCGCATTGTCATGCAATCAGCAGAAACTTCTTGTCGTGTTGAAAAATGATATTTCTAACGGTCATTACCTGAATACGATAAATTGAAAATCTTGTTAATGACCGGAAAATCTGGAATAATATTGTTCTGTACCGCAACTTTCAGTGCTCGCCAATTGTGGAACGACGGGTCGGTAATTTTCCAGCGGTAAATATTCCCTTTTTCATCGGTCATCAACCAGTGGACGATCTCTCCGCGCCAACCCTCGACATAGCCGAGGGCATATTTTTTTGGCGGCACGGAATAATGTGCCGTCACATGGGGTTTTCCCACATGCTGGTGGTGCACCTGACTGAGGATATCAAGTGATTGACGTACCTCGTCAACGCGAACATTGAAACGAGCCAGAACGTCGCCTTCAGTACGAAGGGCCGTTTTGAATTCTAGGCCAGGATAACCGCAGTGCGGATGGGCGCGACGAATATCGCGATCAATGCCCGATGCCCGCCCCGCAATCCCCACAATACCAAGTCGGTGAGCATCCTTCTTTCCGAGCCGACCCGTTGTTTCGAACCGGTCAAGCACCGATTGACTGGACATACTTAGTTCGATGAGATCCTCGAATGCCTGCCTGCCACTCTCGATCATACGCTGCAATGCCAATCGCTTGAGCGCCGTCTCTTCGATTTCCCGCCTGACACCGCCGATGGAAGCGACGCCGCGCAGGAGGCGGCTGCCAGTCAGAATCTCATTAAGCTCCAGAAACTGCTCTTTCAATCTCGCCGCTGTCGCTGCCCCCACAGAAAAACCGACGTCGAGCAGGAGCGCACCAAGGTCGCCAATATGGTTAAGGATGCGTTCCAGTTCCAACAGAATTGTTCGGATGACGATTGCGCGCTCTGGAACTTCAATCACGCTCAATCGTTCGATGGCGTGAATATAGGCCAAGGCATGCGCAAACGTTGTGTCACCTGAGATACGCTCTGCCAGAAATACCACTCGCTCGGGAGTCAGTCCCTCGGCAATTTTTTCTGTTCCCTTGTGCGCATAGAACAATTGCAGATCGAGGTTGATGATGGGCTCGCCGGCCACGCTAAATCGAAAATGTCCCGGCTCGATAATACCTGCGTGAACCGGCCCCACGGGGATTTCGAAAACGCCCTCGCCTTCTACGTGCTTGAACTCGAATGATCCAGAGGCTCGAGGTACCTTTTGCCGGATATTGAAATCCTTGAGCATGGGATGAATATCCTCCGGCCAATCGGGATGCGCGGCGAGTTTGTAGATGTTCGGGAAAGCGATGATTCCGAACCAGTCCTTCATCTCACGCTCGAACCAGTTGGCAGCATCAAGCTGGGTGGAGATCGAGGGTAATTCCATGTGTCCAAGATCGACAGGGACACGAATGATCAAAAATAGATCGTCAACTGGAATCGAGAATACATAGTACACTGCCATTGCACCATTGAGGGACCGTTCATCAACGGGCACAAGCGTTACGAACTGCGCATGGAATGATTTCGCAAGAGTAGAACAAATTTCGGGGAGGTTGCTGATGTGTTTTGAGTTCAGAGTCAGATACAATTCGTTGTCGGCCGCAGACTCCACAATGCTGAGGCGTTCCTCCCATGTTTCACGAATAATATCAAGATATTTCTGCTTCGGTGTCATGCCCCTTCATCCCTCGATTACTTTCACCGCTTTTTGAATGAACTCCGAAATCGGGCCTGGGAGCATTGTTCCTAAGAGCATGAGCATGAGAAGCAATGCAGCAAGGAGTAGCTGGGTCAGTGTATTGCTCTCTCGACGCTCCTTTTTTGTGTTTGGCTCACCCCAAACCATGCCGCCTGCATAGTAGATGAAGCCGACGAAGATCGTCGCAACAACGCCGAGAAACAGAATGCTCATCACGAGGTTGCCGCTCTTAAACCCGGCTGTGACGATCGTAAGCTCGCTGACAAAGATGCCAAAGGGAGGCCAGCCGGTTATTGCAAACACCCCGAGGATGAAGATCGTTGCCGTGACGGGCATGACATTGATGGCCCCGGTGATCCGGCGGATCATCTTGGTGTTGTAGACAACTCTAATGTTCCCCGCACAAAAGAACAGCAGCAGCTTGGCAATGGCATTGTTGAGCATGTGGAGGAGCGCTCCAAAATACGCAAGCGGTGTTGCGAGTCCAAGCGCGAACGTGATGATGCCCACGTGTTCAACACTTGAATACGCCAGCAGACGCTTAACGTCTTTTTGCACGAGAATAAACGGGACGGCCAGGGCCATCGAAAAGAGACCTACCATCAAAAGAAGACCCGGGGCAAACGAATCTCCGAGAGCTTTGGTCGTGAGAATATAAAAGCGCAGGATGCTGTAGAGAGCAACATTGACGAGCCCGGCTGCCATGAGGCCGCTCACCGGCGCCGGTGCCTCGCTGTAGGCGTCGGGTTTCCAGGTATGCATGGGCGCCAACCCTGCCTTGGTGCCAAATCCAATCAGAATAAAAATGAACGAGAGCTTGAGTACGGAGGGGTCAAGCTTATCAGCAACCGACATCAGTACAGACCAGTTGAGGGCGTTCGAAGAACTCACGCCGATGGACGCTGAGGCAAAATAGGTTAGGATGACCCCGAAGAGGGCAAGGGCAATTCCGACTGAACAGATAATCACATACTTCCAAGCCGCTTCAAGGGAGTGCTCCTTTTCGTAAAAAGCCACGAGAAATGCCGTGGAAAGCGTTGAGGCCTCCGAACCGATCCACAGGAACCCCAGGTTGTTCGAAACCAGCACGAAGAGCATGGTGAAAAGAAAAATGTTCAAGAGGCCGTAGTAGAGCCTCAGTTGTTTGTTGGAGACGACTCCCAGTTCAATCTGCCGCCCCAGATACTCCAGTGAATAAACCGCCGTCGCAAGGAAACTCCCCGCAATAATGACGATGATATAGGCGGAAAGAGCATCCACATAGAACAAAGCATTTGGCGAGGCAAGAATAGAAGAGCGTGCCACACTCCTGGCGATCCAGAGTGATGTCAACAGTGTAATGACGCCGGTTAGGATCGTCGCCATTTCCAGAACCCGACGCCTCGAGTTCAGTCCGCACAGAGCAGCACCGGCTAACGGAATACCGAGAAGGATCGAAAATAGTACCGTGTTCAATGTCGCAACCCCCTCATCTCGGCAACGTCAATCGAATCGAACGTCCTGTTAATGCGGAAGACAAAGACCCCCAGGATCAGTGCGGCGACAAAAATGTCAAAGAATATCCCTACTTCTACAATGAGAGGCATGCCGTACGTTATCGACAACCCTGAAAGAAAGAGGCCGTTTTCCATGGTCAGCAGTCCAACAATTTGTGTTACGGCTTTGTTGCGGCTCATCATGATAAAGAGGCCGATCAGCATCATTGCGATGGAGATGGGAAGGACGCGCCCGGCGACCGGGTTCTGCAATTGATGTGAGCTGCGGATCGGTTCAGCAATGGAGTCTGCGAAGATAACCATGGCTGCGCAGAGAAGCAGGGACACGGACACATTGATGCTGAACTGAACCTCCTTCTGAATTTTGATCCGCTCAATGAGCTTTATCAGCACGGCTGGAATCGCGACAGCTTTGACCAGGATCGTTAAGAGCCCCGCGATAACGATGTGTGTTTCGCCATAGGAAAAGCCGACAAGCAACGCGACACCGGCAAGCAAGAACGATTGCAGTGCGAATAACCGGACGTAAAACACGAGGCTTTTGCTCGAAACGATGAGAAACGCTGTGACAAGGATTGCCGTCGCAAAGGTATCGATGAATTGTGAAATCGTGGTCACGTCCGGGGAAAACATGTGCTCAGGCTCCGATTAGAAAATAAAGAATGAGCGACAGGAGCGAGAGGCTGAAGGCCACCATCAACAGCTCCGGCACCCGAAAGAGCCGGAGTTTCGCATTTGTTGACTCGATGAGGGCGATGACACTGGCGAGCACTGTGACCTTGCCGAAAAAAACCACGAATCCGACCACCATCGGCATTGGCGCCAGGGTGGTTGCAATACCGATTGGGAAAAACACATTCGCGAGGATTGCGAGAAATATGAGCAGCTTCATTTGAGATGCCCATTCGATGAGCGCCAGATAACGCCCGGAGTACTCCAGCACCATCGCTTCGTGAATCATCGTCAGCTCAAGGTGGGTCGCAGGATTATCGACCGGGATCCGGCCTGTTTCTGCAATGGCAGCGATGAATAATCCCGCGAAGGCGAGGATATGGGAAGGATGAAACATCGATTCCGTTGTCGTGTTGAGAGAAGAGACAATGACGCTAAGATTCGTAGAACCGGCTGTGACTGCGGCTGCAAAAATTCCCAGCATCATGGCGGGCTCAATGATCGAAGCGATAGACATCTCGCGACTTGATCCCAATCCGCCAAATGCACTCCCTGCGTCAAGTCCTACCAATCCAAGGAAGAACCTTCCAAGAGCAAAAAGATAGATGACAGTGATCGCGTCACCTGCCCAGTTGAACGGCACTCGCCAGAACACCGTTGGAACAAGGAGCGCAACGGTCACAGTGGAACCAAACACAACATAGGGAGTTGCGCGGAAAATCCATGATGTATGCTCCGAGACCACGACCCCTTTTTTGAAGAGTTTAACAACGTCGGCGTACTGCTGCGTGAACGGGGCTCCTCGCCGGGATTGCAGACGTGCCTTGAATTTTGAGATAAAGCCGCTCACCAAGGGAGCGACAAAGAGCATGACAAGGAGCTGAAGGAAGAATATCAACAGATGAGCGAACCACTCATTCATGCGTATTCCAGATTCTTAGCGTGTGAGCCAAAGAAGGACGATGAGAACAATGAAGACATAGGCGAGGTACGATTGCACATGGCCTGTCTGAATCTGTCGAATCACCCGCGCTGAGCGAAGGAATAGGTGCATCACTGGCCTGTAAAGGTACGTTTCGAAGGTTTGCTCGCTCTTCAAAGCATAACGAATCGTCGGCTTAAAGTATGGAGAGAGATCCTCCGAGGCTTCAATTTCATGTGTCGCACGGAAAACCGCGGAGAAAATGAGACGAATCGGTTTGCTGAATCCTGTTGCAGTGTACTGGAGCCTCGGATTGACGCCCTGAAGGCCACAAGCCCAAGTTGTGGAGGTCCGTTTCCTTAACCTGCCCCCGACCAACAGCCCAAGGGCTATCGCAATACTGCAAAATCCGACTACCAGCACTATGATAGCTACCGGCGATATGCTGGTAACGGTTGCCTGCGGCAAAGAGAGGACTACCGCGCTGGACACCGGCAGTTGAGACACAGGGGAGCCTACGAGAGACGTAGCGATGGGCAAGAGAATGCCGAAAAAGAACCCGGGGGCAAGGCCAAAGACAAAGCAACCGGCAGCGAGTATTGCCATTGCGCCGAGCATGGTCTTCGGAGCTTCATGAGCGTTACGCGCAGCAGAAGATCGTGGGAGGCCGAGGAACGTGATGCCGAAGGCTTTGACGAAACAGGCGGCGGCAAGCGCACTTGTCAGCGCCAGAAGCGCGACAGCGAGAGGAATGGCGATCTTAACGGCGAGATTCGGGGTGCCGAAACCAAGAAGAAGGGATTGAAATGTCAGCCACTCGCTGACGAAGCCGTTCAGGGGCGGGAGTGCGGAAATTGCAGCGGCTCCAACAAGAAAAAAGAAAGCCGTGTAAGGAAGCTTCTTAATGAGCCCGCCGAACTCTTCGATATTGCGAGTATGCGTTGCATGAACAATCGATCCGGCTCCCAAGAACAGGAGGCCTTTAAACGTGGCGTGATTCAGCACATGATATAACGAAGCAACGAGGGCAAGGGCAGCCAGAGGTTTGTTTCCCAGCGAATTGAAGAGAACCGCACCACTCACGCCGATCAAAATGATACCGATGTTTTCAATACTGTGAAAAGCCAGCAGCCGCTTGAGATCGTGCTCCATCAATGCGTATAGCACTCCGAGGACGGCCGATACAACCGCGAGGGCAAGAAGAACCAATCCCCACCACACGGGCCCCGGTCCCAAGAAATCAAGCAAAACCCGAATCATTCCGTAGATTCCTGTCTTGATCATCACGCCCGACATGATGGCAGAGATGTTCGTTGGTGCTGCAGGGTGAGCTTCAGGCAGCCAGATATGCAGAGGGATAATCCCTGCCTTAACTCCGAACCCGAGAAGCGTGCAGAGAAAAATTATTGTCCGGGTCGGGCCAGGGATGCTGTGTGCGCAAGCCCTTATTGCGTCAAAATTCAAAGATCCGCTTTGCGTGAAAAGAAGAAGGAACATGACGATCAGGAACGATGTTCCGATGTGGGTCATTACGATATAGAGGAATCCAGCCCTTCTGGAAGAGGAATCTTCATGTTCGTAGGTGATCAGAAAGTATGTCGCAAGAGACATTACTTCCCAGATGATCAGAAATAGAAAGCCATTGCCGGCGGTTACAACTCCGACCATTGACAGAAGAAAGATGTTGTAAAGAAAAAGGAAGACACCTATGTGGCGTTTGTGAAAGAAGGAAGAGATATACTGAAAGGAATAGAGGGAAACCGCTATACCAACGAATGAGATTGTTGCCAAGAAGAACGCTGAGAGTTTATCGATTTCAAAAACCATGTCGCCCCACAGAGGATTTTTCGAAATCTCGATTATCAGAGGAGTGACGCTTTGGAAGGCCGATAAGGAGAGGATAATCCCTGCAAGCGAGCCGATCAGTGAACAGGCAAGGCTAAGGTTTTTTCCAGCGACCGCAATAGAGTAGATCCGCCCGACGTCCAACTTCCTTCGAGGAGCCAAGAGAAGCCCGATAACCGCTCCAGTTGCGTATGATGCCACTATAAATAGGAACAGAAAGTAGCTTCTTCCCAACAGCAATATGTTCGCTATATTTCCCTTCATTATTACCGGATTGACCAACAGGAAGAAATGGCCGATTTAAATCATTCCCTCAACCGTTCACCCAACGGAAGCATTTCAAGATGCAAACCGAATTGCCGAGCAGGGGAACCTTCTTAATGCAAAGCAAAAATTGGCCGATGCCGCGCAGAAGCTTGATAATGCTTCCTCAACATTGACTGCATTGGCGACGCAAAAGCCCGTTGTGATGAAAAAGAAAAAAAGTCCTTTGAAACCAGCAAGGAAGAGAAGCAGGTGTGCATTGCGAAGCCTGCCTCCGATCTGGTTAGGTTAGTGATGGTCAAGGGATTCGAAGCGGGAACTTGAATGGTGAGAAAACGGGAGAGCCAACCAACCCTATGCTGTTGATTTCGCTCCTACGATCATGGTGATTCTCGTTGGCATAGGTCAATTTTTCTCTACCGAAATATAACAAATTCCTATACAACTGGAAAGAACCTGGGATGGGATGCCAATCTTTCTTAACACGGAGTTTTTTCCTCGCAATGCGTGGAGATATGGTTGTCGGGAGGGACACTGTTGGAAACCCGTCCAAACATACCATAGTGGGTTCGTCGATGTGAATAGTCAAAATCAGATTTGAAATCTCCTTTTACTTAGAGTTGTGTCCCGCGAAGTCACAGGTTGCATTAGTTGTCAGGATTTCCCGCCCTGAACGAGATTAGTTAATCCCGGAATCTTGATTCAGCTCCCAAGAGAGATCTGGGCGAAAAGTTGTCCGCATTTCTTTTTCACAAAAGAAAGAATGATCTTGTGAACTCATAGGAACACTTCAAATACCCTATGTAGGGTTGTGACCGGAGTAAAGAGCGTGCCCCCGCTATCCCGCTTGAGAAGCAGCGGGATGCAGAGAGTGCACAGTTCCAAAGAAGAATCCCAATCGACCCAAGTCGGTTGGGATTCTTTGTTTTCCTCATTTCTGTAAACGTGCTCTTGCTGGTGGCGAGAACCCCTTCTCCCAGCGTTGGACCAAGGGTTTCCCTTCTCGCTCACGACAGTTGTCTTTGACGTCTCGCCTCTTGTTTCCGCTGGTACGCCTCTCCAATCCAAGCACAGGCCGACGATACGATGACGATAATCATGAGCCAGAATATGGCAGCCAGCAGCTTTCTCTCACGCACAAATGATGACACCAGCGCATGATACCCGACTGCCATCGTGATGCCGTAGAGCATGCCTGCCACAAGCGGTTCGAGAATGGTAACCCCTTTGGACCGCCATCCCACAACGAATGCCACCACGCCCACACCTCCCATAAGCCAGGCTGCGGCCAGCGTCGACTCCTTGAATACGTCGGAACTCTGCAATAACGCGATTCTGATCGTGAAACCGTTCATGAGGTAGGTCGGGAACAGATGGAATAGCACAAGATAGCAGTAGGCTGCAATAACCCATCTCCAGTCAATCGTGTATTTTGTTTTTGCTTGTCCGTCCATGACGGCTTTCTCCTTTTATTTGCCGACACTCTGTCCGCTGCGAAACTGACCTACTGAAAAGACCCTTGGTATGACCAGTTCCCGAGTTGGCCGGATTCATATACCGTGACATCTACACCTTCGTTGGTGAATTTCTTTGAGGACGCATGAATCGTGGCGAGCGTGCCACGCCCGGTTGCAGCAGTCCCCGGGACTGCAAACCCGACGGTGTACTTCGCCTCTTCGCTCCCTGCGACTCCTGACGGGAGAACGTATCCCCTGATTTCTCCTCCCCCACCTCCAAGTGCTTTCGGGACGGTCCGGTATTCCCGCATCCTCCACGCGATAACGTTCAGCTCATTGATGATGTTATCCTTGTTCGATTGCACTGCCTGGCCCGCCTGCATGGAGATTGTGACCCTGGAAGCGACGTATCCCATTGGCAGTACAAAGACGGCAAACGTAGTGGTGATGATGGCAGCTACGAGATAGACTCCCCGGGCCGGCGCCGAGGAGGCTTTCCCGGATCGCTTGCCCATGAGAAGCAGCGTCAGCGTTGGCGTGATGACTCCCAGCAGCAGAACACCCAGTAGAGTGGCGATGCGGATCGGATTCGGGACTGGCACCAGTTCATGTCCTGTGAATTCCGAAAGTCCATTCGCGATCGCTTGTCCGCCGCCGACAATCCAGGGAGCCAGCAACGGCAGTGACCTCATATCAGCGATGTGAAAAAAATACTCAAATGGATTGCCAATAAGAAACGGGCCTCCGAACACAAGCAAGAGGACGAGAACGGACGCGACCACAAGACTGCCAAGGTATGCGTTGGACAATTCCGGAACATTGTCCGGAGGCGAGGATTCAGTTTTCTGTGTCATACTGAAGTCCTTTCTCGGTAAGTGTGGCTCGGATTTGGATCGTTCCCTTGGGACCGTTGTAGGTTGCAAAAGATGCATCCTTTCCGCGGAACCATGGATGGCGGGCAACTACGACGATTTGGGTATCGGAGATGGCGGCGAGGAAAACGTCGTTGGGCGGATTGGCCATGCCGGTCGGAGCCATCGAGCTCCAGGTGTCCCCCGGTTTTCCGGGAGGATATCGTTTCCGGTAGATCTGCGCGAGGGTCATCCGCGCCTTGCCTTTCTGATGGTGATAATCCTCGAGGACGACCAGGAGCGAGTCGGTAACGTATGCAGTATAGATACCTCGGCCAATGACCGTGCCGATCTTCCCAAGTTGTTGCCGCTGCCACTCCGTTTGGTAATTCATGTGCGTCCAGGCGAACACACCACCTGCGATGCCAACGACCGCGATGATGCTCGCGATAGCCCGGCGCCTGACGGTGAGGTCTTTTCGGCGGACGAACATAACGAGAATTGCAGCGAGGTAAACAATAGTTGCAATGCCGGCAGCGTTGAGATTCGGCCAGAGATCGGGAGAATGACCGGGGAGGAAGAATGCAACGCTGACGAGCACACATCCGACGATCAACCAGAGAAGGATCATAGGACCTCCGGATTCATGGGTGTGACAACAGCAGCCGCTGGGCTGAGGACCATCCCAGCATGGGTGAAATACGCGCCCATGGTAGAAAAAATGGGCGCAAGAAGCAAGCGAAACCCCCATGACACCTCACGAGAAATTTCTCCGACATACGATTGCGGAGTTTTTTCCGGAAAACACAATCCCACTTTCATGAGTCGCGCTTTCTCAATTTTGCGACATTGAATGATCGCTTGAATCAGAACAATGAAGAAGAGCATCCTCTTTACCCGACGAAGCGAACGCCGTCGGGGCCGCCGCTATAAGTTCAGCAGAAAAGTTCCAATCATGAGAATGGTCGGGACTTTTTGTCTATCACACACCCTTGCTCTTCATCCCCTTAGGGGTAACTTCTTCTGTCTTGTTTCTTATCTCCATGATCATCAAGCTCACACATACCAGAACAAAAGGAAGGCTGGGGTCCATTCTCATCCTGGTTGTGATTGTGCCGGCCATGAGGACAAAGGTAACGAGTATGCCAAGGTACGAGCGTATACGATGCCGCGCGACCTTCTTGTTTCGGGGCAAGTCAACACATTGGCGGTGAGGGTGCTGGATGTATACATGCACGGCGGAATCCACGACGGACCCGTTGGGTTGATCGCAAAAAAAACGTTCCGCGAATGGAGAAAAGCGAATGAGCGTCGCAGGTCAATTTTTGACTGGTTTCAGTGAAAATAGATTATCAATAGCGCGCTTCTTGAGTCCCGCCGTCTTTTTTGGCGGGATCAGCTGACATGCCCGGCTTATGGCCGGGTTTTTAATTTGTGGGGAACTTTCGAGGCCTTCCTCTCACCGAGGTGGCTGGAAACCATCCTCCCCTTTATCAACGGAGAGAGTGGAGGAGGCAACTGGGATTCCCGGGTAAAATCCGAATCATCGAAGAAGTGAAACAAGATTCCCAATTGTCATTTTCGTGGCGATGGATGTTGTGAAAGGAGTTCTCGCGGCGGACGCGGCGCCCGCAGCGAAGAAATTAGGTGATTTTCTAAGAATAGTTACACATTCCAACCGCCGCGATCCTGCGCGTGCCGAATAGCACTTCGGCAGGCAGGCGCTGTGACGCTGAGAGCGATACCTCTTTTCGCTGCGCCGCTCGATATCGACCAATAATTAACCGAAACACTGCGCCCCCTCGCTTGATTCAGAAACTGTCTCCTGAATTTCGTATCTTTGGGACCATCATGTTGTCCGTACTATGAACAGGCATGATTCCGGTCTCTCTTCCATCTCCGTCTCATTCTGAATGAAAGATCTCCTCGTTCGTTATCTGCAATCCTCCCACTCAGACCCTGTTTACTTTCTCACGTTCGTTGTCGACATTGCCTCGATCTTCCTTCTGGGAAGGCTGAAACACGGACTGTCCGATGCTCAGAGAGCATTGTACAAAGCGGTCATTGTCGTGGCATTCATGCTGACGGCGGTTTGTCTCTTCAAGTATTTTGGCGTGATCAAAGATTGGAAAGAACTGGAAGGTTTTTTGAAACCCTGATCACAATTTCAAAGGAGGTCGCATCATGCCCGTCATCCTTGCGGTGGTCGCAAATTTCATCTTCGGGTTTATCTGGTATACGCCGCTCTTTGGACGAACGTGGGCAAAGGAAATGGGTTTCAATTTTGACGCCAAACCGCCCGCGGGTGCGATGGCCAAGGGGCTTGTGCTCATGGTCGTGGGGAGTTTCTTCATGGCGTACGTCCGCACAATATTGCGGTCTGGAATCCCGTCACCTGGGGACAGGCGTCAACCATGACTCCTGCCACCATGGCGCTGTCGTCCGCGTTTTTCACCTGGCTGGGTTTCTTTGTACCGGTCGACCTGGGCGTGGTTGCATGGGAGCAGAAGTCGTGGAAATTGTTCGGCATCAATTCGGCCTATCACTTCTTGTCGCTTCTCATCGTCTCGGCGATCGTATCGTATATGTAAATTGGGCAACTCAGTCATGAAGATTCATCTTGTTGACGGCACCTACGAGTTGTTCCGCAATTTTTACGGGGCTCCTCCAAAGAAAGCGCGGGATGGCCGTGAAGTCGGAGGCACGGTCGGACTTCTGAAAACCCTCCTCGCGCTCGTCACGACGCAGGGAGCAACTCACGTCGCCTGCGCGTTCGACCACGTGGTCGAATCCTTCCGCAACGACCTGTTCAGCGGATACAAAACGAGCGAAGGTATCGAGCCGGACCTGTTTGCGCAGTTCCATCCGGCGGAACGCGCCGTGCAAGCGCTCGGACTCGTCGTGTGGCCCATGGTGGAATTCGAGGCCGACGACGTTCTAGCCGCGGGAGCTGCGAAATTTCGGAAATTGCGGGGCGTGGAGCAAGTCGTTATTTGCTCGCCGGACAAAGACTTGGCGCAATGTGTTTCGGGAAACGCGGTCGTGTGCTGGGACAGGAGACGCGATATCGTCATCGACGAACACGGCGTCATGCAGAAATTCGGCGTCACGCCGGCCAGCATTCCGGATTACCTTGCACTCGTGGGCGACTCCGCTGACGGATATCCCGGCATCGAGGGCTGGGGAGCCAAGTCTGCCGCGGCAGTTCTGAAGAAGTTTGGCAAGCTCGAAAAAATCCCTCCTGACTCATCACGGTGGGGAGTCAAGGTAACACGGGCGTCGTTCATTGCGCAGAACCTGCAAACCAGGATGAAGGAAGCATTGCTGTACCGCCGGCTTGCCACGCTGCGCGAGGACGTGCCGCTGACGGAATCCCTCGACGATTTGCGCTGGAAAGGCGCAACGCAGGAATTCAAGGCGCTCTGCGGTGAGTTGGACGAAGCGAATCTGGTGGAGAGGGTGCCGGTCTGGCGGCCGTGAAAACGTCTCGCAGCGATTAGTCTCGCGGCGGCGCAACGCCTGCCTACCGCAGGCAGGCCCGCAGCGATGTATTTTCTATATGTGGTCAAATAAACACTTCTTTTCGCCGCGATCGCTACGGCGCCGCGAGAGACAACAACGATTCTCTAATTCCCATTTTCAACCCGCCTACCCCCACCAGCCCTCGCATCCATCCCGCGCTACAATATTTTTCCGCGTTTGCGTATTGACCTTTTACGGCAACTTCTTTACGATGCGCACAATGACAAACATCTTGCGAGGAGGGGGTATATGGATGAAGGATTGTTCGACGAAAAGAATGAGCAAATTCAGAAGGATCTGAATGACGCAAAACGACAGGAAATCGCGGAGAAATACGGAGCACATTTCTCCGAGCCCTCGCCGGAGCTTCCTGCCGACATGGAGGCCCAATGGCTCCATAACATCGAAGCGTTTGAAAGTCAATGGGAAAATGCGCGCCGTGTGCCCGTCCGTGAGTTTCTGGATAACCCGACGTTCAAGCATTTCGACGAGATAAAACCAGAAGACCTTGAGTCGGAATTAGATGCCGTTTTGGAGTTCTTAGAGGCGAAAGGGATCGCCGTCGATTTTCTTGACGGCGTATCGGATAAGGACATTTACGAGTTTGTGACCTCAGAACTCTTGGAGGAAGAAATCGACGATGTCCATGTCGACGGTATGATGTGCCATTTCATCTATGAAGACTTCCATCCAAATGATGTCTACGACGCAAAATTCTGGGTCACAATTTTCTTGGAGGAACTCTTTGCTCGAAGATTCAAAAATGTCGTCGATTGCTTTGCCAAAGATGAAATGTATGATGGTTGGGGAAAGCAGATGAGCTATGATCAGGCCATGGCTCTTGTAAAATCCTTCTACTCGAAGTATGCATTGTTTACCGAACATCAGGTCGAATGCACCGATTGCACCCTCGACGGAGATTACGCCACTGTGCGCGTCAAAATTCAGTGGTCGGCCCTTCTTGCGGGGACAATGGACCCCGTTTTATACAAAGAGGTTGGTGAACTCAGAGTAAAGCGAAGTCCTTACGGCGGATATAATGTTGTGAAGGCAAGAATCCTGGGCTTAACCGTTTAGTGGTGCCAGGACCTCTGAACATCGGGCGAAATTTTCGGAAAGAGTAAGCAGTATGGATATGGATCGACTCATAGAGATGGCAAGTAATCCGGACTTCATTTCGGGAATCTATAATTATTGCGACCGGTGGTGCGAAAGGTGTCTCTTCACACGACGATGTTTGCTCTATGCCACGGAGCAAGAGAACCTTCCCAGGAAAGAAGGTCATGACCCGGAAAACAAAGAACTCTGGGAACACGTCGATTCAATGCTTAAGCTAGCCCTTCAAATGTTGAAGGAGGGTGAAATTGAGCAGATCCCGATTTCCCCGCAAGATTTGGCCGACCATGATCTTCGAAGAAGAGAAACCGAACGACATCCGCTTGCCCAGGACGCGAAGTCGTATTCACACATGGTCTCGTTGTGGTTTGACGACCACAAACATCTGTTTGAAACACGCGAAAGACAAACCGGGTCGGATATCGGAACATCTGATCAAAGAATGTCGCAGGCATGGAAGGTGTCTGCCGCAGAAGTTATCCGGTGGTACCAACATCAAACTCGGGTTAAGATCATGAGAGCGCTTTCAGGAGGGGAGGAGCATGCACCTGAAGAGCTTGATGAATTCCCGCGTGATTCAGACGGCTCGGCCAAAGTGGCGCTGGTCGGCATCGATCGTTCGATCGGTGCGTGGGAGGCGTTACGTAATGAATTTCCGATCGATACAGAAGGGATTCTTGATGTCATTATCTACCTGAACAGACTCCGAATGTCGGTTGAGGAGCGATTCCCGAATGCTCGTGTTTTCGTCCGACCCGGTTTCGACCAGGAGATGAACAACATCCCTGACAATCTCCGGATGGAGAACAAACGATCTGGCCTCCCCGGCGAATCTCCTTGAAGACGACCGATCTGTCGGGAAACGCGGCAATCACTTTCCTAATCTCTCTGTGATCCTTGGGGCTCTCCGCGACTCTGCGTTAAGAACCAGTCAAAACCAAGTGAGTGTCCGGCTCATGGCCGGATTTTTCATTTCGAGGAACTTCTTTTCAACCCGTCAATCGACTACCGTTCAAACCCTCCCGGCTTAGCCGGTATCAAAGGGATGGAGAGTTCACGGGTATGGCTCACATCATGTGCCATTTTCGCAAGGGAAAGGACAATCATGAAACTTGTATTCAACTTGCTTCTCGCCATCATGCTCTTTTCTGTCTCAAACGACGCCCTTGCTCATCCCGGGTCCGGGATCGTGGTGGATCGGCACGGGAACATCTATTTCGTCGACACTGGGTCTGGCGTATGGAAGATCGATCGGAATGGCAAACTCACCCGTCTCTCAGGGCCGGCCTATCACTGGATGACGATCGATCTCGATGGAAGACTGAAGAATGTAACGCTCCCGTACTTCGCCTCCGAAGATGCAACCATTACCCGGGTTGGCGCCGATCCGACCCTCCTCCTGTCCAGCGACTTTCCCGTCGTCGTGGGGAAGGATGGCAGTTTGTACTATCCATGGCTTTCAGTCGGCAAACAATTGCAGATCTTTCGCCTCAACCCATCGGGAACAACAACTGCAATGAAGACATTAACCGCAAACACAGCTGGCGAAACACTCCGGTGGTTGAACGGCATGGCGATCGGACCGGACTCGTCGCTGTACTTTTCTGAAAACAGGGCAATCAAGAGAATCACATCGGAAGGCAAACTCACAACCATTGTGGACAACGTGACCTTGTCCGGCTGTGATTCTGTGCCTGAGGTGGGAGCGAACCTCGGAGCCTACTTTCGCGGCCTTGATGTCGACGCAAAGGGAAGTGTGTATGTGGCTGTAACCGGTTGCCGGGCTGTCCTGAAAATCTCTGCAGACAAAAAAGTTGAGACCATTTTGCGGGCTTCACCCCCGTGGTCACCAACGGGAGTTGCGGTATTCGGCAGCGACGTGTACGTGCTCGAATACTTTCACACCCCGGGTGATAACAGGCGAGAGTGGTTGCCAAGGGTAAGAAAAATCTCTTCCGATGGC
>JBARRO010000086.1:0-7714 GCA_049644265.1 Bacteroidota bacterium
CTGCAAAGTTCCACCGCTCCATTTCATCGTACCACCAATGACGAGGGTGTCATTTACGGTCACGATGCCGTTCATGAAAGATATGTTCTGAAAAGACGAACGCAACAGTCCTTTGATTGTGAGGTTCGCTCCCTTCACAATCAGGTTGGAAAGGTTGAACTCTGCGGATTCAATGTCACAGACACCTCCTTCAAGAGAAAGTGTGCCTTGGCCCGAAAGGCTGGATCCCTGATTGAAGCTTGAGGGGCCGTCTGTGACTATCAGGAGCCCTCGTTGTCCAATGGTACCTCCACCGCTGTGAGTCATTTTCTTTACTACAAGATCACCAAAACTCACGTCGATTGTTCCATTGTTTCGGAGATCCGCGATGGTAGTGAATGAGCCGTCCACCCCGGCACCCTTTTTCAACAAACCGTTGTTTTCAAACGCCGGATTGTCGGTCACATCGTTCCCTGCAAAGAGAGCATCGTTTGTTATTTCCACAACTCCGGTGGGGTTGTTGACAATTCTCCCCGAAGAATTGCCGCGAATGTTTCCTGCATTCTTCCAATGGATTTGACCACTATTGGCTATTGTTGACAGTAACTGCCTGTCGTTTGCACCTTCAATGTCAAAGGAAGCGGCGCTTCTGATGGACAGTACTCCCGCGCCTTCGATGACAGAGCCGAGCCAGTGGCCGCTGTGCGTGAGTTCGAGTTGCGCGTTGTTGGTAAGACTTCCACCCAGGAGATTCATATGGGATACGGTGAGGGTATGACCGGGAGGAATTCGGACAACGCCGTCGCCTGAAATAGAAAGGCTGTCAATGGAAATATTACCACTGATTGTTGTCCTGCCCCCATTTACCAGGAATCCACCCGGCCCGATGATTTGCAGGTTCCCGGAGCAAACAAAGTTTCCCTTGACTTCAACGGTCTGACCTTCGGCAATCTGAATAGTGCCTGACAAGGCCTGGCCATCATTGACGACAAGACTGCCACTCTGCACCTCAACGGATCCTGTGTTTGATAAGAGAAATCCGGGGCCAAATTCGACATTTCCTTTCAGAATCATGGCGTCAGAATTTGAGAACACCGGTTGAACTGCAAGACCCTGCCCCAAAGAAAAATGATTATTTCCAAGAAGTTCTGTCGTCGCCCCACCAAGGTTGTATATTTTGCAGTTTGCAGCCCCGATGATTGTCATTGAGTTTTCGAAATATTGGCGGCCCTCGCATGCAACGGTCTTATCCACCAGAATCCCTGACTGACTATTCGATCCTTCCTGGCCCCAATGAAGTTCGCTCCCTGCCTCGATTGTAATCACGCCGGAGCCTTTCAACTGCCCCTGTGTAATTCCCAAATATCCATTGTTCACGATCAAGTCGCCCGGGCCATCAAGAGTCCCGGAAATGAGCAAGCGCCCTGCAACACGCGATCCGGTTGAAATCGTCAACGCATTGTTTACTTCAAGAGTGTGAGTCCCGGCGCTGTTGAGGATTGTGAATCGTGCAATTCTCGAATCTACATCCAGCTGCACCGTATACTCTCCTGCCGCGAGAATATACACTGTGTCGAGGTCCGATGGGACCTGGCTTGTGCTCCAATTGTTGGGGTCAGACCATAATCCGCCGGAGGTGTTGATCCATTCCGCCGTGTGGTCGTTTGTTGAACTTACGTGAAAGTTGACTGTTTTTTCCGGAAGGTTTTCGATTTTGGCAGTAACGATGTGCAACATGAGGGAGTTGCTGAGTGTGAGATACGTGGAGGCCTCGCCGTTTGCGTCGGTCGTAACAGACGTACTGCTAAGAACTGATATCACCGACGGTGTAACACTGAACACTACTTTGGCACCTGCCGTCGGATTGCCAAGCGCGTCTTCGACTCTCACCACAAGCGGTCTCTTCAATGTTGAGCCTGGTATCCCGGTCTGACTATCTCCAGAGATTTTTTTCAATATGACACTTGACGGAAGGAACCAAACTTCCGATGAGATGATCCCCGATTCATTGCCGGCACCATCGCGAAGGCGGGCACAGATTTTCTTCAATCCCGGAGATTCGTTGCCGCCGTAGAGCGACAGATTCCAGTTTGATCGCGTTACGCTAAAATCCTCCCAATCTGACCAGCTATAACCGTCATTGCTGAATTGTACCGACTGAACCCCGCTTCCACCTCCGTCGAGCGGCTGAATGTTGACTGAGACGGTCATGCTGTTGGTCTTGCCACTTCCGTCTCCGATCGTTAGTATTCCAGCGGGTGACGTGTGGTCGAGAAATACCGGAACAGACGAGTATGCGTTCACATCGACAGCACCAACTCCATTTTTCAGCCAGACGTAAACCACATTTTTTCCCTCGATAGGCGTGACCACATAGGTGTATTCTACACCGTCACAAGGCTTGATGCCTGGGTCTGACATCGAGGTTGCCGGTGACCCGATTTTATAGTACGCGGCTACAATTCCGGTTGGATCGTCGGGGTTGTTCCAGGAGATTTGGAATGAATTTGAGGTTGACCACCCGAAAGGGGATGCAACGACATTACGAGGTGCCATTGTGGGAAAGTCACCATCTGCAAGGATTTGCACTTCATCGACGTAAACTCCCTCATGCTGGCTTGAACCATCTGATTTAAAGAGGAACTCAACCTGTATGTCGGAACCGATGTAACTTGACAGGTCGTACTGTACCTGTTTCCAGCCGCTGGTCGGACTGTCAAACCAAGCGATTTCATCACCGCCTCCGCCGTTCCGATGAATTCGAATCGACATATAGTCGTTTCGGCCAAGCCAGCTGCCTGATTCAATGGACGGGATGTTGTATGAAAATTGAAGAGTCGCGGTCCTGGCCGATCGGAGACTAACGGAAGGACTCACCAGGGCAGAGCTTTGATTCGCTTCGTAGTGGGGCGGGAAACCCACAATACTGACATTCATGTTGGGCGTCGCGGCACAGTAGACATATCCCGAACCACTGTAGGCATCCGGCAGGACGAGAGGCACTTGTGCACCGCTTGGATCAACACCTTCGCCCGAATTCCCAATGACTCTCCCCCACGTCACATGTGCGTAGTTCAACCCATAGGTGGACTGCCAGAGACTGAATGACTGCTCGTCCTCAAAGCTCCCGATGTCCACGTTGCCCGATTTCAAAACGTTGACCTGTGAAAAAGCAGGGAGGATTGTAAGGACCGTGAGGATGATTGACGAGAGAATAACACTGTTCAGTTTAGATTTCATCGGTGGGTTTCTCATGGCATGGTCGTAATACTTTGCTTTCCTGACAGTTATGCAGGTGTGCTGAAAACTCTCACGGTCCGGCAAGCAATGTCTGTGCGGTGAGTCATGTAGGCGAAAAACAAAAAAGGCGACCTTTCGATCGCCTTTCGCACATCAAATTCCAATATTTGATAAGCATTACCTGCTGTCAGTCAGACGGCTCACCGGGTTAACTTTCACTGCCTCCCGCGTCCACTCGGTTCCATTCCAGTACCGGACGTCTTTCCTGAGCTTCTCAAAATACTGTGAATCGGGTACCACAGAAATCTTTCCCTGCTGAATCAGTTTTGTGTAAAACCGTCGCGCTGTATCCGTGGGCTTTATATCAAGAACCTTCATGTCCCGAGAAAAGTAGTATGTAAGGAACAGCCAGTCAGTGGGTTCGAAGGTTCCAACAGGATTGGAGTACCCAACTACAATCTGATTCTCATTTTCAGACAGAATGATCGAAGCCCGTGGTCGTGAATTCAAACCTCGCTCCACCGCACTTGTGGGCAATTGAATGATGTACTCTTCCGCATCCGAGGTTGGGAACGAGTAAGGAATCGACAGGGTCGATTTCCTTGTTTCGACGATTTTCGTTGGATCCAACGCTGCGACAATGGCATTTGATTCATTCAACGGTGTCGTCAAACCAATATTGTCAACGCCACAGGCAATCAGGCTTTTCTTCCCGTCGCCACGCAAATCGACAAGTTTGAGGCCAAAGAAATGTCCAAATAACCAGTATGAGCCGATTTCATTTCCTTTTGCATCCAGCCTCACAATGGCATAGGGGGAATGGTAGTGAGCAAGACCGACGAAAATCTCTTTCCGGCCGTTTCCTGCCAAATCTCCCACAACAAGACCCGCGGTCTTGAATTGGTCCGGGTATCGTTCCTGCGCAAACTGAACGGATGCTCCCAGCTTCTTCTTCCAGAGAACTCTCCCCCCAGAATCATAGACTCTCACTACATCACTTCTTGCCCCCGCTTCTCCCGATTCAGAAAGAATACTCAGAACTTCATTGCTTCCATCGCTATCGAGGTCGACAACTTCAGCATACGAATTTCTGAACTCGTCGACCACTCGCCCGACTTCGTTCGAGTACACTTCAGCTCCCGTTGTGTTTGGAAGGCTCCACAACTTTGCTCCCTCCCTGTTGAAAACCTCCACCTGACTGTTTTCCTTGTTGGCACGTACGTACCACGGATTATTGTCAGAGTCCGGTTTTACAGTGAGGAACAGAAACAGCACCGCAAACACACCAAGCAGACCGACGGACAATGGCACAGCGTTGCTGCCGACAAACCATTGAAATCGTTGGACGGAAGTGAGCGACCCGGTGATCGGCGCTTGGTCCTCCCAAAACGGCATTACTTCGTTGCTTTTCCGAACAAGTGCGCGACGCGGCACTTTCCCAAGGTCCGCGTTCGTTCGAAGCTCGTGCTCGACGTTCAGGTAAAACTCCCGAACCACATGCTCCATGTCTCGGCACTTCGCGCAGGTTCGCAAATGTCGTTCCACGGTACTCCGTTCGGATTCAACTTCCGGGGCGCGAAGAACGTAGAGCTCAATGGTATATTCTGGAATGTGCTGCATGTAATTATGAATTCCTTGCAACTGACATGAGGCGCTGAATCCTCGGAATGTTTGCCTTATGTCGCATGCAATCGCTTTAACTTCTCTATAACGCGATCCCGGGCAATGCGGGCAAGATATTCGAGTTTGTTTTTATGCCTTTTCCTGTAGGCGCCCTTCGAGAGAGGGGTCAATCGGCTTTTGAGGCGATTGTAGAACGGAAAGTCTGTCCCATCATCCTGTACCAAGGTGGCGTGAAGGTTTTCAACGATTACTTCCATATACGATTCATACTCTGCGACTTTCAGCTTGTTTTTGCCTACATAGGTGTCATGTTTTTCCAGTTTCAAGCGTTGACACACTTCCTCGATGATCGTCCGGACATCGTTTTCCAAAAGCCTCCCTTCTGCCGAAGAGATTTCTGCATCCAACACATCGGGTTTTGCGAAATGGGATCGAAGGACATACGCAACGGTCATCAGCGGGATCTCCCGCGCGTGTTCTTCCTGATCCCGCAGATAACACGACAATGCGGAAAGCAGTCCGGGGATATTACTTTCTCTTTCTTTTTGTTGACGAAGGTTTCTCGATAGCACTTCTGGATCCGGCTGGGGAAGGCGCGACAACGGATCGACATTCGCAGGTGCCAAATAGGGTTCGCCGAATCGCTCGAATTCCACAAAATGACCCAGAGCGTGCACAGTCAGTTTAATGTTTCGGAGAATTTTTCCGAGCGTGGGATCCACTTCGTTATAGATCCGAAAAATGTTGTTGTTAACCTTGGAAAAAACAAGCCGCCTGAGGTGACCCGTCAGGGCCTCGTCGGAGAGTTCAGCGATTGAAATGCTCCCAAAATATGCCGAGAGTTGCACCAGCCTGCCCCCGGCGTCCCGCTGGAAGAGGTCTGCAATGCAATCAAACGCCAGGTCGGTGATTTTCAATCCTGCAAAACTGGGGTTGAGCCGGCGGGAAGACAACTTCGACATCAGAAAGGAAACCGCCATCGCATGGCAGAGCTTGACGATTTCATTCGTCTGCTGTTCAGTCTGAGAACTGGAGAGAACCGAATGAAGTATTCGCTGAAGTTTAAGGATTGAGACTCGCGGCATAGTTGCCATCCCGGTGTGTGTACATCGCCGCCACGATCCCCCGCTCAATTCCGGATCAAATATACATCCTTACTTTACTTTCCCAACGACAATCGTTCCCCCTTCAATTCTTTTTTCAGATACATCCCTGTGTAGGACCGATCATTTTTCGCAACTTCCTCAGGCGCCCCTTCAGCCACAATCTCCCCTCCCGCATCTCCTCCCTCCGGTCCCAAATCAATAATCCAGTCCGCTGTCTTGATCACGTCCAGGTTGTGTTCAATGACGATGACCGTGTTTCCCTTGTCGACAAGTTTGTTCAGCACATCCAACAACATTCGGATATCCTCAAAGTGCAGGCCTGTGGTCGGTTCATCCAGTATGTAAAGCGTCTTGCCCGTCCCGATCTTCGACAGCTCCGTCGATAGTTTCACCCGCTGTGCTTCGCCTCCCGAAAGAGTCGTCGCCTGCTGCCCCAATCTGATGTATCCCAGGCCAACATCGTGCAGGGTTTTCAGATGCCTCTGAAGTCGCGGGAGTTCGCTGAAGAGCTCCATGGCATCATCCACGGTCATGTTGAGCACATCGGCGATGGATTTGCCTTTGTAGAGGACTTCCAGAGTCTCCCGGTTGTACCTCCGGCCGTTGCACACATCGCAGAGGACGTACACATCCGGCAGAAAGTTCATTTCGATTCTTCGGACTCCGTCGCCTTCACATCCCTCGCATCGCCCTCCCTTGACGTTGAAACTGAACCTCCCGGCTTTGTATCCACGGATCTGGGATTCGGGAAGCTGTGTAAAAAGATCCCGAACGAGTGTAAAGAGACCCGTGTATGTTGCGGGATTTGAGCGCGGCGTTCTCCCGATCGGAGACTGGTCGATGTCGATGATCTTATCGATGTGCTCCAATCCCTCGATGGATCGGTACGGCAATGGAACAAGCTTGGTCTTATAGAATTTTCGGGAGAGGATCGGAAAGAGCGTTTCATTGATGAGGGTGGACTTTCCCGAACCGCTGACGCCGGTAACACAAACGAGCGTTCCCAGGGGGATTTTCATTGTAAGGTTCTTGAGGTTGTTGCCCGTAGCTCCGGAAATTGCCAGAACTTTCTTCCCCGGCTTCCTCCGAACCGGCGGCACTTCAATCGTCCTTTTGCCCTGGAGATACAGGGCAGTAAGGGATTGGCCATCCCATCCGTTGCCGTTCGTTTTGATTTGAGGATTGTTGGCCCGCAATTCGAGTTTCCGAGGATTACCCCGGGTCACGACGTATCCCCCGTGTTCACCCGCAAAAGGACCCAAATCCACGATATAGTCGGCGCTTTCGATCATCTCTTTGTCATGTTCGACTACGATCACGGTATTGCCGAGATCGCGCAACGATTTAAGGGAATCGATGAGCTTGATGTTGTCCCGCTGATGAAGTCCAATGCTCGGCTCATCGAGAATGTACATCACGCCCACCAATTGAGTTCCGATTTGTGTCGCGAGGCGAATGCGCTGACCTTCCCCTCCAGAAAGCGTCCGTGCTGAACGGTCAAGGGTCAGGTAACTCAATCCAACGTTCAAGAGAAAATCGAGTCGTTGTCGTATTTCCTTGACGACCTGATGGGCAATTTCCGTCTGCCGCGGCGTCAGAGAGACCTTGTCAAAAAAGTCTTTGCTCCGCTGGATCGACAATGAAACGATATCCCGCATGTTCCATTTTTCACCGGTCGCAGCATCTTCAAGTTTCACGGCAAGGCTCTCCTTGCGGAGCCTCCCTCCTTTGCAGGTTTCGCACAGACTCGTGGCCATGAACGATTC
>JBARRO010000087.1:0-3847 GCA_049644265.1 Bacteroidota bacterium
CAGGTTCAGGGAGTCACGGAGTTTTTGAACGGGGGTGGCAAATTCGCGGTGACGGCCGACCATTTTGTCACATCGGGTGCCGCTGGCACATCTTTGCCGGACGACCAGAAGACGGCCCCGCCCAGTATTGTGGGTGATAACGGTGTCACACTAAAACCTGGGGAATTTGTTGAGCAGAAAACTGCGGATTCCATCGTTCGCTGCACCGCCAATGATGCGATCGCAGTATTGGGCAGGGTTGGTCAGATTCCTCAGCTCACAGTCAGGGACATCAATGCCAACACGAAGGTCATTTGGATCGGCGGAGGGAAAAGTTGGTTCCGTACATACCCGGCGATGAGAGGGATCTTCAGAAAGTCGCTCGTGTACGCCATGGGGTACGGTGTCTTCAATGACAACTTTGACAACGGATTCATCTTCATCATGGACGACATCGGCTGCAGCGAGCACGCTTGGAGTCTGAGGTGGCACTACCCGACGCCAAGCAAAGAAACTCTCTTGAAGTACCTGATCGAGCCTCTTCAGAAACGCGGGCTGATGATGGTCATGAATGTTACACCTGGGTTTGCGAATCCGGAAACACATGTGATCGAATCACCGTGGACGGTCAAACCGTTCAGGGATATTTTTGGCAATTCGCAGGATTATGGATCCACGAAAGTTGGGCTTGACCAAGGGCTTCGACGCGGTGTGTTCGAAATTCAGGCGCACCGCGCGTGGTCCCACATGAATTGGGATCTCGATTCGCCTCCAGGACCGTGGTGGGGAAGTCCGATCGGCGGCGAAATGGCTGTCACGGATTGGTATAATGAGATCGTCGATGTGCGACGGGGAGGCGTGTCGGTACCGTCGAACGATCTGCTGTTTCTCTACAAGAGTGGCATCGATGCGATTAAAAGGGCGTTTGGAGTTGTCGCTCTTTCCGCTGAGGTGCGTACGGGTGCAGAAATCCGGCATGGAAAGCCGGGTGGGGACGATAACGGTCGCGTTGCGGCAATTGCCGGACTGGGTATAAGCAGAGAATGCTATGTCGGTTTCGATCGGACCATCGAGTTCAGCATGATGATGCCGGAGCAGTTCACGTGCCACGATCTGGACCTGACAGCAAGAACAGACAATCCAGCAGACCAAACCGAAGCTGGATGGGATGCCCTCTTGAAGATGACGACTGAACAGCTGCTTGCGTCAAAAATCGCCGGAGGTCGAAGAGCCAACCTGACGGACAATACCAATTGGATCGATGCTCATAAGGACAAACACTGGATGGGCTTCAATGAATGCTCTGCCTATTTGCACAGCGATGTGCAGGAAACCAGGAAGGGTGATGTCGGCATCGAGTTCACGTACGATGACCATTACTGCAAGTATTTTGAAAAGAAGCCGTCCTTCTGGACTCTGGAGTTGTCGGACACGTTCTTGCAAGCTCTGGGTAAATCAACAAAGATGTACGTTGACGGTAAGGCGACGAAGAAGGCGTTGAGTCTACGGCAGATCATTCAGATTCCGACCGGACTCGGTTCACATAGGATTGAAATTCACTGAAGCAAACAAGGGAACTCTTAGATTTGGGAGAATGTACAATGTCAAAACACAAAACAATTTTGGTCATCCTTGTTTCCGCTCTTCTCTTTTTGGCCTTCATTGGTGGACGTGTGAAAACAGATTCGAGAAACCTGCCGCAGCAGACCAAAGCAACGTCGGGCGATCAACTGGCTCTGACCCCGCCGATGGGATGGAACAGCTGGAATGCATTCGGCAAGAATGTCAGTGAGCAGGTAATCCGGGAAACAGCGGATGCCATGGTCAGCTCAGGGTTGAAAGATGCTGGGTACCAATACGTTGTCATCGACGATATCTGGCAAGGCGGGAGAGACTCGATAACCGGTCGTCTCTATCCCGATGCACAGAGGTTTCCCTCGGGCATCAAAGCCCTTGCAGACTATGTGCACGGCAAGGGGCTCAAGTTCGGAATTTACTCCGACGCAGGAACCCAAACATGCGGTCGAAAACCTGGGAGTTTTGGGTTTGAAGAGATTGACGCGCAGACGTTTGCCGATTGGGGAGCGGATTTTCTGAAGGAAGATTATTGCTTCTGCGACAATTATGGATCCACCGACGGTGATTATAAAAGAGCTGTGACCCGATACAAGAAAATGGGCGATGCTCTGAAGGCGACGGGAAGGCCTATCGTATTCAGCATCTGTGAATGGGGCGATCGGTCACCGTGGCAATGGGGGCGGGAGGTGGGTGGTCACATGTGGCGCATTGGTTCTGATGTCTATGACATTTGGGATAGTCCGCGTAGTGATACGGATCCCGTTGGAATTCTTGCGGCGATCGACGCAGAAGTAGATCTCAGACGATTCGCCGGCCCGGGCGGGTGGAATGATCCGGACATGCTCATTATCGGCCTGAAGAACAAAGGAAATATCAAGGGTGGTGGCTGTAACGATACGGAGTACCGCACTCAGATGAGCATGTGGTGTGTCATGGCAGCACCGTTAATGATGGGGTGCGACATTCGGAGCATGGACCAAGTGACAAAATCCATCCTCCTCAACAAGGAAATCATTGCTATCGATCAGGACTCTCTGGGAAAGCAAGGTTATCGTGTTTTTAGAAACGATGGTCTGGATGCATGGAAGAAGCCGCTGAGCGGCAAGCGTGTTGCAATCGCGTTGCTCAACCGGAATTCAACCACGAGGACGATGAAGGCGTCGTGGCAATCGCTGGAATTGAACCCTGGCACACCGTACAGAGTCCGGGATGTATGGAAGCACACGTCGCTGGGTCAAGCGGATTCGACGCTTTCAACAGACTTGCAGCCGCACGATTGCAAGGTCTTCGTGCTTTCTCCCGTGGAGGGTAAATAGTATCTCTTTTTTCAGCTTGTCAATCACTAACTGGTAACGGAAGAAATAGAGGAACATAATGCGAAACTGGATATTGCTGTTTGCGTGTAATTTGATGTGGGCTCTGCAGTTCACCTGCATCAAGCTGGTCGAGGATCAGGTTGGCGGCTATATGACCGTTTGGGTGCCGATGTGCCTGGCCACGATCGGAATCATTCCGTTCGTGTTGGCTGAGGCCCGGAAGCAACGGTCAACTCGCGTTACGAACATGCGGGATGTCGGCAATTTTCTGATCCTGGGTGCGTTCGGGTTCTTTCCAGCACAGGTATTCATGACCTGGGGAACCCGGATGAGCCTCGCCAGCAACGGCGCTCTCCTCACGCTGGCTCTCCCGGTCTTTACCGCCGTCATGGCCATGATCATTCTCAAAGAAAAAATGAATAGGGCACGTTGGATCAGCTTCGGCTTTGCAGTCGTGGGGGTCCTGATCATCTCCGCAAAAGATATCCAGGAGTCGAGCTTCGGATTTCAATATCTCGCGGGTGACCTTCTTATTTTGACAGCAATTCTGGGAAATTCCCTGAACAATTCCTTTGGAAAAGTTATACTCCGGCGGTTCACGCCGCTTGAGATGCTCTTCTGGACGTATTGTGTCATGCTCGTTCTCCTCCTTCCGTTTGTCGCTCCAGATCTCAGTCAGTTCGTTTCCAGTATTCCTCATTTTACTGTTAACACCTGGATAGGCATGAGCTTGCTGACCTTTTTCCACAACTTTCTCTCGATGATTATTTTTCTGATCGTCCTCAAGGAGCTCGATGCGATCCAGGTGGCGCTCACAAATTACCTCATTACTTTTTTTGGATTACCTATCGCCGCGCTGACGCTCGGTGAGAGGCTCGCTCCCCTTGCCATCGTTGGAGGGGTCTTCGTGCTCGGCAGCACGCTCCTCATTACCATATGGGACAAACCAACGGAGTCTAAGGTCGCCCTTGCGG
>JBARRO010000088.1:0-50213 GCA_049644265.1 Bacteroidota bacterium
CTCAAAGTCGTACATCAACTATTTTGTCTTGGCCGAATGGAACCTGAAACGAGAACAACTGACTATTTTGTTCGAAGACGACCAACAACCCAAACAACTGAAAACGCTTTCGTTTCCTCTGAACCCAACTGTCAAACAAAAATTAGTCTACTTTCATTAGGCACTCAACCGATAGGTAATAGGTTCTAGGACTGAAATCCAGATTTATGTTTAGGACTAGGCTGATTCCATTGCTGTCGTTTCGGATAGGTTTTTCCCCAACCACCTATTTCCTTCCACCTACCACCTTTCGCCTTCCCCTACCACCTTACTCCTCACCGATGGCACGTATAACAATCTATGCTGGCGCTATTCTCCCTGTGGCAATCCACACACCATGTCATATTATTGACCTTCAGGGGCGGTCGCACCTCGGGCATCGAAGCGATGTCCCCGTGACATTTCTGGCACTGAACACCTTTGGCAATGTGCGGATAGTGGTTGAAATAGACAAAGTCCGCAAGGTGATTGACTTTCGTCCATCGAATCGGCTCATGAGATTCCCACGCCTGTCGTATTTTTACAATTTCGGGCTTTGTCGCTGCAACGAGTTTGTGGCAGCCCATGCATGTCTGGACCGATGGGATATAGGCGTTTGGACCCCGCCGAACACCGCTATGACAATACTGGCAGTTGATTTTGTAATCGCCGGCATGGCGGACATGGCTGAATGCGACCGGCTGGCGCGGACCGGATTCCGGACGCTGACACGAAACAATGAGCAATGAGCAATGGGCAATGAGCAATAATGCAATAACAGAAAATGATTTTCTATGAACAGAGCGACTCATCATTTTGTTTGCCGAAGCAATGCGAGTTCGGAGGCGCTCCATGGATTGCGAACGCCGAGCTTTGTCCTGATTGACGCGACGATTTCCGGCGTGACCGGCTGGGCTGAATTTCCCCATGCACCGCGGACATATGTAATAACGGCTGCAATTTCATCGTCCGAGAGCTTGTCGTGGAACGCAGGCATTTTGTTGTTGAATGCATTTCCTTTAACCGCTATCTGTCCTTCCAAACCATAAAGGACGATGCGTGCCGGCGTTTCAGCGTCCCTCAATAACCATTCAGATCCGGCAAGTGGAGGGTACTGGCCTGCAACGCCGAGCCCTGTTGACTGGTGACAGGTCTGACACACGCCAATAAACACCTGGTCGCCTTTAACAATCTTCTTTGGAGGGGGAGCGCCTGCAATGGAGGGGGATTCAACTTCGTGCGCAACGGTCGACCACGTCCCGCCATAGCGCCCCAGATAAAAACCCATCACAAAGAGCAACAGCACACTCACCGCCCAAACCCACGCGGGCGGTTTTTCGAATCCCTCTTCCGGTTCCACTTGCTCACGCCCAACGATCCTCTGATGAATCTCATCGACGTGGACTTCGTCGGAATCCCGAAATTCGTTTTCGCTCGTTGATGGTCCTTTGGGTTTCAAGGCCATGGTTTAGTTCTTTTTGGTTGTGTCCGGAATTCCTTGTGCGACAGGATACGAATGGTCCATGCCAAGCAGGTACGCTGTCAAGGCAAGCGCTTCACGCCCTGCTACCACGATTTTCCCTGTTGGAGCGATCGAGTCGGGAAGCGCGACTACTTTATCCCCGGGTCCCGCGCTGAGTTTTTCTTCGAAGAGCCAGGGAAACGGCGGCATGATGGATCCCGGCGAAACAAGTCTCGGGTTATAGAGATGCGCCAGGTGCCAATTCTCGCTCGGTTGACGCGCTCCGATATTCATGAGGTCGGGGCCGGTTCGCATGGTGCCAAGCAAGTGGGGCTTGTCGTACACGTAGTCTGCGGGAACCGACGGCCTTCCCCAGAATCGCGCCTGGTCTGCGCCAAAACCTTCCGGGCGCACCTGTTGACTGTGACAATAGAGACATCCTTCACGAATGTAGATGCTGCGGCCATACAATTGCTCTGCGGTGTAACGCTGAAGTCCCTCGGGGGGCCGAACTTCAGAGATCATCGCATCGGGCATGCCAACGAGTGCCGCCCAGCCGAGCACGAGCGTTGCCAGGACGCCAAAGAAAAACACGAATGTGCGAATGAACATCATACTCTAACCCGAGACTGCTGACTGTTCTTCGATTCTTGCGGCTTCAATGGGGGCCGGTTCCCTGAAGAGCGCAGGAGCAAACCTCCGCGGTCCCGCCCTCTTGATAACCGAGAAGAACTGATATGCAAATATCACGTGGCCGATCATCATGAGTGTGCCCCCAACCGACCGGGCCCAGAGGTACGGCTTTGTCGCATTCACCACATCGATAAACGGAATGGTCGCGTTGTTCATTTCCACTCCCTGGATCCATCCTCCCATGCTGAGCGCCACAACATAGAGTGCGATCCCGCTTGCCGTCGACCAAAAATGGAGTTTGATCAAACCGGGATACGGCCATTCCCATTTGGCCAGTCGCGGCATAATATAGTACATCGCGCCGAAGAGAATCATCGAAAGAAACCCGTAGACGCCCAAATGAGCATGCCCGATGGTATAATGCGTGAAATGCGCAACTTCGCTGAACGAGCGGATGGATTCAATCGACCCCTGTAAGCTCACGGCGGTGTAGCTCATCGACCCGAACACGACAAACCGGAGCGTCGGGCTATAACGCAGCATCCGAAAGTGGTTGACGGTTGTCAGATGGTGATTGACGGCGACCGCCATGACGGGTACGACCATCATCACGCTTGCAACGATGGAGACGGTGACAAGCCATGTCGGCAACGGGCCACCGACGAGGTGGTGGATGCCGTTCCAGTTATAAAACAACGCGAATGCCCAGAAACCCAGCAATCCAAGATAGTAACTGTAGATCGGGCGGCCGATGACTTTGGGGATGAAATAGTACGCGCCCGCAAGACCGATGGGAGTGAACCACACCGCGAGTGCATTATGACCGAACCACCAGTTCATCGCCGCTTCGACGACACCCTGGTAGATTCCAAGGTTTGCCACAACATAGAGAATGGGGAACCACAGCATCGAAGCGAGGATGTACCACAAGCTCACGTAGAGATGTTCGACCTGTCTCTTACGGAAGGTTTGCACGATGGACGCAGCGAAGAGGAGGAAGGCGATTGCCAGAAGTGCACCGGCGAACGTCGGAAACTCGAGCCATTCGAGCCCTTGGCTGTAACCGGTCAAGATTGCGATGGTGCCGGCCAGGACTCCGATATTCCAGAGAATTGCAGCGATGTAATGCAGCCACGCCCACTGCAGTGGGGCACGGCAAAGTCGCGCCGTCATCCAGACAATCATTCCGGAGCCGGCAAGCGAAGCCCATCCGTACATGATGGTGTTTAAATGTGCCGGCCGGATTCTCCCAAACGTGAGAGCCGGAACATTGCCGAGCCAGTCCGGGAGCGTAAATTTCAGCGAGGTGACAATCCCAAAGCCGGTCCCGACCAGAAGCCAGAACACGGCAGTCGCAAAATAGAAGACGGTGGGAGTCCGGACAGAATCATCGAAGCTGATTCGGAGCTGCTCGTCAGACTTCGACGGTTCGACGGTGAATTCCGTATGCAGGGGCAGTGGTTGCTTCTTAGCTTTTGCCTTTGCCATCGGACTCCACAAAAATCTGGTCTTGGGGTTTGCCGACAGGTTCGTCCTCGTCAAAAATCACGGTGGCGCCCTGGTTCAGATGCTGGATGGAGAACTGCCTGGTGCGGATTGCCCAGAGGAAGGCTGCAAGGCCAAGCGCGCCCGCAAACAACGCAATCGCAATAACGACAACGGCGGCGAAAGGAAGAGTCATGTCCGAGAAATGAGCGGAGGGGAGCGTTTGGCTGAATTACTAAATCGTAAAACGAAGATACTAAGCGATTGCAATTTCCGCAACTACGAATCTAAAGAGGTGTATTCCCATTTTTAGGAAACCACTAAGGTCACGAAGGACACGAAGGTGTTACTTAGGTCTCATGTAATTATCATTTCTCTTTTTGTTCATTCCTTCGTGCACTTAGTGCCCTTCGTGGTTAACTACATTCGTGGACTACTGGTTCTCCTTCCTCGCAGATCTGTTTGGTAGTATGAGCTGCGTCAGCATGTGCATGGCAATCGTAATGTGATTTTCATTTCCCTTTTTCGTTTATTCCTTCGTGCACTTCGTGCCTGCGCGCTGAAGTGTGTACGCAAATCCGAACTTTCTGGGACTCGCTCCGTCACGCAGGCGTGCCCTTCGTGGTTAACTCATTCGCGGATTTCTGTGGACTATTGGTTCTCCTTCCTCGCAGGTCTGTTTGGAAGTATGCATTGCGTCGGCATGTGCGGGGCAATCGTGATGGGCTATTCGACGCAAAGCGATCTCATCGGAACTCGCCTCGGCACGGGGCTGGCAGCACATGCCGCGTACAACGGCGGGCGCGTTCTCTCGTACACTCTCCTCGGAGGCATTTTCGGCCTGTTGGGAAGCGGCATCACGATTCTTCGTGGGATCGGAGAATGGTTTTCGATGCTGATGGGAGTGCTGATGGTCATCTGGGGAATTTCCCTTCTGAAGATCATTCCCGCTTTCAGCTCGCAAGCAGAATTGCGGCTCGGCGAGGAGCCGCGGAATTTTTTCTTCGGACTTTACAGGAGACTCTTCGGAGGGCTTGTTGGCAGGCCTGGACTGGAATCGAAATTCTACGTCGGATTTCTCACTCCTCTGCTTCCCTGCGGGTTGCTCTATTCAATGTTCATCAAGGCGGCGGGGTCGGCGAGCATGATTCACGGCGCGGTCATCATGTTCTTGTTTGGAATCGGTATCGTGCCGGCGCTGACGATTACCGGACTCGCGGGTTCGTACTTCGGTCACCGTTTGCGCGTGTGGGGGGACAAACTCGCAGCGGGGATGATTCTTCTGATGGGTGCCGTCATGATCGCACGAGCGCTCGGGATTCCGTTCCCGTTCACGGGCGGGCACGAGCATATGCATTGATGAAGGTTACCTTCTACGGAGGTCAACGCGGTAGAAGGTAACCTTCGGACTTAAGATTCTACTTCTCCAACAAAACCAACCCCGACTTCGCATCCAGACTCACATCGAGGATTCCGTTCTTCGAATCAACCTTCTTCCACGTCAGCTGGTCTTTGAACGAGCCGCTGATTTTGATCCTGGAGTGTTGAGGTTTGTCGCTGTTGTTTATCACCACCAGAACCGTGTTTCCCTCCAGATCCCTGACAAAACCGTAAACGTTCTTCTCGTCGTCCGCCAGGACTTTTCTGAAACTCCCGCGTCTCAGCGCTTCATTTTCCTGCCGAATAATGGTCAGTCGCTTGTAGAACGTAAACAGATCTTTCTCGAACCGCACTTCGTCGGCCGGACGCACTTTTCCAGGAATGGGGTGCGCAACTTCGGGATCGTAGACCAGGTCGTCCCAGACCATTGGCTTGCGGTCGTCGGGATCGTCTGCTCCCCACATGCCCGCTTCATCGCCGTAGTACACCATCGGTGCACCAAGATAGGTCATTTGGAACAAAATCATAAGCTTTTGGATGCGCCGAACTTCGGCCAACGGTTTCTCGATCTGATAGTCGGGATTGTGTCGAAGTCCGTTGTTGTCATCATACTTGCGGTTCGGATTCATGATCATCGATGGAAGACGATCCGTGTCGTGCGTATCGAGCAGGTTCTGCAACACATAGTTGGTCTCAGAAGCGTAGCTCTTCCTGATCGTTGTAAGTTCCTGGTCGAACTCGGAAGGACTGTATCTCGTCGCATCCGTATTGATGAAATACCGGACGCAGGCCCTCGCAAACGGATAGTTCATCACAGCGTCGAACTCGTCCCCCGAAAGCCACTTGGCCGCATCATCCCAAATCTCGCCAACGATGTAGGCCTTGGGGTTCAGTTTCTTCACATGAAGCCGCCACTCTCTCCAAAACACATCCGAAACATCATTCGCCACATCAAGTCGCCACCCGTCGATTCCGTCTGAGGGGTTTCCGTCCCCATTGGGATCCATCCACCGTTTTGTAATATTGAAAAAATACTGCCGGACCGGCTGCATGAATCCGTTTGCATCTTCTTTGAATTCGGGCAGGGACTTTTCATCCCACCAACCCTTGTATTGAAATTCGTTTTGCGATGTCGTCGAATCATCCCACCGCCGGACATCGTACCAGTCCGCATACCGTGACCTCTGCTGGTTCTTCCTTACATCCTGAAACGCCCAAAAGCGTGTCCCGCTGTGATTGAAGACGCCGTCGATGATCACGTGGATTCCGTGTCTGTGCGCCTCATGAACTAGGCGAAGGAAGAGCGAGTCCGCCGAAGTCCAATGCCAGGTTGCCGGGTCGTCGGTCTCCTGCTTCATGAGCTCGGCATCACCCGCGGGGTTGGGTCCGAAATGACGATCGATATGATGGTAGGATGACGCGTCGTACTTGTGAAGCGAGTAGGCGTCAAACACGGGATTGAAGTAGATCGTGTTGATGCCGAGCTCGTTCAGATAGCCGAGCTTGTCGATAACGCCCTGAAGATCGCCGCCGTACCGGCGGTCGAAGACGTTTTCGTAAAACTTTCCACTGTGGGCAACCTCCCACGGCTGCAGCTTGTACCAGTCGCTGGTCCATGGAGAGATGTTCCAGGTCCGAGAAGAATCAAACTCCATATCGGCTGCAGTCGGATCATTCCGTGGATCTCCATTGCGAAACCGTTCCGGAAAAATCTGGTACCAGATGGCATCCTTTGCCCACTCCGGCACATTGACCTGCGCGGATACAACCGAGGCAACAGAAAGACAGAGAACTACGAGAGATTTCACCGTTTCACCTTGAGCTGATTGCAATACTGAGATGGCAGGTTATTCTTTTTTTGGTTCTTCAACATCCGTCGGCGGCGGGAGGCGTTTGATGCGGATCGTTTCGACGACATTGTCTACCACTTTCTCGACAATGAATTCCGTGCCGTCGATGCGGAGCTTTTCTCCCTGCTTTGGAATCGTTCCGAGGCGTTCAATAATAAATCCGCCGATCGAGATGATATCTCTGGGTGAAAGTTCCTGGTTGATCAACCGTTCAACATCGTTGGTGGTGATGTTTCCGTGCACAAGGTACTCGTTCTCGTTGAGTTTTGTTATCTCGGGAGCTTCTTTATCAAACTCATCCTGAATATCTCCCACAAGTTCTTCCAGAACATTCTCCAGACAGATCAGTCCTGCCGTTCCTCCGTACTCGTCCGCAAGAATCACCATATGTGTTTTCTTCCCAAGCATGGTTTCAAGCACACGTTCAAGTGTGGCTGTCTCGGGAAGGAAGACCGCATCCCGGAGCACCGAGTCAAGCGAGAAGTCATGCCTCAGGTGTCTGTCGACCAGGAAGATATCCTTGGTATGGACAATCCCGATGATATTATCGATGGATTCCTTGTACACCGGTAAGCGTGAGAATTTGCTCTCGCGCATCAGGGCAATGTTCTCGCTGACCGGATCGGCGTTGAGCAGCGCGACGATTTCTTTTCGGGGGGTCATGGAGTGTCGTGCCTGCTTCCGCCTGAAATCCATGGCGTTCAGGACAATGTTCCGGCTTCGAACAGAAACCCGTTTGTCTTGCGTCAGCAGAAGGCGCAGCTCTTCTTCTGAGTGTGCAACCTCCGATTCGCTCACGGAATGGATTCCGACAACGTGAACAATCGCATTTGCAGCCGAATTGAGGCCCCAAATGAAAGGTTTGAACACTACGAAGAAGAGCCTCAGGGGATACGCCACCCATAAAGTCGTGGTGCGGGCCTTTTGGATTGCCAGCCATTTCGGCGCTTGCTCTCCAATGACGATGTGGAGGAACGTAATGATGCTGAACGCAATGGCGAATGAAATCCCCTGAATCAGCCGGGGGTCTGTAACCCCAAGCCCCGTGAAATAGGGGGCAAACATCGATGCCACAAAGGGCTCGCCCACCCATCCCAAGGCAAGGCTGGCCATGGTGATGCCAAGTTGCGTGGCGGAGAGATAAGCATCCAGATGGGCAATAATGTCCTTCGCGATTTTTGCACGCCAGTTCCCTTTCTGCACCAAAGGCTCAATCTGGGTCGAACGCACCTTGACAATGGCGAATTCGGCCGCAACAAAAAAGCCGTTCAGGAGAACGAAAAAAATCACGACCGCAATATTAACCACGTATTCCCAAAATCCCATAAAGTTACCTTGTCTCGCTGAATATACCCCTATTTGGGGAGGCGTTCAACAAACTGAGATGTCAACCGTGAGGATCGTCGAATTCAGCGAATTTTTCAACAATTTGAGAGGGACCCGATTCCGCAGTCAAACGGCAAAGGGGAATTGGAGAGACTTACCTGGGGTCAAGAGGGAGATGGGGTTAGGAAACTGACTACTTCCTCAATTGTTCCGAAATCCAACTGAGATACCCTTCAAGCCGGGAGAGAAAATTGACGTAGGCGGTGGACCACTCTGCAGGATTTCCAGGCTGGGGCTTTCCAAGGAGTTCCTGAAAAATCCTCCCAACCTCAGCCGCAATCTTCTGCTTTCCCGCCTCGAGCGCGGCCTCGGCGGCGGAGGAATAGAACATGCTGAGATGACGAATCTCCTGCCGGACGCGGGTCTCCGAACCTTTTTGCACAAAGAATGGATTATCGGTCTTTCCGCCTCCGGACATTTCATAGATAAGAAGATTCCAACGCTCCATTATAGAACGGAAGTCTTTTTCGTTCTGACAATGATCAATCGGAAGCCGGCTGAGAGCTTGTTCACCGACAAACGAGTTTCTCAGAAGTAGATCTCCTCCCGTGTATTGCGATAACAGGTTCAAATCGGTCCGATAGCCGAGCACGCGGTTGACCGCCGTGAATATCTCTTTCTCAAAGTTCCGTTCTGTCGTCACCGGTTTCCCTGCCTGTTGCTTCGCCATCATCTTCATCTTCAGCTCGAGTTCATGGTCGACCTTCTGCGGCTCTCCCGGCTTACTCGCGCGACTCGCAGACGGCGCCTGCTGTGCGACCAGCGAAAAGAGCTTTGACCGCTGGTCCCATCCCAAGTCGTCAAATTTTTTGACGGATGGGGCAAAGACCGGTTGTTGTTGATCCGCCTCCGCCTGAAGCAGCATCAAAAGCTTTGTAAAGAGCCGGTCTTTGTAGACTGCCCGGAAGTGCGACAGATCCGCCAGGACGTACAAATCCTCCTCAACGCTGGAAAAGACCGTCGTAAACAGTCGCGCAATCTCAGCTTCGCCGATCTTCTTATCGTCAATGGCCCGGACCGTATAATCGACCCCCGCCATACTCGTGTCGAAGATGATCGCCTTCTTTCTTTTTCCCCTGAAACTTTGCGGCGTCCCGATTTCGGCGTTACGGATGCCGAGGAGTCGAACCTGCAATTTCATGTAGAGTGTTGGACCGGCAAACGGCACGATGATGCCCACGTCGGTGGCAAAGCGGCCCGGTTCCATGAGGGCGTGCTTGAGACACTCGATTGTCCGTTTCGTCTGAAGGTCGTTGAACGGCAGAATTCTTTTCTTTCCCACATACTGCCGCGACCGGCCTTTCAGGTCCGTTGTATCGATAAAATAGATTTTCCCTTTTGCCTTAGGGGATGCAAAAACGTTGATCTTATCGTCAAACAAAACGGAGCCCATGAACACTGAAAGCTTGGGTGTGGAAGCGAAGTGCGATGTTAACGGGATCGACCATTGGGGATTCTGTTGACCCCACTCGAAGAGTTTGGGGAGAGATTCCGTCTTCGCCAGTTGCAAAAAGATGTCACGTCTGAGCCACTGCTGCGCGAGCTCGTTGTTCGAGAACGACTCGGGGCCAAGCTGAAAGGGATCTCCGGCGAGCAGGAGCTTCTCTTTTGCAAACGCAGCGAGAGCGGCGAGTGTTGGCAGATCGATCGTGTGCGCATCGTCTACAATCACCAGGTCGTACTGCCGACCCTTGAGCGCAGGATGGAGAAACACCGTGACCGTGCTCGTGGCGATCAGCCGCTTCGACTGCAGCAGAGCCGGTTCGTCGACCGCACTGAACTCCTCAACCGCCTTCCCCACCTGGTCCAGCCCGCCAAGTTCCTCGATGCGTTTTTGCGACGCCCGGAATTCCTTCATCTGCTCGGCGTTGACCGGAGCGGTGATTTCCAGCCTTGTGATTTCCCCTGTTAACGTCTGTTGCGCCGAGAGCAGGCGTTTTTGGAGTTGCTGCCGTTCGGCGTACTGCTTCTGAGCCTGGGCAAGGTCGTCCTTCGACATGCCTTTCTTGAGCCGCTCGAGCATCGACGCGTTCGACAGTCGGCCAACCGTATCCCGAAGCTGCTCCATCTCTTTCGTCACCTGATCGTACTGCTTTTTCGCCTCGTGCATTCTGGCGCGCAGATCTTCAAGCCTGTTGTAGAAGTCTTCATGCAGCAGTTGCCGGATCTTGACAGACCAATACTGCTTGACGAGATTTACCCGCTCCTGAAATGCACGGAGTTTTTCTGCCTTCAGCGTTTCAATCTGATGTTCGAACGAAAACTCCGCGATCGCATCGGCGTTCGGGAGAGAAGGCAGATCGATTCGCGTGACAAGCTGGGCGGGGTCGAGTCCCAGCTCCTTGCAGGTCTGTGCCGTTTTCAATACCGCAATATCGACTTGATCGTTTGACGGCGCGACATACAGCACGCGTTTTCCCGCTTTGACATAGTTTGCAGCAGTAAGTGCGAGGACGGCAGTCTTCCCTGAGTGAACCGGACCCCAGAGCATCGTGACCTTGTTCTGGAGAATTTTCTTGACCGCTTCAACCTGGTCGGGGGAAGAAGTGGGAAGCGTCTGCGCGTCAAAGCTCACCGCGTGGCGATTGTCCACCGTCCCAGGAACAAACAGGACCGCACCACACGACGTTGCTGCAGCCGGAGTCGACAGCGTTTCAAGAACGGGGTTCAGTTCCTGTGCGTAATCCCAGGAACACTTCGCTTCGGGGACGGATGGGCCAAAATCATGAGGGAGTGCGACGACGAGAAACTGGTTGTCGAGCGAGATCACGTTCCCGGGAACGTCGATCGGATGCTGTATCCCGAACGTGAACGCTGCCTGCTCAATGCGGCGGTTGAAAATCTCCTCGGGTATTTCAAACCGGTAGTAGAAATTCCCGGCAAATTCGCCGACGAATTCTCCGTTGGACAACACGACCGAGGTACGAGCGTTTTTCAGCTGAGCAACCTCGCCTCGTAAGGCATCGGCAAGCATGCTGAGATGTGAGGTCGAAGGAGAGGACGTTGCAGGAACGGTCATGAACTAAGGAAAACCCGAGATGGACGGAAGAACCCCCAGTGCTACAATCTTCAAGCTACGAGAATTGTGCTCAAAATCAAGAAACAGAAATGCGACGGTCGGCCGATCCGATCTGGGGGGAAGGAAAAGAAAAAGGCGAGGAATTCCTCGCCCTTCACAAGGTCAGGGAGTGTTTATTTTTGAGACAGTTTACGGTTTGTCGGGCAATTCCTGAAACGCATCGCCGAACAATTCATCTGCGACCGCTGAAGAATCAAAGAATTCCCGGAACTCTGTGCCCTCCGCTTTTTTCCGACGCAAGTAGAGGATAATTGCCGAAAGCGCAGCACCAGCCACCAAACCCATTAAAACGTACTTCTTCATGCTACCCCCAAGAACAAAACCAAACAATGATCGTGAGAGGATTTAACTCTCTGAATATACTATTTGTTGACGAGAAAATGAAGTGCTTATTTTTTTTACCCATTGAACCTGCCGCCGCGTTATCGTTCAATCCATGAACCCCGCCCCGTTGAAAAATTCGGCCGCACCACAGGTAGAGGGTAGGGGACCGGCTTCGCTGAAACCCATGTGGAGTCCACCGCCGCCGCCCCAAACCATCCTTCAGAAACTTTATCCGAGACCTTCCAGGTGGAGTCGGTTGGAATCCTCACAGTTGTCCCCCCGGGTACCGGTATTTCCACAAGAATATTTTCTCCCGCAGACCCAAATGTATTGTAGTTTGCCGCCTCGACGGCGATAACATTTTCGCCCTTTTTCAGGAATTTTGCCATTTCCCAGATCTTGACACGCTGGTATTCAACAGTGAGAGAAAGGGAGCGACGAGCGTAGACTTCGCCAACACTCTCCCCGTTGAGCCAAACCCGGGCATGAGTGTCTCCAATCAGTTGGAGCTTCCCGTTCACAGGCGGCTCCGTCAGGTTGAATGACTTCCAGAAATACGCTCTCGGAACCTGGGTCAGCGACGAATCGCGCATCCACGGGTTTGCCAGCGGATGGTAGATCCACTGGCTTTCGATAATAGGATCAACCCAAAGTGCGTTCCGGTGAAGCTCTTCCGCCTTCTCCTGCCAGTACGCCGCCTGCCGGTCATACCGCATCAGAAGCCATTCGAGGTTCTCGGGACGATTCGTGGCAAGCCAACGGGCTTTGAATTCGTCCTTGAGGGCGAGGAGATCCGGAACAATCCTGTCCATCAGTCCAAGAGCCGCGTCCCTCACGGAATCCCGGGATGCAGAGATGGGAACGTCCTGCGTCAGCAACCGCACGGATTCACCGGCCTTCAATTTCTTCGCGTACCACAAGTTCAGTTTCGTGACAAAGCGGAGATACTCCAGGTGATCCCTGTTTCGTCGCGCTCCTGCACCCACCGCGTCCAGCAATTTTTGCACCAGCGGCATCGTGGACTCAATGCTCTGAATTCGCCAGAGAGGATTGAGCGGAGACGGACGGAGCGGAAGCATGGGATGGCGCCACAGATCGTTCCAGTTCACCTGGTTGAGTGGATCAGAGAGAATTGCATAGGCTGCTTGTGCCGGCGTCGCGACGGCTTCCGATCCGAAGAATGATGCAAAGAATTTTTCGTTGAACTTCTGGAGATCCGCACCCATGGGCCGCCAGGCACATTCCGCCGTCCATGCGTACCCGTAGTAGTTCAACTCGCGGAGTTCCTCGCCTCCGTAGTCATTCCACGTCGACGTCAATAACCCCGTCGAGCCATTTTCGAAACCATCCCGGTTGAGATTCTCGATGTTGACGAATGTATTGATGTAATTGGGAAACGGTCCGGTGAAATTCCACACGGCGGGAGACACCACAAAAGGAAACCCCGCTGCCTTGAAGACTTCCGGACTCGGATAGTTGCTTTGGACATCGTAATGCCAATCCACCATCACGACATTGTGCGGGATCTTTTCCAGGATCGTCGGGTTCTTCAGGATAATGTCTCCATACATCATCGGCTTTTTCTTGTGCCTGGCAAGAATATCGAACACGCGCCTGTAGTGTTCTGCGTGCACCGTCGCAAGGTCGCTTGCAGCAACGCGTGCCTTGTTCGCGCCCAGCCCTACGTCCCAGGATTCATCGGCCGCCATGTTGAACCAGGGAGAACTGAACGCGCTGGCAAGTTCACCAATCATCTCGTCCAGCAGTCGATACGCGGCTTCGTCGGAAACATTCACCGTGTGGGCACCGGGAAACTCGGCATAACCCACGTACTCTGGCATGGCAAGGATGTTTTCCCAGTGACCGAGCGTTTCAAAAATCGGGACCATCTCGACGTGATACTTCTTTGCATATGCATCAAGATCCTTCACCTCGGCAGCAGTCAAAGCGCCGCGGTTCTTGCCTATCAAAGGATGATTTTTGAATACGAAGATATCCTCGATATAGGGGGAATAGACATTCAGCTTGTGCCGTGCGAGAAACCGGATGATCTTTCTGAAGTTCACGGGTGTCGAGACCTGGCCGCGGCTTAGGTCGTCCGAAATTCCGCGGAACGACTGCTGCGGCCAGTCGCGGATTGAAATGCCGGCGACTGTCAGGCTCTTCTTCTCCCCGCGTATCATCTGCAAAAGCGACATGACGCCGTAGAATCTTCCGGCAGCAGATTCGCCAACAATGACGATGCCGTCACGCGTGCAGATCAGTGCATACCCCTCGCTTTTCATTTCAGACGTGAGATTTATTTTCCGGTCCTTGAGGAACCGCCTGGCAAATTCTCCGTTTGGAGGACCGATAAACACATGGTTGGCGGAGATGTTCCGGACCGACTTTTCGCGGACGGTCCTCAATTGAACGTCTTTCAGTTCTGCGAGATACTCGTTGACCTGTTCCGCGGCATATTCATCCTCCGCTGTGGCGCCGGTCCCGAGAATGATTTTCGTCGAGGAGGTGATTCTGAATTTCCCGGCGCCGGGCTTGACCTCCTGGGGAGTTGGAATGATGTCTGGGACGGGCGCTGGTATCTCCTGTGAAAAGAGAACCGCGGGAAGTGCGACGATAAAAATGATAAGGGCGTTCATGGGTACTCAGTGGATAAACGTTGAGCAGGACAACATCCCACTTGGGCGGAACGTTGGTGTCCGCCCGGTGGTAGAACACGTATGGGGATGAATATGAGGGAAGGAATCCGTGCCGCGGCGTTTGATTTCAGGCGGCGGGAGGCGTCGGCTTGTCCTCGGACATTTTCGCCTTGATGTCTTGTACTTCATTCCGGATTTCCTGTGCTTTCCGCTTGAGGGAGGCCATGTGTTTCCGAAGCCGGACTCCGGCGGATTTATTTCCCTTTACATAAAATTTGTCGAAGTCGGCCTTAAAGGTCTGCACAAGGTCAACAAGTTCCTGAAAACGATCCATACCTGGTCTCCTTCCGTTATGAGATGAGCAGTTGAGTTCGGTTGTTGATTGTCGGTCTAGCTGTAAGCGCGATCCGCTTCCTTCTTGAGCCGTTGCATCATGCGTTCGCGTCGGTCATAGAGCCGCTTCAATTTTCTCGGCTTTCGCTTTGCCAGTGCGTACGAGGTAATAATCGGCATCGCTATCGTTGAATCGATGTATGCAACGACGGTATCGGGCAACCGGTCCGGGTCAATTTTTCCCCAGCTGACCGCCTCCGAGGGCGTCGCCCCGGAAAGCCCACCGGTGTCGGGTCTCGCGTCGGTAATTTGAAGAAAGAAATCGTGCCCTTTTTCATCGATTTTGAGCACTTCCTGAATCTGTGGTTCTGTTTGCAGCACGAAGTTCTTCGGCGACCCGCCTCCAAAAATCAGCACGCCGCTCTTTCCGCCGGAGCGTTTTGCCTCAAGAACAATCGCCGCCGTCTCGTTGACATCGGCCAGAACGTCAAACCGGAGGCGATTTCCGTACAGCGCCTGGGCCGCCACATTCATTCCGATGGAACTGTCACCCGGAGAAGAAGTGTACACAGGAACACCGCACCTGTAGGCCGTTCCAAGGACACTGTTAAACGGCCTCTTGAAGTACCGCTCCCGCTCATACACGTACAGCCCCACTTTGTAGTGAAATTCCGCCGTGCTCATGTCTTTCTGGAATTCGGGGGACTCGATCACCTTCCGGAAGAATTCATCGGTATTCAGAAGAACGTCATAATCAAAGAGAATGTCGTAGATCCTGATCACCGCTTCTTTTCGCAGGATCCGATCATCGATAAATGGTGAGCCGCGGTGCAGGGAATGTCCGATGGCAAAGTGCGTATCGTGATACAGGTTGGCGCCCGTGCTGACAATCCAGTCGACAAACCCCGCTTTCATAAGGGGAACGATACATGAGCCTCCCAATCCGGCCGGCGTGAGTGCTCCCGTTACGCTCATCCCGATGGTCACGTTCGACTCGAGCATCTTCCCGGCAAAAAGCTGCGCTCCTTCACGAAGCCGGGCTGCATTGTACGCCTGGAAGTGGTTGTCAAGCAGATCGACAACGTTTATGTTTTTCCTGATCGGGCGCGGGTCGATCTTCTTTCCACTAAGGTATTTACTTCGCTTGGGCATCCGGCCTGTGTGCAGTGGTGATGGCTATGATTTCTGAAAAAAATATAAGGATTTAGACGGAAAAGTGAAAGAGGATAATAAAGAAAATGGAATTCTGTATATTCCGAGCCATCCCCGTCACCCGCTTGTGAAGTTCAGTTTGAAAGAACGCTCCCTCCGTTGACGCTGATGGTCGAACCAACGAGGTGGTTTGAAAGATCCGACGCGAGAAAGAGCACTGACCCCGCAATGTCATCCGGCGTGGCGATTCTCCCGCGGGGAATTTCTTTTTCAATTTCTTTCTTCAGATCCTCGTCCGCCATCGTTTCCGCACTCATGTCTGTAGCGACCCATCCCGGCGAAACGTTGTTCACAAGGATATTGTGCCGGGCAAGCTCGGCTCCGATTGCCTTGGTGAATCCGATGAGTCCTGCCTTTGATGCAGCGTAGTGCGAGTGGTACGGTTCACCCCGCTGGCCGGCCGTGCTTGTGATGTTGATGATCTTTCCTCCTCCTTGCTTCTTCATAAGTGGAACGACTTCGTTGGAGAACAGAAACGCACTCTTGAGATTTACGTCGAGTGTCTCGTCCCATTGTCTCTCGGTCATATTGCCAATCTCACCGTACTTCCAAATCCCCGCATTGTTCACAAGAATATCAACCCTCCCAAATTTTCTTCGGACAGTTTTCACGGCGTTCTTCACATCAATTCCCCTGGCCGCGTTCACCCTCAGGCAGAGCGCTTGCTTTCCCGATTCTCTGATAGACCGGACAATCGATTCAGCGCTCTTTTTGTCAGCGATATATGTGATGGCCACAGTGGCTCCCGCCTGTGAAAGTTTCTTCGCAATGGCTGCACCGATTCCACGCGAACCACCGGTCACCAGCGCAACTTTGTGTTCAAGGTTTATCATGGTGTTTTTTGTTTGGCACTTTGGACGTGGGCAGATGGTCTCATATCAATTATTGGTTTTTTGATTGGAATTTCAAGTTTCGGGCTGTGACGGCGAAAACAGCGAAAAAACATCGGATCTATTTCGGGTTCTCAAAGATGAGATCAATTCCTGAAATGGGCGTTTTTTCAATTACTTTCTTGACTGCCAAGGATAATCAGACTAAATTAGTCGGAGTTCAGTCCTGACCAATCGGCACAGTCTTGTCCCGCCTGTCGGTCGTTGCCATTCATGAGAAACTGGAAAGCGTGGAAATGTTGGAGTCATTCCTTATTACCGTGCGCGAGGGAATCGAAATCGCGCTCATTATTGGAATTCTGCTGGCCTACCTCGAGCGGGTCGGGAAGCCCTTCCTGAAGAAGACTGTGTATGCGGGACTGGTGGCGTCCGCGATCGTCAGCGTCTTCGCGGCAATCATTCTCGAAAGACTTGCGATCGACTACGAGAGTCTTGAAGGCTATCTGATGTTCACCGCGGCCGCCTTTGTCACAACGATGATCGTCTGGATGTGGCGATCCTCCAGGCACATCAAAAGAGAGATTGAGGAACGGGTCACAACCCTCCTTGCTGAGAAGACCGCCTCGTGGCAACTCTTATCCGGAGTATTTCTGTTCACATTCCTGATGGTGGTGCGGGAAGGAGTCGAAACGGTGATTTTCCTCCGCGCAGTTTCGTCCGCAGGAGGATGGTCGTCCGGCACGATCGGAGCGTTGGGTGGAATTCTTGTCGCCATCGGTTTCGGCACGATGTTCGTCAAAGGAAGCCTGCGCATCGACATCGGACGATTCCTCAAGGTGACCGCGATTGTGCTGCTGATATTTGTGGCCCAACTTGTGATCAATGGCGTACACGAATTCTATGAGCTCGGCGTATTCCCCGCCAATCCCCGCATGATGGGGATTGTCGGCCCGATTGTCCGAAACAATCTCCTCTTTATCCTTGCGATCCTCAGCATCCCGGCGATCATGTTTATCATACCCGGCACACGGAAATCCGCTCCTCCCTCCCGCGCCTCTCGCAGCTGGCAGCTTGCTGCCGGCCTGGTTTCGTTGTCGGTCATTTTCTTCCTCGGGTTTGACGACGTGTTTACAACCCGTTCCTCCGCGGAGATTTCCCCGGCAGAGCAAATAACCGCCGAAGCGGGCGAGATCCGGCTGTCCGTCGCCGATCTTCTGGACGGAAAACTTCATCGCTTTATGTGGGTGGATGACGCCGGTGCTCGCATCCGCTTCTTTGCGCTCCGTACGGGGACCGGAACATTTTCAACCGCGTTCGATGCTTGTCGGGCATGTTACAACTATGGATATTACTATTTGAACAACGGAGAATTGACCTGCTCCATTTGCGAGGCTCCGTCAGAACTCAGTAAACTCGCCATGGCGACCGGGGAAGACGCGGAACAGAGCGGGTCGATGGAGGGCATGGGCTGCGCACCGTTGTATCTGCCCTCCAGAATGCTTGGCGAAAGCATTCTCATCAAAACCTCCGAGCTTGAGAAGAACAAGAAATACTTTCAGACCAATCTCGAAGAGAAGGTCTCCTCTGTAGTTCCTTCCCACTCCAACAAGACGCCGAACTGAAGCACATGGACAAAGGGACCCCCATGGTTGTGCAAAAAGAGGATGTGTACCGCGCTCTGAAAGAGGTGTACGACCCCGAGATCCCTGTGAACATTGTCGATCTCGGACTCGTCTATCAGGTCAAGATTATCGACAGTTGGGTGGGTGTGAAAATGACCCTCACCTCTCCGGGCTGCGGATTGGCAGACAAGATTGCGAACGACGTTCGCGAGCGCGTGGCAAATATTCCCGGTGTCACCGATGCCGACGTGCGTCTCATCTGGCAGCCTACCTGGACTCCCTCCATGATGAGTGAAGACGCAAAGAAGAAACTCCGGATCGTCGGATAGTCAAGATCGAGACCATCTCGGGTTCGTTTCGCCGGTAGATGTTGCTTGTTGTCAGCCAAGCGTTTTCTTCTCCTTTTTCCGCTTCCGTGTCTCAGTTTTGGGCGTTGTCTCACGGGGTCGTTGCTATTGGCCACGTGATTCCTCGCACGGGGAGCTTGCATCTCTTCGCCGCAATTTCTACTTTGTGTTCCTTAAGAAGCGCGGACGTCAAAAGGGTCTGCGTGTTTGGAAAAAATCCCATGACCCCTGAACCTCTCTCACTCCTTCTGGTCGACGACGAACGGTCCTTCGCCGAGATTCTTGCGTTGCGTCTCTCCGACGAGCATGGATTCCATGTAACCATCGCAAACTCGGGGAATGAGGCGCTCGAACACCTGGAGAAGAGTCGGCGCGGCTTTGACGTCATACTTCTCGACTACCGCATGCCCGACCTGACAGGTCTCAATGTGCTCCAATGGATGCACGAGCAGAAAAACAAGACGCCGGTTGTCATGCTGACGGCGGCGGGCTCCGAGGAGATTGCGGTGGAGGCGATGAAACTCGGGGCGTACGACTATCTCCGAAAAGAACACATCGAACTTCCTCATCTTGCCAACGTCCTACGCGCCGCGGATCAATGTCATCTTTTCGAAATCGAAAAAGAGCTCGAAGAGGAACAGACAAAGACGATTCGCCTCAACGTTGAAGCGACGGACAAGATGCGCGACGTTGTTAATGCCATCACTCCTACGTTGAACGATTCGCTTGCCCAGATTGCGGCAGAGATCGAAACCAACGCGAGCCGGATCATAGCCTCTCTTCCCGAGGACAAACGTGCCGGCATGGAAGCCTCACTCAAGGATATCCAACGGAACGTCAACCGGCTCGAAACCGGCATTCGGGGACTTCTGAGTCTCTACCGCATCGTGTATGCGCACCACGCCGTTATGCCGGAAATTGAAATCCTGAAAAAAGAAATTGAGGCCGCTGCAAGGAAAGACAGGGCGGAGACAGGCCTACTTCAGGAATCGCTCCTGAAAAAGAACCCTGATCCGTAATCCTGGATTGCCGGAGAAATTGCAAAGGCGCCGTAAGGCGCCTTTCTTGTTTTGATAATTCCGGAACCGGTTATGACGCCTGATGCCCGGACCCGGCAAGTGGCAATTCGATGGTGAACGTGCTTCCTTTTCCAACTTCACTGTCCACGAATACGCGGCCCTGATGAAGTTCAACGATTTGTTTGACCAGTGAAAGCCCGAGTCCGGTGGAGTGTTCTCCCCCCGTCGGACGTGCTGAGAGACGTTGAAACCTGCTGAAGAGCCGGCGCTTGTCGTCCTCCGTGAGGCCGGGTCCCTCATCGCGGATGGAGAATCGAACCACCCCCCCGTCTCTTTGTACTTGGACCGTGATCTTCGTGTGCCCGGGGGAATACTTGACCGCGTTGGTCACCAGATTCTCCATCGCATCCCGAAGTCGCGCTTCATCCACATCGACAAAGCACGGTTCAGGGTGGTCCTCCGCAAGCTGCAATACCTGGTTCTTCGTTCTTGCAGATTCAACATTGTTCAATACGACCGAGCGGGCGAGCTGGCAGAGATCAACGCGGTGTTTGACGAGGGATATGGTGCCGCTTTCAAGCGCCGCGGAACTCAACAGCTGGTTTACAAGCGTCAGGAGATTGTTCGAGAGGCCGTAGATCATCTCCGCCATCTTGCCGACGGATGATTCCCGTTCGGTCTCATCCCTGATGATCTGCGTGAATCCTTTGATGGAGATCAGGGGACTCTTCAGATCGTGCGCCGCAAGACTCAGCAACTGCGACTTCACCTTGTTGGCCTCTTCGGCGCTTTCCCGCTCTTCCTCGGCTTCTGTTTTCGCCTGCTCTGCCTGCTGGAGCGCAACCTCAACTTTCTTCTTTTCGTCGAACAAGCCCTTCGTCCTCTCATCGACGAGCGCAAGAAGCGTGCGCTCCCGGAGTTTCATTTGGTGAACCCGAAACGACGAAAGTCCGATCCCCGCTCCCCCAATGGCCAACAGCACGAGGACGTTGAACCATTCAGTCTGATAGAAAAACGGCAATACCTTCACGCTTACCGAAGCTCCCGTGGTGTTCCATACACCGTCGTTGTTGCATGCAATGACATGAAAGCGAAATGTGCCGGGCGGCAAGTTCGTATAGTAGGCGGTGCGTCGGAAGCCGGCGTTGACCCAAGATCTGTCGAACCCTTCAAGCATGTAGTTGAACCGGACTCTTTCGGGAGCAACGAGACTCAAAGCACTGTAGTCAAACTCGACATTTTCCACGCCCGGCCCCACAGCGGTGTTTTGTCCGAGGGACTGTTCGGAACCATTCACAATCATCCGTTCCAGCGAAACCGGCGGTGGCTCGGTGTTGAGTTTAAGGTTGTTTGGGTCGACGGAGACAACTCCACGCAGGGTCGCAAACCAAAGCCTGCCATGAGGGTCTTTCCATGCCGACGGCTGACGACGGCCGTTGCATTCGGTGCTTTTCATGCCGTCGGACGCTCCATAGTTCTGGCAGGTCAACGACGAAACAGTTCCTGCATCGAACTCGTCCAGATTCTTTTTGCTCACTTTGAAAATTCCGTTGTTCGAACTCATCCAAAAATTTGCACTGTCGTCTTCCAGAAGTGTGAACACCACGTCGTCAAACAACCCCTCCTTAACAGTGTACGCCGTGAACGTTCCGTTCTGCAAGCGCTGCAGACCACCTCCATCCGTCCCAATCCAAAGGGTTTTGTCTTTCCCTTCGTAGACCGTCGTTACCGTGTTACTCGACAGTCCATTGTCCTTGGAGAGGTGGGTAAACACACCTCCCTTCATTTTGTACAGTCCCGCTCCCTGGGTTCCGATCCACAGACTCGCGTCGCTATCCTCAAAGATATAGGTGATGTCGCCGCCTTGCGGTGCGCCCGCCCCGGTAACCTTCGACACAACCCCGTTTCTCATCCGGAACAACATTTCCCCCGACCCAATCCACAACGTACCGTTCCGGTCCGTGTACAGAGCAGAAAAGCTGGGGTTGTTCAGGCCATTCGCACTCCCGTACGAGGCAACGACCCCGCGTTCAGAAAGCTGATACAGTCCCACATTATGGATTCCCGCCCACATTGTTCCGCCGGGACCCGGGCAGAGCGACGTGACGATACCGAGCTTGAAATTGTTCGCAAATGCAAGCGGTCCCACGGAACGAGCGCTCATCCGGTTGATCCCGCCTCCGTAAGTCCCCACCCAGAGAGATCCGTCCGTGGCTCCGCAGACAGAAAGTACAAAATCGTGTGAGAGACCTTCCTTGGTGGAGTAGGTGGTGAACTTGCTCTCGCTGAGTTTGTTCAAACCGCCTCCATATGTCCCGATCCAGACGCTCCCTTCCCTGTCGACAAACAGTGATCGGACCTGGTTGTCCGACAACCCCTCCGCCGTCGTATACTTTGACCACTTCCCGAGGGCGAACCGCCAGACTCCTTTGCCACCGGTGGCGAACCATAGCGTTCCGACCGAATCCTGCCGGATGCAGAAAATGACGACATCGCCGAGTTCCCCCGGAATCCCGGGGTTGACACCGGCCACCCGCAAGCCTCTGTCAGTGCCGATCCACAATCTGCCCGAACGTTCGTGATGGAGTGACGAGACGTCCTTTGGGTTGATACCGTTGAACGACCTTCGGGGAAGAACCTTTCCATCGCGAATCTGTTCCACTCCTGCCGCCGTGCCAACCCACAAGTTCAGGTCGTCGTCTTCATACAACATCTTAATAACCGCATCGCCAAACTCCGGAACGGTTTGAAAACCGGATCTCCCACTGGCGTCGAAGCGGCTGAGGCCTCCATCCGTCCCAACCCAGAGTGTCTTTCGATGGTCTTCACGTATGCACCAAACGGTGTTTCCCGCTAAACCGTTCTCTGTCGTAAAGGTCGTGCATGACTCACGGTCCATACAGGTAATGCCTCCCCCGCTCGTACCAATCCACAACCGATGCTGTGAATCTTCGCACAAACTCCAGACGTAGTTGTTCTTCAGCTGCGGCGTATTGCGTTTGTTGAACACCGTAAACTTGACGCCGTCGAAGCGGACGAGCCCCTCCTGTGTGCCGAGCCAGAGATATCCGTCGTGAGATTGCAGAATGGTATTGACGGAATTTTGCGGAAGGCCTTGTTCTTTTTCCCACACCCTGTGCATGTATTGCGTGATGGCCTTCTGTGGGTCAAGACTGAACGGTGATTCTTTGGGGGGTAACCCGCGTGCGGTAGAGAAGATCGCTATGCAGACAGTACTAACGAAGAGGCGCTTCAACCGAAGGGATTTCAGACATATGAAAAGAGATCGCATAGGAAATCCGGAGCGTTACAAAAACACAACCTGAGATAGTGCAAAGAAGAAATCAGATAGTCAACTTGTCTGGGATGAGAAGCGACAGAAAGCGGAACGGGGAATCTCAAAGTGAGGCAGTCGAAGCAACGCGATGGCCGCGGGCTCGCCTTGAACGAGGATTAGATGGCAAACAGTACTGAAATCGCAACCACGAATGCGTTGACGGATCTGGAACCCTCGAGGAAGTGATTGGTGTCGTTCCTGATAAACAAGGGGTCCGCCGCATCGTTCAATGACCTGTACGAACTTACTCGCGCAGTTGGATCGTCAGAGGTCCAGCTCTTTCGGAATGGGTTCACAACGTTGAAGGACGCGCCAACGTCCAACGTTGACCGGGGGTTGAGCTTCATAAGTAGTCCGGCAGTAAACCCAAAGCCCAATCGTGACGCGGAGTTCATAATAAAAGACTCGTCGGGAACGTTGGGAGCCGCCTGGAACGCAATGTCGCCACCGATATTATTGATCGCAATGTCGCCACCGAAGTACGCCGTTGCCGCAAGCGATGGAATATCAAGCGAGACCTCAGGGCCGGCCTTCAATACAAACAGCTTGCCCGAGATATCGATGCGCCCCTGTCCCGGAATCGCCTCGCCATGATTCTTGATGACGAAGTACTCAATCTGGGCAAACCAGGAGAGTCCCGCACACTCAAACCTGCCTTTTAAGTGAAACCCCGGGCCGGCGGACAGACCATAGCTCTTGCCCTGATAGAACTCCGCCGTCGTACCACCGTAGTCACCGGCTGGGAACAAGAGCGCGCCACCCAGGCCGATTTGCATCGGCTCCTGAGCTGATGCCACCGAATATGCAAGTGTACCGGTGAGAAAGAATCTGAAAAATGTCCTGGAAAGAGCGTTCACGTGACTTGAGGTGGCATAAATGTTCGCTAAAGTATAGCTGTTTTTCTTGACGAATGACAGAACGTGGGATTGGTCAGCATCTTGCTGAGGTCTTTGGGGGAAGGATTCAGTCAAGCGCAGGATGAGAGGGCGCGTTCGGTTTTAGTCGGAATTTGGGAATTAAGATTGCGGTTGCAGAAGCTGATCTGTACATTTTTGTGTTGGATCATCTCCCGCGCCAGATCAGTTTGACACAAAAGCGAACGATGGAAAGATGGATGCACTAAGGAAGGTGACAAAGTTATTTCGTGACCCGTTGGGGGTGCTGAAACGCCGATGGACTTCACTCTCTGAGAGAATTCGTTTTGGCGCTCCTCTGGACTATCGCGCCGTCGACTACTGGAGCACGCGGCACGGAAAATATGGATTTGATTTGCGTGGGGTCGGAGACAAGACAAAATCCCACAAAGAAAACATCAACCTTCTCGAGGAGGGCTCCAGGGTTTTCCTCAGGGTTTGCCGGGAAGCGAATGTACCATTCAGCAATATGCAGGTTCTCGATGTTGGATGCGGGACGGGTCACTTTGCAGAAATTCTTCGAAACAACGGCGTACGGGATTACCTCGGCATCGACATTGTCGACACCCTGTTCGAAGGACTGCGCGCAAAGCTACCCGGCTTCCGCTTTCAGCAGATCGACATCGGAACACAATTCCTCGACGGAAAATACGATCTGATTCTGGCAATGGATGTTCTTCAGCATGTCGTAAACGATCAGAAGTTCGCCTTTGCGCTTGAGAACGTACGATCGCATCTGAACGCGCACGGAATCATTATCATCTCAACGGCTCTCGGACCGCTGCGCCGCGAGACATTCTATGTGGTTCGAAGGCCGCTGAGGATGTTCCAGAATGCTTTTCCCGGCTTCACCCTCAGCGAACCGAAACCGTATGCAGATAGCTTTGTGTTCAGTCTCCGACAAATTCGATAGTCTCGCCTTTGGCAAAAACTAACCAGCCGGAACAAGCGCTGCAATTCAGCTCGATCCTTGAAGAGTCCACAAACCGACTCTGGAGCTGCCACTTCCTTGTTCCCGCCGGTATTGCGAAGAAATTGATTGACCGTGAGTCGCGACGCGTCGTTTGTACCTTGGACGGTTCCGCCACATACCAATGCGCAATACTTCACCATGGCGCGGGAAGATTCGTGATCACCGTGAATAAGAAACTGCGGGACTCGCTCGGAATTTCGTTCGGCGCAAAGGTGCATGTGAGCCTGAAGAAAGATACAAGTGAGTACGGGCTCCCCATACCGGCGGAATTTCGCGCCCTCTTTCAACAGGATCGTGAAGGCGGTAAATTGTTCCATGCGCTCACTCCCGGGAAGCAGCGAACTTTACTCTATATTGTTGGCAACGTGAAGAGTTCGGAAAAACGTATCGCGCGCGCAATCATTATCTTCAACCACCTCAAAGCCAACCGCGGCAAAATCAATTACGGGCAGCTGAGCACACAGTTGAAAGATCCACGCCACCGGATTGCCAGATCTCTGTGAGACCGGCTCAAGAAAAAAACGGGGCCAACCTTGTTCGATCGGGCAAATTACTGTGTTTGTTCTTTGCGGTGATCGTTTCAACAAAGGGATGCGCGGCGCCGCCAAGGATCGCCGGAAACCAGCAACAGAATGCCGGATATCCAGCTCATTGGTGGACAGCGGTGTCGCCTGAAGGCGCGCCCGACTGGGAAATCCTCCCGCAAGAAGCTGGACCCGGTGAAGTGATTCTCTCGAAACGGAACGAACTCGGATTGCTCTCGAACTTCGCTGCAACTCCCTTTATCTATCGCGAAAAGTCTTATGCAAGTCTCGAAGGTTTCTGGCAAGCGATGCTGTATCCCGAGACCAGCGATGATCCCCGCGTGATGTTTCCGGGGTTGCATTGGGAATACACCCGCGATCGGGTCACTCAAATGACAAGCTTCGATGCAAAGCATGCAGGCACGCTTGCAGAAGAGAACATGAGGACCATGGGAATAACCTGGGTTTCGTTCGAAGGGAAGCGATTCGAGTACCGGCCAGCGGTGCCAGGAGAGCATTATCGGCTTATTGTCGAAGCAACCTGGCAAAAGGTTCTCCAGAATCCCGATGTCAAAAAGGTTCTGCTTTCGACGGGCGTCCTTGTCTTGAAACCGGACCATCATCAGGAGCCCAACCCACCTGCAGCCTGGAAATACTTCGAGATCCTTACTCAAATCAGAACGCTGCTTCAGCGCGAACATTGAAACCAGGATGGCGTCCCGCCGGCTTCCGAAAAATGTGACCATAAGAACTGTTCTTCGCCCCGGAGATATTGGTTTCCTGACATACCTCCATGGAATCCTTTATGCAAAAGAGTATGGGTGGGATCATACCTTCGAGGCATATGTGGGAGAACCTCTTTCTCAGTTTGCAAAATCGCATTCAAGACGCGACCGGATCTGGGTCGTGCAACAGAACAATACCATCGTGGGTTCTATCGCCATCGTCACCGCATCACGCACAACTGCCCAATTGCGCTGGTTCCTGCTCCATCCGAGCGTCAGGGGATTGGGTGTTGGAAAAGCCCTTGTAACGAAGGCGCTGAACTTCTGCAGGAAGCAGGGGTGCCGGCGCGTGTTTCTCTGGACCGAGGCACGTCTCACCTCTGCCGCGGGACTCTACGCTTCCTTTGGATTCAAACTGACGGAGGAAAAGACTCACAAGCTCTGGGGAACGGTCGTTACTGAACAACGGTATGATTTGAAACTTCGATAGACGGAAATCAACCTCAATTTTTTCTATATTCCATTGCCATGCATCCTCTCTCCTTCCTTTTCCTAGCGGGTCTTTTCATGAGTGCACCAACGCAGTCGCAGCTCGCACACGAGCTGTTCGATTCTTACGATTCCTATAAAGTTGCGGACATCACCTCGCGGCGATTTACGCAGGCAGACCTTTATCGCTGGCTGGCCCCCCTCAAAACGAAGAAGGTGTTTGAACAGTCGACTGTCGGAACGTCTGCCGAGGGGAGATCGCTTTCTCTCCTCACCGTCGGCAAAGGATCGACGAAGGTGTTTCTCTGGTCACAAATGCACGGCGACGAGCCGACGGCGACCATGGCTCTTGTCGACATGCTGAATTTCTTTGCGCTCAATCCTTCGCACGCAGTAACGACAACCATCCGGGATAACCTAACCCTGCTCATCCTCCCCATGGTCAATCCCGATGGGGCGGAGCGGTTCCAGCGCCGCACAGCACAACAGATCGACATGAACCGGGACGCGCTATCCCTCGTCACGCCCGAAGCGCGGATCCTCAAAGAATTGCGCGACCGTTATCAGCCGGAGTTCGGATTCAACCTTCACGACCAGGAGCCGCGATACACGGTCGGTTCGACAAAGGACATTACCGCGATCGCACTCCTTGCACCCGCAATCGACGAATCACGCGCCGACAACGCTGTACGTCTCCGGGCAAAACACGTCGGCTCCGTGGTTGCCGGCATTATGAACCAGTTTATCGCCGGCCACGTCTCAAAATATGATGACACATTTGAGCCGCGCGCGTTCGGAGACAATATTCAACGGTGGGGAACCAGCACGGTACTCATCGAGTCGGGCGGCTGGCCGGATGATCGGGACAAGATGTTTCTGCGAAAACTGAACTGTGTGGCATTGTTGACTACTCTCGTTTCCATCGCGAATCAGTCGTACGAGAAGTCCGACATTTCTGTGTACGAGGGAATCCCGTTCAATACAAAATATCGTTACGATTTGATTATCCGGAACGCACAACTCAAATCGAGTAACAAGGCGGTGCCCGTTCGCGTCGATGTGGGAATCAATTTCGAAGAAGAGCGCACACAGGATGGCCGTATCACTCTCATCGGAAAAATCGTCGACATCGGCGACTTGCGCATCTATGGGTCGTTTGAGGAAATCGATACCCAGGGCGCCGTGCTTGATCCCGCAAGGATTGGAATGGAGAAATCCATCACCATGGAAGAGGCGCGTGCTCTCGGTAAACAACGATAAGTGTTTTTCTCGTTTTTGCGACGTTGCGCTCTGTCGCGATATTTCTTAGATTTGGAAAACCTCCAAAGAAAGCCGACCAGGACCTGCCGGGTGAAGACGTGCAAGGAACTCCCTCAAGAGCTTCTGCGTTCAACATGCAGGTCGCCTGAACACCGCGATGACTGAGCGGGTTGTGGCAAGTCGTGTAGTGAGGAACATCGCTGGCGACACATGATCCCAATTCTCCTTTCTTTCATACCCCGCGGAACAAAGCTGAAGCAAAAGGAATTTGAGGCTGAAGCTTTGCCGCACATGGATATCCTGTACAACTTCGCCCTGCGAACCACGGGGAACCAGGATGATGCTCAGGATTTGTTGCAGGAAACATTCCTGAAGGCGTTTCGATTCTGGGACAAGTACGAAAAAGGGACCAACATCCGGGCGTGGTTGTTCCGGATCATGAAGAACTCGTACATCAACCGCTACCGGAAGGAAACGCGGGAGCCCGACAAGGTTGATTACGAGGACGTTGAGAATTTTTACGACACGATCCGCGCCGAATCGACGGATACCAACGACCTCCAGCAAAAGATGTTTGGAGGGTTGTTGGGGGATGAAGTCACCACGGCGTTGCAGAGTCTCCCGGAGGATTTTCGTACGGTGGTTATCTTATGCGACATCGAGGGGTTGACCTACGAAGAGATTGCCGAGTTTCTCGACTGTCCGATCGGGACTGTGCGTTCGCGGCTCCATCGCGGGCGTAAGCTGTTGCAGGCGAGACTCTTTGAATACGCAAAGAAACGCGGTTTGATTGCAAACGATTGACAAACGGAGCGCCGCAGGAGGCCTTTGACTATGATTCTTCGATATGGGAGTTGTTCTCGTGGACTGTAAGGAAGCACACGATCAGTTCGGTCACGCGATCGACGGAATCCTTGCAAAAAATTTCGTTCCCGCTTTCTTCGAACACCTGTCTCTTTGTCGCCCCTGCAAGAAAGAGTACGAACTTGAGCTTGTGACGAAGTCGGCTGTCCGGGCCGCGATTCCGCAGGTACGAACTCCCATGCCCGTGCACGACGCCATCCTCCTTGCGCTCGGCAATGAGTATGAGGCATCGACCGAAACACCGTCCCTTTTTTCCCGGATGTTCGGCGGGTCGTTCACCTTGCCCGCCCTCGTCGGCGGTCTTGCGATCGCAGCCCTCGTGTACTTCTTCCTTCCTTCTTCACCGTCTCCTGACGAACTGGCCGTCCACACGGCCGCAAACGACGTTATCAATCAAACGATGAATAACTTCCGGTTGATCCGCGACGGCGAGCTAAAGCCCACGATGACCTCCTGCTATCCCGAAGGTGTCATCACCTACTTCGAGAAGAATGGAGTGAAATTCGCCGTGAACATCCGTCCCATGGATAACTGCGATTGGTACGGTGCGCTCTTCAACGAATACAACGGAGTCAAGCTTGCGCACGTCGTGTACAAGATGGGGGACGAACTGATGTATGTCTACCAGGTGCGGTGTGACGAAGCGACGGACGGTTCAACACTGAGACTACCACCCGCAGCCAAGACCTCTCTCGCAAAGACAGGGTGGTACCTCGACCCTCAGCACCCTGACTGTAACGTGGTCCTGTGGAAGGAAAACGGCACTCTGTGCGTTGCCGCTTCGACGATGAAGAAAGAGAAAATGCTCGAGATCTTCGCCAGTAAGTAATCCCCCCCTCTCTCAAACACCCATAAACAACCGATCTGCAAGTGGTGCCGGCAAGCCTGCGTTCCGGATTTTTGCGGCGGCAGCCTCAATATCATACTTGCTCCGGATATTCCGGTAATTCCAGGTTGTTGAATCCAAGATTCCAAAGCTGAGGCTGGGGTTCCCGTCACGCGGCTGGCCAACACTCCCCACGTTGATGAGATACCGGCCGTCCCCTGTCATTGTTTTCGTCCGACCCATCTCCGAGAAGACCACCGGAGCATGCGTGTGCCCGACGAAACAGATCTTCTCCGAGAAGCACTCGAACGCCTGATGTGCCTCGTGGTCCAGGATGATGTAATTCCAGTCTTCCGGATCGCAGGGAGACGAGTGCACAAAAAGCAGGTCTTCCATCTCCGCTTGCATCGGCAATTTCCCCAGCATTTTCTTGCTTTCCGCGGAGAGTTTTTTGTTGGTCCAGAGTGCGGCCTCACGGGCGTTTCTGTTGAAATCGTCCGCCCGTTCGGGGTCCAGAGCCGCCGCGTCGTGGTTCCCAAGAAGAACGATCTTGCAGCGGTCACGCACGAGCCTCACACACTCGTTTGGATTCGCCCCATAGCCGACAATATCCCCCAGGCACACCACCTCCTTGATCGACTCCTTGTCGATGAGCTCAAACGCTTTGGTTAACGCTTCGAGGTTTGAATGGATATCCGAGATAATGGCGATACGCACAGGGTCAGGTTTTTTGTTGTTTCTTTTTGGCGGCGGGGAACAGGACATTGTTAAGAATCAGCCGGTAGCCGGGTGAGTTCTTGTGCAGTGCTAAATCGGTTGGTGGATCCCCGACTGCATGTTGGTAGTCTTCCGGGTCGTGGCCGCCGTACCAGGTAAACGTCCCACGCCCGAAATTCCCGTGAATGTATTTTACTTCCTGCGTCCCTTCCCTTTCGGCAAGGATCACGGCGGTCCGCTTGATCAGATCTTTTCGAAACGCCGTCGTCTGCCCCATGAATCCTTTCACGATGGACACGTGGTCCTGGGTGAGCATCGTCGGCACCGGGTCGTACTTCGCGGAAAATTCAAACAGCGTAAAGTAGTCTGTGTTCGGGTCCCGAATGGGGGGCGGATCGCTGGGCGGGATGTCGATGTCGGAATACTCATACCGGAGGGGATTCATGTCGAGGGAAAAATTCTCGAACGCCAGGGTCTTTGTATAGTCCAGCCGTTGTTGGGCGTTGCGGTCCGGCGGGTCTCCGTCAAACATAACATCGCAAATGTCGACATTCTCTGCCGCGAGCGCAATATCATAACTGTCAGTCGCAGAACACATGGCAAACATGAATCCGCCGTTGCCGATGTAGTCTTTAATCGCTCGCGCCACGGCTTTTTTTTCTTCTGAGACCTTTCTGTACCCGAGCCGCTTTGACTCCCGTTCATACAACAGTTGCTGCTCGATGTACCATTGCGCGTTGCGGAAGTTTGAGTAGAACTTTCCGTATTGGCCTGTAAAGTCTTCGTGATGCAAGTGGAGCCAATCGTATTCTGCAAGCTTCCCGCTCAGGACTTCCTCATCCCACACCTTTGTATATGGAATTTCCGCATACTCCAGCGCAAGCGTCACCGCATCGTCCCATGGTTTGAAGTTCGGAGGCACATAGACCGCGATTTTGGGCACTTTCTCAAGGCGCACGACATCCTCGTTGTTGTTGTCCTGCTGAACCTCTGCGTACAGAGAGGCGGCCTGGGATGACGTTACGGGCTCAAACAGGACTCCACGAATCCGGCACTCTCTCGCAAGAACTTCACTGTAGTCGATCAAGAATGACCCGCCTCGATAGTTCAGCAGCCAGTCAACCTGCCCGTTGTGCTCGAGAATCCAGAACGCCACTCCATACGACTTCAAATGGTCTGTTTGCTTCAGATCCATCGGAACGAGAAGCTTCGATTGTGCAAGAATATTGGGCGGAACAAGAAGCAGGATGCTGAGAAGAATCACTGCAGGATTCCATCTGCTTTGATCGCATCGCTTGCCGTTGCACCTCCACCGTATCATATCGGATCTCCTCTCAGCAGCCGGATCCGTTTTCGCGCCTCCTCCGCGTATAACGAGTGAGGGTATTTTGCCAAAAGACGCTCGTATGCCTCGAGGGCTTTCGTCTTGTCCTTCAAAATATTCCGATACGTTTCGGCGATGCGCAATTGTGCTTTGTCTTTCAGAATACTCATTTTGAGGTCGACGATGCGTAGAAACGTCGCAAGCGCCCGGTCAGTCTCCTTGAGAAGAAGCTGGAGCTCGGCAACCCTCATCATTGCATCATCCACAAGCAATGCATCGGGATGCGTCGCAACAATGTCCGCGAATGCGGCCAACGCTTCCGAATATTTCCGTTGCCGCGCCAGCAGGTCCGCTTTGGCAAATTCTTCGAGTGCTCTCGGCGCCGGAGATTTGTTTTCTTGAATGAAATACCGCAACCCGAGAGCGTCGTTGGCCAGATCGCCATTGACGCTCGTGGAAAATCTCTCCAGCTTCGAAAGTGACGAGTCGAACAGACCTTCGAAGTAGTCGATCTCCGCAAGCTTGAATGCAGCTTTTTCCTGATACGGCACCAATGAAACTTTTCCGATCGCGTCGAATTCGGTTCTTGCTCGTTCCAGGTTGTTCCTGGCAACCAGCACCTCCCCCGTCTTTAGGATCGCCTCATACGGGATGGTTGTACCCGGGATAGGCTGACGCGCAAGTCCAAATGCTTTGAGCGCTCCGTCGAGGTCGAAAAAGCGGGTAAAACGAATCATGCCGATCTGGAACATCGATTGCAGAGCAAGCTCCGTGTTGGGATACTCTGCAACAATCTGCTCGTAGAGCGCGATGGCATTTTGAAAACCGGGCCTGGTTTCGGAAACCGGGCCCGAAGCAATCTTCTGCAGGGACTCAGGAGGAGGGCCGGCCGACGTGTCGGTTTCCAGGCTCAATTCTTCGGTTGCCCGCGCGAAACCGAAACGTGCCCCCGGGAGAATTGCCGGGTTGGGATGGTTTTCAACGACCTCCCTGAACGCTTGTGCCGCAACACGATAGGCATGCTCCTGACTAGCCCGTTGAGCAAAAGCATATATCTCGGCACCATTCGCATTGCTCAGTTTGTCGATAATCTGATATTCACCGTAGGCGGCACGAATGTCCTTTTCTTCCATCGAAAGCCAGGCGTACAGCCTCCTCAAAGCGATGTCGTTCGGCGCCTGCTTGACCTCCGCTGAAACAACCCCCGAGGCAGCCGTCAGGCCTTCCGATTGAATGGTGTAGGATGAAATTCTCGACTGAACATACGGGAGTTGCGCAGGGGCGGCCTTGACCATTCTTACATATTCACGCGTCGCTGCACCGTATTGCTGCAGCGCGCTATAGAGCGTCGCAAGATCCTCCGCAAACACGGACTCGTTCCCCGTCGCCAAACGGGCCGAGAGAAACACCTGAATCGCCTGTTCGTAGAGTCGGTGCTCCATCATCTGTGAAGCGACAACCCGATAGTATCCGATCGTCCCGGAGCTCATGGCAAGTATCGACCGCCACAAGGAGTCTGCCCGCTGCTCCTCTCCCATCTCATAATAGAGTCCGCCAAGACCCGCAAGGAGCTGGACATCATTCGGCTGCTGTCCCAACCGCTGATGGAGCAGCCGAATCGCTTTTTCGTATTGCTTCAATTGCACATACCCCCGACGCAACCCGTCGAACGTTACATAGTTGGTCGAATCGCCCGCATAGAGTTCCTCGTAGAGCGCAACAGCACGCTCATACTCAGCCGCTTGCTCGAAGCTTTGAGCGAGCCGCAATTTCGTGATAGCGTCAATGGTTTGAGCAGTGCAGAGACACGTCCCGAAGACAACGGGAAGCAAGCATGGGTGAAAGACGCGTCGCCAACAAATTGCTTGAAGGGAACTTCGGTATTTGGCTGCGATGTGCATCGTTCTGATGGGAGAATATACCAAAAAATGGAGCACGTTCAAATCAGACGCCGCTCCATTTCTTGACATGCCCGGCGAATTTTCTTACCTTGCCCATAACGGTTTATGAGTTCTTCGGTGAAAAACATTGCAATTCTCGGGGCAACCGGATCCATCGGCCGGAACAGTCTCGAGGTAATCAAGAATCTCCCCGATCAGTTTCGCGTAACGTACCTCACCACGAACAAGAACACCGAACTCCTTCTCAAGCAGGTGCGGCAGTTCAAGCCTCGCGGGGTCGTGATTCTCGACGGTCATCAGGCATCGGAATTCAGAAGCCTCGTCGGCAATTCTGGCAATTCTATAGAGGTGCTCGAGGGAGAAGAAGGACTTTGTGAGATTGTCGGACGCGAGGATGTTGACCTCGTGATCAGCGCGTTAGTTGGTTTTGCGGGATTAAAACCGACGATCAATGCGATCCGCCACAAGAAGGACGTCGCGCTCGCCAACAAGGAAACGCTTGTCGCTGCAGGAAGCCTGGTGACCGCCCTCGTCCAGGAATATGGCGTGCGCCTGATTCCCATCGACAGCGAGCATAGTGCGATCCTGCAATGTCTCGCCGGCGAGGATCGATCCAATATCGCGAAGTTGATCCTCACTGCGTCCGGGGGGCCGTTTCTGAACACAAAGAAAGAGGATTTTCACACCATTCTCGTCGAACAAGCCCTGAATCATCCGAATTGGAAAATGGGGAACAAAATCACAATCGATTCGGCGACCTTGATGAACAAGGGACTGGAAGTTATCGAGGCCCATTGGTTGTTCGGGATCCCGCCGGAGAGGATTGATGTCGTGATTCATCCCCAATCAATTATCCACTCCATGGTGGAGTTCATTGACGGCTCTGTCAAAGCCCAACTCGGTCTTCCGGACATGAAGATTCCCATTCAGTATGCCCTGACGTACCCCGATCGCTCGTTCCTGAACGGTGGCAGGGTGAATTTCCCGGCTCTGCAATCCATGACGTTCTTTGAACCCGACAGGTCGAAGTTCCAGTGTCTGCAGCTGGCGTTTGATGCGCTTTCCCTCGGAGGCACTGCTCCGGCTGTCCTGAACGCGGCCAACGAAGTCGCTGTCGAATCATTCCTCGACAAAAAGATCGCCTTTCAGAAAATCCCCGAGCTTATCGAGCGGTCGATCGAATTTCACCAGGTGCATGCATCGCCGGAGTTGCATCATATCGTAGAGACGGACAGAACTACGCGAACCTTTGTGAGAACGTTGCTGTGATGTTGGCACCGGTTGTCTGGATTGGTCCGGGCGCATTCTTCCTTATTTACCCTGTAAAAATTACCACATGGAAATTCTAAGCACAGTATTTTACTTCATCGTCACGATCGGGATTCTGGTCTTTATTCATGAATTGGGCCATTTCCTGGCGGCGAAGATGTTTGGTATGCGGGTTGATCGATTCAGTATCGGGTTCCCCCCGCGTGCCTTTGGCAAACAAATCGGCGAAACGGATTATTGCGTTTCGTGGGTCCCCATCGGCGGGTATGTGAAGATCGCAGGTATGGTGGATGAGAGTATGGATACGGAGTTTCTCAACCAGGACCCTCAGCCCTGGGAGTTCCGTTCAAAACCGATCTGGCAGAGGATGGTGGTAATCTCTGCCGGCGTCATCATGAACATCTTGCTTGCGATCGCAATTTTTTGGGGGATCATTTACCACGAGGGGCGCATTGTCCGACCCGTCACGGAGGTTGGATATGTGATCCCGAACAGCCCCGCCGCAAAAGCGGGCCTGCGCATGGACGACAAGATTCTCTCGATCAACAAACAATCCGTGACACAGTGGGATGAGATTGAGAATCTCGTGTATGCGGAGAACATGGGAAACGACCTTGAATTCTCCGTCAGCAGGAACAATGCGACTGTACAGATTCCCATTCGGCGGGCGGATATCCCGGATTTCTCGGAGGAGCGATTCGGTATTCTCCCCGCAGGACTGATCGCCGTTGTTGCGACAGTCGACGAGGGAAAGCCGGCGAAACAGATCGGGCTTCAACCGGGCGACACCATCCTTGCCGTCAACAAGGAAGCTGTAAGCTACGGTTCGCTCCCGGAAACGGTGCGAAAATACCCCGGGAAGGAAATCCTTCTTTCGTGGAAGCGCGGATCGCAGAGGTTTGACGTGCCGGTGACCCCGACGTCCGAAGGACGGATTGGAATTACGCTTGGGGCAGTTTACAACGGCCCCGTAACTCATGTTCAGTATGGGTTCTTTGGCGCACTCCCGGCAGGAGTTCATGAAGTTGTCGTCGCAAGTCGTTTGTTTTTGACGAACATCTTTCAGATTGTTGTCGGGAAGACTTCGCTTGCCAAGTCTGTGGGTGGTCCGATCAAAATCGCCCAGATGGCAAACAGATCTGCGGAAAGCGGAGCTGCGAGTTTCCTCGGTTTCATGGCTCTTCTGAGCATGAGCCTGGCTTTGTTAAATATCTTTCCGTTTCCAGCGTTGGACGGCGGACATCTGGTGTTTCTTGTCTATGAAGGAGTGTTTCGGAGGGAAATACCCCATAAGGTGAAGATTGCCATCCAACAAGCGGGCGTGTTCCTCCTCCTTGTGTTTATGGCCTTCGTTCTCTATAATGACATCGTCAATTTTTGAACGTGTTCTCCGTGTGACAATAGTCACCATAGACCAGAGCCCCCGCTTGTAATTTGGTACTACATGCACTTATATCAGGAGGAACTACACATGAAGGTCAAACGGTTTGGCACATTCTGGCTCTTGCTGGTGGCCCTTGGGCTTTATGCAACTCCCAGCCACGCTCGGCAGAATCAGATTGATATCAACCTTCCCGCATTCAACTATGACGTTCTCTACCTTACGGACTATATCGACTTTGCGACACAGAAGCTTGCAAAATCGATTCCGGATTTTTCCGGGGAGATCATCAACAAGACGAATGGCCCTGTCGATTTTTGGATCTGGGCGCAGGCCTCGATCCAGTTGACCGGTAAAGGTCAGGAGCTCTTGGCAACAATTGCGTCTGAGCCGATCTCGAAGAGATTAGGCCGGCCGATGGGAGCGGGTGAGCGACTCGGACTCTCCTCCAACGACCTGAAGGGTGAATCAACCGGATTTTTTGAGATTCAAAACGGGACAGCCGGCTATGTAGAAGGACCCGGCAGGAAAACCCTTGAAGACCTCATTAATAACTCTGGTCAGTCGACGGCTCCTGTAGGTATTTACAGAATTGAAGTCTATGCGTTTCCGCTCCCCAAGGGTTCGGCGAGTTCTGGTTCTCCAAGTCTTTCAACGGCTCTTGGCCGCGGTGGACGCACCATTACAATCAAGAACAGTTCCCCCAACGAAGTTTCTGTGACGTTGATTGATCCGCAGCCCGGCGCAGCTGTACCGACAACGCTCCCGTCATTCTCCTGGACGTCGCCGAATTCAACGAATACTCTGTATGTCTACGAGAAGCTGCCCACTCACCGATCACCCCAGGAAGCAATCACGGGCGTGCCGTATCTGAAAAAAGAGCTCGTTGGCGCGACGACGCTTACGTATCCCGTCGATGCTTCTCGCAGACTCGAGCAAAACAAAAGTTACTACTGGTTTGTTGAAACCAACGTCACGACGAACCGCGGTACGCAAACCCGACGGAGTGAAATTCAGCTGTTCCGGATTGTTCTTGAGAATCCGCTTGCCCGTGCTGTCGAGCGTCTGCTTGGAAACCTCGGAAGCAACGTCTCCGGCACCTACGCAACACTTCAGAGTCTCGGGTGGATTCCCAACCGGGTAACGCTCGATGGAAAAGTGCTGACGACAGACGAACTGAATGCACTTGCCAACCAACTGACTGAACAGAATGTTAAAGAGGCGCGCGCTGAATAGCGCGTTCCCAAGGACCGTTGAAATTACTTCAGGAGATCCAACAATGAAACATTCAAAAATCCTCGCCTTCATTCTTGTGGCCAGTCTCTTGGCGATGAGCCCGGCATGGAGGGCTCCGCAGGATAAGAAGGACATTCAGGCCATTCTTGTGAAGGTCGTCCGGGACGTTACCAAGAACGCCAGCACAACATCCGGATGGCAGAAAGCGATTCCTCTCGACCGGTTGAAGTCGGGCTACCAGGTCCGCACAGATGCTGGCTCCGCTGCAATCATCAAGTTCGCGGATGAAACAAAAATCATCGTCCGGCAGAAATCGATCGTGACGATCACGGGCAAGGTGCAGGGAAAGCAGATCCTTGACCGCGACGTGTATACCGAGAAGGGCAATCTTCAGTTTAATGTGAAGAAGCAGGAGAAGGAACAATTTCGCTTCTCTTCCCCGATTTCCGTGGCGTCGATTCGCGGAACCGAGGGCGCCTTTGTCTCTGACGTCGATAGCTCCGGCATGCTCGTCATCACTGAAGGGCTGGCGACATACACGAATCTGTTGACAAATCAATCTCAGGATGTCGGCCATGGCCAAACGGGTCGTATTCAGGGAAAGAACTTCAATGTCGGTAACTCCTCCGAAGACGAAAAGAACCTTGGGTCTTCAAACTCAAACCTCACGACAGGCTCGGGCGGCGGAACAAGTGGCAGCGGAACTGGCGGCGGAACAACGGGAGGCGGGACTGGCGGCGGAGTGAGTGACCAGCAAAAGACAAAAGAACTCATTATCTATGGGGAAGATGTGAACGGTCAGCAAAAGAAGATCATCATAAAAATACAGCAGTAGCAACAAGAACGTGCGCATGGAACTCTTGCTTCCTGCGAACAGTTTTCCTACATTTTGCGGCAGGATTTGACGATCCTGCCGCTTTTATTTTTTGGGGGAATCCATCCAGCAAAGCTTTTCCTTTTCTCAAAACATTCATGAGGCTGTCATGAACTTCTCCGTTCCTCGCAGGCTTTTTGCCCTTTTTGTTCTCGTGCCGTGTCTGCTCGCCGCTCAAGGGGCCAGCTTGATCACAAAAGTCACCGTCTCCCCAGCGAAGGAGAAGTTGCCGGTGTCGATTAGCGTTGAACTTGCGCAGAACTCGTCCGTACAAAAAGTCACTCTCAAGTACAGGTCGTTTGGAGAAAGCGACTACAAAGAGCTCGAAATGCTCATTGCCGGACGCACGGCCACAGTGAGTCTGCCGGCAGAATTTGTGCGCCCGCCCTACGTCGAGTATTTTGTGCAAGTCGATATCGATGGCGGGAAAAAGGAATTTTATCCCGTGGTAGAGAGTCAGCCTGGCGTCCCCAGTGATCGTGGTCCGGAGGCAACACCGGCACAAATCAACGTCACCCCCGAGAATCCAAAAGATAAAGAGGCTGTCCTCCTGAGTCCCGAACCGGGAGAGATCGTTGCGGTTGAGGACCTGGCGGTTACAATCTCTCTCTTCAATGCAAGTGATGCTGTAAACCCTGCCGCCACGAAGATCTACCTCGACGGCATCGATGTCTCAGGAGATGCAATTCGATTCGACGATCTTATCACCTATTCTCCCAAGAATTTCTCCCGACCCCTGAACCTCGGTTCTCATTTCCTAAAAATAGAACTCAGGGATACCCTGGGAAATTTTTACCATAGTATCGAAACAAGCTTTGGGTTGTCCACCGCAGCAGCTATTGCGGAGGAAAAAGCACGCTTGCAGGCAAATGGATCTGCGCAGCTGGAGTATCGAAACGAAAACGTTAGTTCCGGGGCCACAACATATCTGCGCGGCGACGTACGAACCGACGCTTCCTACGGCTTCGCCAACTTCGGAGCGAACATCCATCTGGATAATCAGGACAGACCCGAGCGCCAACCGCAGAACCGCTTCTCGTTCTACGGAGACGTAAAGTACCTCAGAGTTGAGGTCGGGGATGCGTTCCCGAAATTCCCCAGTCTGATCGTCAGTGGTAAACGTGTTCGTGGAGTATCGGGGAACCTGACCCTCGGATTTTTCAACCTCGACGCGACTTTTGGACAGACCGAGCGCGCCATTGAAGGGACGCTCGCTCTTTCCGACACCACGTATCCCGACACGGCCTCGGTCAATTCCAGGCCTAAAAACTCCGCCAACCGGGGCAATTTCTTTCGCTACAACATCTTTGCACCGGGAACCTACACGCGAAGTTTCTTTGCTGTGCGACCGAGTTTTGGGAACGGTGAGAACTTTCAACTCGGATTTACCTATATGAAAGCGAAAGATGATCTTGGGTCGATCAACTATGGGATCCTGCCGCAGGAAAACCTCGTTGCGGGCACCGACCTTACGATCGCTTTCGACGACCAGCATGTCAAATGGGAGACCCAGGCGTCGCTGGGAATCCTCAATACGGATATTTCCAAAGGCGGTTTTACAGATGCGACGTTTGATTCGCTCCGTCAAAGCACACGGGGGGCCAGCGATTCAGTTCAAAAGAACAAGGATTATGACGACCTCAAGAAGCTCGCCGACCTTGCGAACAACGTCATCACGGTCAATGAGAATCTCACACCCATCAATCCCATTGCAACCGGATTGCCGGGGGTTTCGATGGAGAGCATCCTGTCTCTCAACTATTTCAACAATTTCCTCCGTGCACAGTTCTTCCGGCGTGGCGCAGCGTACAAATCATTCGGCAACGAGTACTTGCAGACCGACATCCAGGGAATTCAGGTCTCAGACTTTCTCCGAATGTTCAGCAATAGAGTGTTCTTAAGCGTTTCTGTCGAGCAAAAGAACGACAACACTGCCAATACCAAGGAAGTGACAACGAGTTACTCGAACATCAATACCTCCCTTTCCTTGAACCTCGGAGCGCAGATTCCGACGTTCCAGATCGGATTCGGACAATTTGGCAGGAATGCCGATGTGGACAATACAACGCGGAACGCTCTCGTGAATAGACCGGACTCGGCCACGGTGACAAAATCTGCGGACGAAACGACGAACAGGTACTTCATAGGTACGAGCTACGACTTTGTTGCCGGACTTCGCCATACATTCGCCATGAGCTTTAATTTGTCCGACCGCGTTGACAACACATTCTTCAAGAAGAACCAGAACAACTACTTTGTTCAGGGCTCCCTCGTCTCTAACTTCAAGATTCCCTTTCAATCAACCGTGTCGGTGGTGTACAGCAAGAACCACAGCGAATCAATGTCGTTCTACGGCGGCGGCGATCCGGCGCATCCGCGCAACACAGACAGTCTCCTTGTTCCGACAGACTTCAATTACACCATCGTCAGTCTCGGTGGCCTCTACCGAATGTTGAATGATAACCTGCGTCTCACGGGAGTCTTCACGCCGGCGTTCGGGGCCTTGAATCGGACGAGCTTCCAGGCGGGCGCAGACTACACCTATCTCAGGCATAACTTTACGCTGCAGTTTGATTTCATCAGGAACACGGGCCAGAGCGATGATACCATTCTGAGCTTCATCTACCGCTTCAACTTCTGAGGAATCAATCGAAATGACATCGTACGACTTTAAGAAGAAATTTCTTCCCCTTCTTATCAAGCTTGGCATCGGGCTTGGTATTGGATTGTTTGTTGTCATCGTAACACAGGGATGGTTCTTCGAACTCACATTTCTGAAGAACATCGACCTTCTGACCGTCGATATCCGGTACCAGAGCCGTTATGAGCGCGAGGACGAGGCAACTCAAAATCGAATGAAAAACAACGGGGATGTGGTCATTGTTGGAATTTCGGACGAGGACCTCAAGGCCATGCCCGAGAAGTTTCCGTTCCCCCGTTCGTATTACGCCCACTTGATTGAAAACCTCAACCGGGCCGGCGCGCGGGCAATCGTATTTGATATGACCTTTGAATCACCCTCGCGGGGCGATACCGTTCTTCGCGAAACGCTCCAGAAGTACAACAACGTGGTGCTTGCTGTAAAATCGCAGACGGGGGCAATATCCGAACAGTATGAAATTCGCTCCATCGAGCAAAAATATGACAACGTCTTCTTTGATGTCGACAAGCAGCTCGGGGTTGTGAACATCATCAAAGACCGTGACGATGTGTGCCGTCGGTACCTGCCGATGGTAACGGTGAACGACAACCTCACACCTACGCTTGCGTTTGCGGCGCTTAACCGATACTACAATCTCCAGCCACTTACTCGTGTCAAAATTACGGGCGACAATTTCGTTCTCAAAAACCGCGATATCCCGCGATACGATCCATCGTCATTCATGCTCAGTTACTACGGACCAGTTGAGACATTCCGATACATCGGATTCCGCCAGGTCATCAACGACGAGACCTTCAGCACGAAGGATGAGCTGGAGCTGGGCGAGCAGCTTGATGAGTTCGACGAAGGCACCATGAAGCTTTTCAAGAACAAGATCGTCCTCATCGGCTCGACCATGCCGGAAGAGCGGGACTATCACAATGTGCCGATTCCAAAGGTCGACCAGGGAAAAAGCAATTACACGATGCACGGGGTGGAGATTCATGCGACGGCCATCCAAAACGTCATCGACGGCAATTTCATTCAGAAGATCGACCCCTCGCTAGAAATCGTTCTCACCCTCCTGCTTTCCATCGGGTCCTTCTTCGGACTTTATGCAATTAAACAGATCCACTTCCGCTATGTCTGGCTCATCGAGATCGGCACGTTTGTCATTGTCCTGCTCCTCATCGGAGCCGTTTTTGAGCTTTCGCTTCTCACATTCTCCTCAAACGGAATTCTTGTCAACATCGTCAACCCGAGTTTCGCCATCGTCCTGTCTTACTTTGGCACCGCAGTCTATCAGTATCTCACCGAACGCCAGCAAAAAGCTCTGATCAAGAACGTGTTCGGACATTACCTCAGCCCCACGATGGTCAACATGCTCGCGAACGACCCGGATAAGGCCAAGCTTGGCGGAGATCGTCGTGAGCTTACCGTGTTCTTCTCGGATATTGCCAACTTCACGACCGTCTCCGAGAGTTTCAAGCAGCCGGAAGGACTGGTTGAGTTGTTGAATGAATATCTCGAGGAGATGACGAGCGTTGTGCTGAAATATGAGGGAACCCTCGACAAATACGTCGGTGACGCCATTATTGCCTTCTGGGGAGCCCCGATGCCGCAGAAAGACCACGTCTACCGCGGTTGCATCGCAGCGCTTGAAATGCAGAAACGACTGGCGGAGTTGCGGCCGAAGTGGAAGAAAGAAGGAAGGCCCGAGCTCAGTGCACGCTGCGGACTCAACACCGGCGTGATGATCGTGGGCAACATCGGTGGCAAAGACCGGTTTGACTATACTGTCATCGGTGACAGTGTGAACCTCGCTTCACGCCTGGAAGGCGCGAACAAGCAGTATCACTCAAACATCATGATCAGCGAGTTCACCTACAATCATGTTAAGGGCAAGGTTGTCGTTCGGGAGTTGGATCTGATTCAGGTTAAGGGAAAGACTGAGCCGGTTAAGGTGTTCGAGCTCCTTGGAAAGTCAGACATGCCTCTCACGGAAGCCCAGAAACAATCTATCGAGCTCTATCATGAAGGTTTGAAGTTGTATCGTCAGAGGAAATGGGAGGAGGCCATCGCATACATGAGCCAGGCCCATCAACTCGATCCTTCCTGCTACTCGGCGCAAATCTATCAGGAGCGTGCCAGCCTCTACCAACTCACGCCACCACCCGACGATTGGAATGGCGTCTTCGTGATGACCACAAAATAATTTCCTTCATCATCTCTTAACAAAAAACCCCGCGTTCAAGGCGGGGTTTTCTGTTTCCATTCAAATGGTCGTTTACTCCTTCGCCCTCGCGTATTGTTCCGCCTGCAGCATAAGTCTCAGAGAAATGCGGTGTGTGTCTCCAAGGTTGTTCTCCCGCCCAAACCTCGCAAAGGAATAATCCACATCAAGTTTTCTCAGGTGCAGCCCGGCTCCGAGCGTAAGCTGTTTGATATCGTTGTATCCGACACGGAGCGCCACTGTTTTCTTGAAATCGAATTCCAGGCCCAGGTGGGGATCAAGGCTGATGGGTCCGACGTTTGCTACCGAGGCAAATTTTCTGTTCTCAAACCGGATATCCACATCGAACACGGGAGCGAACCGGCCGTCGAACAACTCGAAGAAGTAGGCTGTTCCCAGCTTGAGTGTGGGGGTGATGAGTTCGTTTGTTCCTGTTGACCACGCCAGGAAGGTTGTCGTGATATCCTGTGCATTCAACCCAACATAGAGATCTGGGGCAGGGGAGTACAGAAGGCCGAGGTCAAATCCAACCCCCGTGGCCGTGAACTCGGCAATATTTCTGCGAATGAGCTTTACGTTGATTCCGTAGCTGAAATCCTCCGATGAGCGTTGTGCGTAGGTCAGGTAGAGGGCCCAGTCTGCGGAGCTGAAATAGGTAATCTTGTTGTAGTCCGGACGATTGTCATCGTCGAATCGTCCGTTGCCGTTTGCGTCAAGCCAGGCGTTGCGCGTATCGGGGATGCCGTCAACGCCAAGCCGCAGGATCGTGATACCAAGGCTCGCATCGGTCCCATACGGAATCCCCACCGAACCAAAATCGTAGTTCAGCAGGCTTCCAAACCGCTCGTCGTGCATGAGCATCACTTCCGGATAATCCAGCCGGGCAAGAGCCGCGGGATTCCAGTATCCGGCCGTTGCATCGTTTGCAAGTGCAACGTATGCACTGCCGAGGCCGAGGGCCCTTCCTCCGACACCGATGGCCATGAACTCCCCCGCGTACTTCGCGACGGTTTGGGCGTTCAAGAGTGATGCTGCAAACATGCCGGATAAAGCTATTTTTGTAATGAATCTCATTGGCAAGTAGTATAAAATGAAAAAACCGAAATCCGCCGTCCTTCGCGAAATTCGGTCTGAGTATTCAGCGGGGGACCCGGGCGTTAGAGAGATGAAGCGTTTCGCACAACAAGAAAATCTCTAACAAGTATCTCTTCTTCGCGGGTCCTTGAACTGTTCAATGATTAAATTACAACAAATGCGCGGCAGTGTCAAGCCTCGGCTGTGCGCGCCGTTACTCGATTTTCTCCGCACCCAGCTCACGCTGGAGGACTTCAAGCAACGGGTGAACCCCGTTCCCGGATTTGCTGGAAATCTCGGGGCTCTGTGTTTCCACAGGGTTTGCTCCAGAACCCTGCTGAGATGGGTTTAACACCGGCTCGACGCTGACTCTTTTGCCGGTCAGTTTATGATACGCCTCAGCCAGATATTCCCTGTGGCGTTTCAGTGTGGAGAAATGGTACTCATCCGGGCAACCAATCCGCAAGAGTCCGTTTCTCATGTCAATCGGACGTGTTTCACGCAGTGAGTTACCGACCGCGATCTTCGTCTTCAGCACGTCGTTGACAAAGTCGCTCCATTGTGCACCAGCGTCCTTGTTTGACATTGTCTGCGTGGTGGCGACGGGGTTCTGGGCTGGTTCGGCCGGTGCCGCAATGGGGCTCCAGGAACCGGCGGGATGATGACTCTGGTACTGTACGGTTGGTGCAGCGGGAATCATGAATGACGAATAACTCATCGCCGCCGCAGTCTTCAATCGCCCTGCACTGACCGAGCCGATTACTTTCACCTCGCTCGACAGTTGGCGAGAGGTCGGATCACCCGGCGTTTCTTTTGTTATCGTGCCGTTCGATCCCTCAAGTTTTTTTTTCAGATCGTCCAGCTGTCGAAGAAGGTCGTCGATCTGCACGGACTTTTCCATCTTAATCATCTGAACCAGCGCAGCTTCAAGCTTGAAACGCGGCTGCGGAGCCCACCGAATTGACTGCTCCAAATCGTTGACGCTCTTGATGAGCCGGATAACGTCCTGCTCGGAGAACTGACTTGACTCTGACTTGTAGCGCTTTTTGAACGGTTCTGAGGTCTCGATCAGCTGGGCTGAATCGGTGGTCAAAACAATGAGAATGTTGCGCAGGTGCTCTGCCAGGCCACTGACAAACTCACGAAGATCATAGCCGTTTCGCATGATTTCTTCGACCAATTCGATCGCGCCCCTCGTGTCCCTGCCTTTAAACAGGCTGGTCACTCTGAAGAACAGCTCCTGATCAACAGCGTTGAGAGCTTTTTGGACATCGTCTGTCTTGATTTCGTTCCCGCAGAATGAGCGCACCTGGTCAAAGATACTTTGAGCATCGCGAAGAGAGCCGTCTCCCTTTTTAGCGATAATCATCAGGGCATCATCATCGATGCGCACCTTCTCTTCGTTTGCGATGAAGGTCAGTCGGCGGATGATTTCATCGACGGCAATCCTGCGGAAATCGAACCGTTGGCATCGCGACAGGATCGTCATCGGAACCTTGTGAACCTCCGTGGTGGCAAAGATGAAGACAACGTGCGCGGGCGGTTCCTCAAGCGTTTTGAGAAGTGCGTTGAACGCCTCTTTTGTCAGCATGTGCACTTCGTCGATGATATAGATCTTGAACTTCCCACGAGTGGGCGTATAACGGACCGACTCACGGAGATTGCGGATTTCTTCAACGCCGCGATTCGAGGCGCCGTCGATTTCAATAACATCGAGACTTCGGCCGTTCGTTATTTCCTGGCAGATCTCGCAGGCGTTGTCGGGATTTGCTTTGACCGGGGAAAGGCAGTTGAGGGCTCTCGCCAGGATCCGCGCGGTGGTTGTTTTGCCGCACCCTCGCGTTCCGCTAAAGATGAACGCATGCGCCACCCGATTGGTGGAGATGGCGTTCTGAAGGGTGTTTGTGACGTGCGATTGGCCGACCACATCTTCAAACACCATGGGCCGCCACTTACGCGCTGTGACCTGGTAGGACATGATTCTTAGATTACCGTTTCAATGAGGATGCCGGAATGGGAACAGGAGAAGAATACAGAAGTCTGGACAGAAAATCCACTACTTTCTCCGCTTGAGTGCTTTGTTCTTTCCCGAAAACACGTATCGGGTTGCCTCTTCGATTGTTTCCACCGGAATAATCTTCAATCCCTTTTTCACCATTTCCGGTATCTCGGTTAAATCTTTCTCGTTTTCCTTCGGGATCAGGACTGTGTGGATTCCGCTCCGCTGGGCAGCAAGCAGCTTTTCGTTCAGGCCGCCGATGGGCAGAACGTTGCCCCGAAGTGTAATTTCTCCGGTCATTGCAACATCGTTCCTGGCGGGTCGCCCGCTGGCCGCAGAAATAATCGCCATAGCCATCGTTATTCCTGCCGAAGGGCCATCCTTTGGAATTGCACCCTCGGGGAGGTGGATGTGGAGCTCGCGCCCTTTGTAGAAATCCGGATGAATTTTGAATTTCTTGGCGTTGGAACGAATATAGCTGAGTGCGGCTTGAGCGGACTCCTTCATGACATCACCGAGCTGTCCCGTCAGGGTCAGCCGTTCATTGCCCCGCATGATTGTGACGTCCACATTGAGAATATCTCCGCCAACGCTTGTCCAGGCAAGGCCTGTGACAGATCCCACGCGTTTTTCCCGTTCAGCCGCTTTCGTTCGAAATTTGGGAACACCAAGATACTTCTCAATACTTTCGGGCGTGACCGTAAAGCTTTTTATCGTCTTCCGCGCCTCCTTTTTTCCATTTTTCTGCCGGGAGAGCACGAGATCCTTTGCAACTTTTCTGCACACCGAGGCTATTTCCCTCTCGAGGTTTCGCACACCGGCTTCGCGTGTGTATTCCTGAATGATCCTGGTTATTGCCGCGTCTTCAAATCGCACTTCCTTATCGCTCAATCCGTGTTCCTTCAGTTGCTTCCCGATAATATGACGCTTTGCAATTTCGCGCTTTTCGTGTTCGAGGTACCCGGGCAGCTCAATGATCTCCATTCTGTCCTGAAGAGGAAGCGGAATCATGGAGCGAACATTTGCGGTTGTAATGAACATGACCTTGGACAGGTCATAGTCGACCTCGAGGTAATGATCGTTGAACGCAACGTTTTGCTCGGGGTCGAGAACCTCCAGGAGCGCGGCCGAAGGATCCCCGCGGAAATCCATACTCATCTTATCCACCTCGTCCATGAGCATGACGGGGTTCACGGTTCCCGCGCGTTTCATCGATTGAATGATCTTCCCTGGCATCGAGCCGATATACGTTCGGCGATGGCCGCGGATTTCTGCTTCGTCTCGCACTCCCCCAAGTGAAATCCGGACGAATTTTCTGCCCAACGCACGGGCAATTGATTTCGCGAGCGACGTTTTGCCCACTCCCGGCGGTCCGACGAAGCAAAGAATCTGGCCGCGCATTTCCTTGACCAGGTTCAGGACGGCGATGTGTTCCAGAATCCGGTCTTTGGGCTTTTCGAGTCCGTAATGATCTCCCTCCAGAATGTTCTTCACGTGATCGATGTTGAGATCGTCTTTGGTGCGCTTGCTCCATGGGGCAGCTATCAACCAGTCGAGGTAATTCCGTGTCACCGTAAATTCGGGTGACATGGTCGGAGTCTTCCTGAGTTTGTTGAACTCTTCAAGGGTTTTCTCCTGCACTTCCTTCGGCATTTTTGCCGCGAGAATTTGCTCTTTCAGCTTTGCCAGTTCAGGAGAAGCTTCTTCATCTCCAAGTTCATCCTGTAGGATTCGGATTTGCTCCTGGATGAAAAATTTCCTTTGGGATTTCTGGATGTTATCCTGAACCTTATTGTCGATGTCTTTTTCGATCTTGAGGATATCGACTTCCGTAGTCAGAGTCTTGGAAAGCTCATAGAGCTGATCGCGCAGATGTTGAATTTGGAGGATGCGTTGCTTGACCTCGACGCTTTGAAGAATATTCGAAGCGATATAATACATTTTGCGTTGGGGCTCTTTGATTCCTTCGAAAACCATGAGAATTTCGGGGGGGATGTTGCGACTCAGCCGAACATACTCCGCAAACAGGGTTGATGCGTGGCGGACAAGGGCTTCAATTTCGCGCCCCCCCGGGGGGTCCGTCTTATTGATAACGATCTCAGCTTCCATGAACCCGTTTGTCTGCCGGAGGGTCTTGACGCTCGCCTGGACGACGCCGTCCACCAGAATTTTCATAAGCCCGTTCGGCAGTTTCAGCATTTGAATGATTTTTGCCACGGTCCCCTCGCGGTATATATCATCAGGCGTGGGCTCATCTGTGGCTGCGTTCTTTTGTGCGACAAGAAGGATGTTCTTCCCTCGTTCAAGCGCCTCGTTTGCCGCCCGAAGGGAGCTTTCTCTCCCCACAAGGACAGGAAAGATCATATAGGGAAAGACCACTACATCACGAAGGGGCAAAACGGGAAGGGTTGTTGGGATGTTTTCGATGGTTTCGATAGGTTGATTGCTCACGCGGACCGGTGCTTCGCTCATAGTTTCCTGCAATTTCATCGATGTCGATCAAAACAAAAAGAGGGCGTTCCCGTGAAAATGGGACTCACCCGCTGATTTTCTATTGAAATATACCGAGGAATGGCCCGATTGTCAAGAAAGTCTCGGTTCGGGAAGCGGTTTTGTTGGACGTTTGGGGAAGGGGTGAAAAATACAGAACCCAGGCGCTGGGGGCACGCCTGGGCTCTTAAACGGGGAAATGACGTTGCGTGATACCTGTTTCTTGCCCGCCAGACACGCTGATCGGGCTGGTGGTTATTTCCCCAATTCTTACTGAATCCAACAATTCAAATGCGTGACTTTTTTCACAGCGACTTAACCAACGTGGCAACTTTTTGGAGCGCCGCTTTGCGTTTTCCCTTGAGCGCTTTACTCAAAAGGCTTTTGGACATTCCCAGTCTGTTCATGATGAACCGACGGCTGATTCCCCTTTCCAGCATCCTCACCTGAACACGAATATGAAGAGGCCTTCTGCCTTGTCTCTGGCTGAAGTTTTTCATATCATGAGTGTCCACAAGTTGACAATGCCCCCATCAATTCAACATAAACATTTTTGTTTTCATTGTCAACGAGTGTCATAAACAATTTTGTTGATGTCCAAAACTGCCTCATCGATTGCCGACCGATTGGCCTCGTTCGGCCAGTCTAAGTTCGGAAGCGAGCACGGATGGAAAGCCCGGTTCGCGACAGGCCTCGGCATCTCCACGCAACACCTTAATCGCTATCTCTCGGGTTCATCGGAGCCGGGAAAAAAGATGTTCCTGCGGCTCATCGAGATGGGTTGCGATGTCCATTGGCTCCTCACGGGGACCGTGCTCTCGGGGGAACGGCTTTCCGACAGGGAGCGGGAAATCCTTCGGGTGCTGAAGACTGCAGGGATCGACACGGCCGAACAGGTTCGTTATCTGTTCAACCCGGAAACCCTGGCGGCGGACATCGCCGGTGCAGCTCTCAAAGAATTTCGCTCAAGGTATCGGACAGGCAAGGGACGGCGACGCCGGAAGTAGTTGGGACCGAAAGAGGATCGAAAACCTACGGGATTTAGCGGGAACTAGCGGGAACTAGCGGGAACTAGCGGGAGCGGGATCTCGGCTGATACAGGGGATCGGCCGGGGAAGCCAGACTGGCTGTGCGTTATTTTAAATTTGAAATATTATCAGAGAATGGCATTGTTGAGGAACCGGACGAGGGGTGTTGCGTCTTCACACGCTGCCGCGAGATCGTCGACAAATGAACTCCGGAAGCTTTTTGATTCCAGCCATGAAACGCCAACAAAGAACTGCTTGAGTTTTAGCCACTCTGCCATGGAGTGGGTTTCTTCGTAGCCCTGCGGGATCCGTTTGAGCTTTTCGCCCCCGATTGTTCCAAACCGCTTCTTAAACTTCCTGTCGTTAACCACTTCTAGAAACTGCTGCGCTTGTGCCGCGATGGTCTTTCGGATTTTCTTGAGCTGTTCGCTGTCCGGCATGTAGATCCCTCCCCCCACAAACGCTTCCCCCGGCTCAATATGGAGATAGTATCCCGAACCCAGGAGCCCTTTGGG
>JBARRO010000089.1:0-8975 GCA_049644265.1 Bacteroidota bacterium
ACAGCGATGAGATTGTCCCCGGGAAGGTGTTCGAGTACATTGGGGCGCAACGTCCCATCATCGCGCTCGCTCCGGAAGGGGCAGTAGCGGGAGTTGTGCGCGAGACCAATTCGGGAATTGTTGTGCACAATCAGGATATACCGGGCATCAAAGCTGCATTTCTTGAATGTTATGGGAATTTTCTCTACCATAAGAAAAAATTCAGCCCTAACCGGCAAGCCATGAGGAAGTACGAACGAAGAGAAGTGACCCATCGGCTGGCCGAATTGCTCGATTATCTTCAGTCTCAGCGCGAATCCCGCCACTAGCCGAACCCCACAATGAGTAAAGTTCAGCAAGGACGAACCGGTACACGACAGGTTCGTGAGGAATTTCCGTTTATTCCCCCGAAATATCAGCATGCCACCGCCATCGGCGTTCTTCTGCTCAGCCTGGTCATTTTCTTTTTCCCCCTCATCTTTGGCGGAAAGACATTCCTTGCGGCGGATAACATTGCATCGCACAGCTGGGATACGTTCCTCAAGGATGCGAAGGACGCGGGAGTTTTTCCTCTTTGGAATCCGTACATTTTCTGCGGAATGCCGAGTTACGGAAGCTTAATGACGGCTGGGGACCGCGCATTTGATGTTACAGCGACAGTTCTTGCGAGGGCGACGGAATTGTTCCAGCTTCTGCTTCTGAATTCTCCGGCTGGTTGGGTCCTGTTCTTTTACGCGGCATTCGCCATCGGGATGTATTTCTTTATTCTCGGGAAGGTCAACAGCAAAACTGCCGCGCTCATTGGGGCTCTGGGGGCGACATTCTCAATGTACATCATCATCTGGATCATGGTGGGGCATAACACCAAGATCGCAGTGATGGCCATGTTCCCGTTCATCTTCCTTATTCTAGAAAAGCTCCGCGAGCGGTTTGACTTCAAACTCGCCCTTGTCCTCGTTCTTCTTCTTCATTTTTCATTCCTGCCAAGTCATGTCCAGATGATGTTTTACATGTATCTGGCGCTTGGCATCTACTTCCTCTACTTTATCGTCCGGAATTTGGTCAAGAAAGAAGATTGGCAAAGTCTCGTGAAGACCGGACTTGTTCTCGCGCTTGCTTCCGGACTTGCAGTTACGATGGATGCCGATAAATATCTTTCGGTGTGGGAATACAATCCGTACTCCATGCGTGGTGCTGCACCCATTGTTCCTTCTGTACAAAAGGGGGAGATGAAAACACAGGAGGGGGGACTTGACTATGACTACGCAACGAGCTGGTCGTTTTCTCCCGGAGAGATGATGACGTTTGTCATACCCACCTGGTATGGATTCGGCCATTTGCGATACGATGGGGTATACGGAAAGGGGATCTCGTTCAATCCCTACTGGGGGCCGATGGTCTTTACGGATGGGGCACAGTACATGGGGGTCGTCATTCTCGCATTGGCCATCCTTGGTTTCCTTCGGAATAGGAAGCAGCCGTTTGTTCAGTACCTGGCAATAACGATTGTGTTCTCCCTCCTGGTCTCATTTGGGAGGGAATTTCCATTGATCTACGATCTGATGTTCAAGTATTTTCCGGGATTCAACAAGTTCCGAATCCCATCAATGATCCTGGTGCTCGTTCAGATTTTTGTCCCCATTCTTGCGGCCTATGGTGTTGCTTCGCTGCTCGATGAAAAAGAGCGGTCGCTCAATCCGCAGTCGGAAAAGAAATGGAAATACTTTTTATACGGGACTGCCGGTTTTCTCGCACTCGCAATCGTTGCCAGAGGGGCATTCAAAGATATCTACACAAGCTTCTTCCCGCTGAAGGAGGTTGGTAATCAGGTCGCACGGGCAATCGGAAACGGGCAACTTCCAATCGTTTCCGAGTTCTACAATTTTGTTGTCGATACGGTGGTGACAGACCTCTATTTTGCGCTGGCGTTCATCCTTGTCACGTTTGGCGCGTTCTTCTTCTATTGGAAGAACACCATCAGGCTTTCAACGCTGACGGTCATTCTCGTCGGTGTTACGCTCTTCGACCTTTGGAGAATTGATTTCCGTCCGATGGATCCAAGGGACCGAAAAGAGCAGCAGGATGTTTTCTCTGCTCCCGATTATGTTCGGTTTCTCCAACAGGACTCGTCAAAGTTTCGAATTCTAACGTTCGTCAACGGCCAACTGCCATACGATAATACCATGGCGTACTGGAGGATCCAGAGTGCGTACGGATATCATGGTGCAAAAATGCGGGCGTATCAGGATATGGTGGAGGTTGCGGGACCCGGAAATCCACTGGTCTGGCAGCTGATGAATGTGAAGTATATCGTGAGCGACACTCCGGATTCCAGTCAGATTCTCCAACTGGTCTACAGCGGCCAACAGTATAAAGTCTACATAAGTCGCGCTTCAGCCCCGAGGGCTTTCTTTGTCAATCGCTACGAAGTGGCAGGCGGGTTGGACATTCTGAAGAAGATTCAGGGGATGGAATTTAATCCCTCCGACGTTGCGTATCTCATGGATGATCCCAAGGTTCAGATTGATCCGCCCCAACAGGAAGCGAAAGCGGACTTCGTAAGCTACCATATTCAGGACTTGGAACTGAAGGTGACGGCCACGGGAACCAACCTTTTGTTTCTGAGCGAAGCATACTATCCGGAAGGATGGAAAGCCTTTGTCGATGGTGCAGAAACGAAGATTTATCGACTGAACTATCTCTTTAGGGGCGTCGTGATTCCTCAAGGTTCCCACAGACTTATCATGAAGTTTGAGCCCCCTGGCTTCTACCTTGGGAAAAACCTCAGCCTCGGAATGAACCTTCTCATCCTGGGCGCTCTTGCGTTTGTTGGATTTGACTACGGGAAAAAGTGGAGTGCGGACCGAACTTTGAACTCAAAATTCGAAACTCGAAACCCTAAACTCTAAACTCTCAACCCCAACACACCTGTTCACTCCCATTCATGTGCGGCATCTGCGGCATATTAAACTACGGTAATTCCGGCAAACCGGTCGAAGAATCGTTGCTCGTGACGATGTCTGACTCCATCAAACACCGTGGTCCTGATGACGCTGGCACATTCGTCAGTCCTGGTCGTATGCTGGGGTTCGGATTTCGCAGACTTGCCATTGTCGACCTTTCTCCGGCCGGCCACCAGCCGATGCATACACCCGACGGGAATGTCACAATGATGCTGAATGGGGAAATCTACAATCATCTAACCCTGAGGAAATCGCTTGAGGCAAAGGGGTATCGTTACCGCTCCCGATCCGACACAGAGACGATTCTCTACTTGTATCAGGAATACGGCATTGAGTTTGTCCACAAGTTATTGGGGATGTTTGCCATAGCGCTTTGGGATGAACAGAAGCAGCGGTTGGTGGTTATTCGGGATCGAATCGGTATCAAGCCTCTCTATTATACGTTTGCCAACGGTACCTTTGTTTTCGGATCTGAGATCAAGTCGATCCTCTTGCATCCCGACGTTCACAAGGAGTTGGACGAGGAGGCGTTGAATCACTATCTCACTCTTCTGATTCCTCCGGCACCAATGACGATGTTCAAAGACATTCATAAACTCGAGGCCGGTCATTGGATGACGGTTGATGTTGGTGGGAATATCAGGAAGGAACAATATTGGGACCCCGTCGCCCGTGGAAAGCAGCCTACGATAGACCTTGACGGAAACCCCGTCGGAGAGTCGAGACTAATCGCCAACAGCGCGCATATGACGGAAGAAGATCATATTGGCGCGGTCCGCACTATTTTGAGGCAATCGATCAAAGACCGTATGATGAGCGACGTGCCGTTCGGAGTATTTCTGAGCGGTGGGATAGATTCCAGCACGAACGTGGCGCTGATGGCTGAGCTCATGGATCGACCGGTGGATACTTTTTCAGTAGGGTTCAGGGATCTGGAGAAGTATAATGAACTCGGGTATGCACGCCAGATTGCCTCCCGGTTCAGGACAAACCACCATGAAGTCATCATCGACCAGAAGGACGCGTTCGAGTTTCTCCCCAAGCTTATCTATCATCAGGATGAACCGCTCGCTGATCCCGTCTGTATCCCCCTCTATTTTGTGTCGAGGCTGGCACGGGACAACGGTACCATCGTCGTTCAGGTTGGGGAGGGGAGTGATGAGCAGTTTGCGGGATATCCGTGGATGTTGAGAGAATGGAGGTTTCACAACACTCTCTGGAAGGCATTCACAGCCCTCCCTCAGACTGTGCGATCGGCGGCGTACAAATCCGTGAAACGAAGCTTTGAGCGACGAAACTCATTGCTGATGCTCGACTACATCCGAAAGGCAGCAGAAGGGAATGAGCTGTTCTGGGGAGGGGCGATCAATTTCACGGAGTCCCATAAGAAATTTCTTTTGAATGGTCGGTGGGGCGAACGCCAGCAGAGCACTCATGAGTTTGCTCATCGGTGGCATCAGGATTTGCTGGATCGGGACCCCGGCGCGGATTATTTGAAAAGAATGATTTACATCGAGTTCAAGAACCGCCTTCCCGAGTTGCTCCTTATGCGGGTGGACAAAATGTCCATGGCGACTTCCGTCGAGGCGCGCGTTCCGTTTCTCGACCATCGGATGGTCGAGTACAGCATGACAATGCCGGCTCACCTGAAAATCAAGAACGGCCAGCTGAAGTACCCTCTGAAGAAAGCAGTAGAGGGGATTATCCCCGACGATATTATTTACAGGAAGAAACAGGGGTTTGCAGCACCGGTGAGCGAATGGCTGAGGAGCGATTGGTCGGGTTTCGTGGAAGACAAGCTGCTCAATTCGTGGTTCGTTAAGAATGGTTATTTCAACCGCGATTTTGTCCGGGTGACGCTTGAGAATCATCGTGCTCACCGGCGGAATGAGGGCCAAAATCTCTGGAATTTGCTGAATCTTACGCTCTGGCATCAATACTGGATTGAAGGAAAGAGTCTGCAATGATCGAGATGGATGACGAGCGGCTGAAACAGGAGGTTCGGGAGTATTGGAATGCGAACCCATGCGGGACACAGTTTACGCACCTGGAACGAGGATCGAAAGAATTCTATGAAGAAGTTGAACGATTTCGGTACGAAACCCAGCCCTTTATGCGTCGGGTAATGGAGTTCGATGGATTCAAAGGAAAGAAACTTCTTGAAATCGGCTGTGGACTTGGGACGGACCTTCTGCAGTTTGCCCGCGGAGGCGCTCTGGTCACGGGGGTTGATCTCACTCCTGCCAGTGTTGAGCTCGTCAAGCGACGATTCAAGCTCAATAATCTCGCTGTCGAAACGATGGTTGCGGATGCGGAGAAACTTCCTTTTGAGGACAATTCGTTTGATGTATTGTACTCCTTCGGAGTGCTTCATCACACACCCAATACACCCAAAGCGGTTGATGAAGTTTATAGAGTCCTTAAGCCTGGCGGCAGAATCATTATCATGCTCTATCACAAGCAATCGATGCACGTAACTTTGGGGACAATGTATGCGGCGCTCGCCGGTTTTTCGAGCAAAGGAAAAGATGAGAAGGAAAACTGGGTCAGGATCTACGACGGTGATGGCAATCCTCTGGGTAAAGCGTATTCTCGCTCGGAAGTTGAACTGATGTTCCGCAAGTTTAAAAATCTTCGGCTGACGACGGTCGATCCCTATCGGCGAAAACTACCAAAGATTGCCAATGTGCTTAATCAGGCCCTCTTCTCCTGGTGGTGGGGATTTTGGCTCGTGATCAAGGGGACAAAGTAAACGCATGATGTTCCCTTCCGCTAAAAATGCCCGCCTGTCAATTTCCGACCTTGTTAGCTCCCTTCAACATTCTTCAGCGAAGAAGGTCCTTCTTGTCCCGTTTGAAGATGTTGATCTTATTGATGCGTTGCGCGGTGAACTGCCCGAATTGGATATTGTCGTTTTGGCGAAACACGATATTGCGGGCAAGTCTGTGTGGTATTTGATCAGCAGGCTTCGGGAGCGTCGATGGGATGCCATCATTGGATCGCTGAACAATTCGGCTGTCAAGAGAAGTCAATTGAGCACGGAGATGCTCATTGGCCTCGGGAAGGCTGAAGCCCGATATCTTCGAACGGACGATTCCTTGTTTCTCGTAATTTCGAGGTCAAGGAAGTGGATCCACCTGTTTCCCAAACTCGTAAAAGGATGCTTCTTGGGGATGGTGCTCCTGCTCTGGATGTATGGCCTCGTAATTCGACTTCAAAGAAAGTCGAACGGTCGTACGGCGGGGCCCATGAAGCTCGGCGGAACAGTTCTCTATCTCAGAACGGACTTAGGCGGTCACCTGCAGACTGGCGGCTCGGTCTCTCACGCCAAAGGGATGATCAATGCGTTTGTGAAGTCTGGATTTCGCGTCGTGTATGTTGCTGACAAGAGACTTGAGACTCTTCCGCACGAGGTCGTCCAAATCGCAGTTCAGCCATCAACGGAGCTCGAATTCCTGGACGAATTTCAACTCATGGATTTCAATCGGCAACTTTGTCGTTTGGGCCCCAAATTGGTGTCGGAATTTCGTCCGTGTCTTTTGTATCAAAGACATTCTGTTTTCAATTTCAGCGGCGGAAAGATCGCAAGTCAAGCAAACATACCGATAGTTCTTGAAGCAAACGCTTCAGAAGTGTGGGTGAGAGAGCACTGGAGTCGTCTTGTATTTCCTGATTTGGCCGGGCGTTGTGAGTCGCTTGCTTTGAGGCTGTCGACTTCCATTGCCGTAATTTCTGAAGGAGTAAAGCAACAACTTGCGCCGTATGGAATTGACGAAGACAAATTCTTGCTTAATCCAAACGGCGTTGACCCGTTGGAGTTTGGTCCGGCTGTTTCGGGAAAGGAAATCCGAAACCGGTTGAATTTACGGAACAAAGTTGCTGTCGGGTTTATTGGAACCTTCACACGATGGCACGGAGTAGAAACGTTGTTTGATGCTGCCGTTATTTCTGTAAAGAAGAACAGAAAGCTGTGTTTCATCTTCATGGGCAACGGAGATTTACGCCGGGAGCTTGAACGGCGTGCACGAGAGCTTGCCCTTCATGACAGGATTATATTTACCGGATCGATACCCCACAGCGAGGTGCCACGATATTTGGCGGCCTGTGACACCCTGGTCTCTCCACACCTGGGTTTCGAAGACGGAACGAGATTTTTCGGATCTCCGACAAAACTCTTCGAGTATATGGCCATGGGGAAAGCAATTATCGCAAGCGATCTGGAACAGATCGGAGAGACGATTGTGGACGGAGTCAACGGATTACTGATGAAACCCGGCGATGTGAATCAACTGTCCGACCTGGTATTGAAGCTTGCAGGAAACGAGGGGCTCCGGCTAACATTGGGAGCCCAGGCGAGAAAAGACGTAGAGGGCAAATACACTTGGGTATCGAATGTGGAGCGCATTATGCGAACACTTGAGCCGAAGGCAGCATGAACTCGCGAAAGATTGGATTACTTATTATCAATGGACCGTTACCACCACCGTATGGCGGCATTGCGACCTATCTTGCGCACGCCCTGCCGTATCTCGCCAAGCACGAATTTGAAGTCCATACCATTACGGACCAGAAACCTAAGGACTTGCAGGACCATGCTGTTTATGTGAAGGAGGGTGTGCATATTCATTATTCGAAGTTCACGCGAGTGACAAAGGTTCTCAAGGCCTTTAAGCACATCCCGTTCTGGATCTCGGTTGTAAGGAATTCTCACTTACCCGTTCTCTACCTGCTGAAAACGATGGCCTCGATGATAGGCTGGATTGAGGCAGGGGAGTCTGTTCTTCGAACGCAGAAGATTGAAATCATCCATGCCTACGATTATCCGTGGGTGCAAGGATACGTGGCTTTGTATCTTGCAAGGAAGTACGGGAAAAAGACTGTACAGTCAACCTTTGGCGAAGTAGTTCCGCACAGAGAAGAACTGGTCCAACATGACGAGCTTGGAAAGGATTATCGACCCTTTGTTCGTTACGTTTTGGGTCAGTGTGATCTCATCGTTACGTTGAGTCAACACTGCGCTCGTGAGCTCGAGTATGTTGGCGCCCCACAGGGGAGTGTGAGGGTTACTCGGTATGGGGTCGATACGAAATCGTACAAGTTGGGACTCGATAGAGAGAAGGTCCGCGAAACTCACGGCTTCGGAAATCGTCCGCTTGTCCTTTTCCTGGGGCAGATCAGACCTCGGAAGGGTCCGCACATTCTGGTGCAAGCGATCCCCCATGTCCTCCGGAAAGTGAAAGATGCATTGGTTCTTTTTGTCGGTCCAGACTATCAGATGGTACAGTCTCTAAAGGATTTAGCCCGCTCTATGAATGTGGACCAGAATGTGCAATTCCTCGGACCTCAGCCCGAGGAATTGGTTCCATTGTTTTTCTCTGCTTGCGATGTCTTTGCATTTCCGAGCTGCACACCCATTGAATGTCTCGGGCTTTCCATGGTCCAGGCAATGGCATGCGGGAAACCAGTTGTAGGCTCGAATATCGACGGAATTCCCGAGGTGATTGTTGACGGTAAGACCGGATTTCTTGTGAAACCCAACGATCCAATAGACCTTGGCGAAAAGACGGCTCTTCTCTTGAAGAACCGAGCTTTGGGGCAGAGGATGGGGAGAGCGGGGAACGAACGAGTAAAGAAATTCTTCAGTCGAGAGATGCTCGTCCGCGAATTAGAGGGTCTGTATGGAGCCTTGGCCCAAAAACCAAGGCAACGCGCATAATGGAATCATTTCCTGCTGCAAATCATGAAGTGTTAGGCAACGTTTATGCCGCAGCCAATTATTAGGACTCTCCCGACGCTGTTGCGCTGGCAGGTCATTTCACTGCTCGCCGGCTTGGGAAGTCAAGTGATTCTCTCCCGGTATCTCGGACCCCACGGAAAGGGAATTGTCGATCTTTTTCTACTCGTCCCGGCGACCATGATTTCGATAATGGAGGCGGGGTTGCTTTCAGCAAATACATACTTTGCGGGAAAGAAGATTACGTCAATTCAGATCCTTCACACGAACTCGTTGGTTTGGTGTGGAGCTTGGGGAGT
>JBARRO010000090.1:0-9620 GCA_049644265.1 Bacteroidota bacterium
GTTCTGGTGCGGCGCTGTATCCGCCCAAGGCTGCAAAGATACCTGCGTTAAGCTTCGATCCATAGCCTTCTGTGATTTGTCTCATCACAGAATGGCCTTCGAATTCTTTTTCCCCTATCGAAGCTAGAAAAACCAATGCGTTCATTTCCGATTCAGAACCGGGAAATTTTTTGCAGACGTTTCGCGCTGCCTGAATTGCATCCGTTTTTTGCCCTGCCCGCAAGTACGCTATAGGAAGAATCTCGGATGCAACCCTGCCGACGTCGCCGGAATTGTAAGAAAATGTCTCGAAGCGGGAGAGGTAAGACGGGTCATTTGCAGCTCGTTGAAGTTGAAATAATCCTGATAGTGCCAGTTTCTGGGCCTCGGTTCTCCCTGAAGCGAGCAACGTCTCGTAATGTGCCGAAGCAGTTGAATAATCTTTCGCTTCGGTCGCTCTCTTTGCCGCCTTCAGTTCATTCGCCGCATCAGCGTTGACTGGAGATTGCGGTTCTCCGGCAGATGAGGCGTCCTGGGCGGCAGGTGATGCCGTGAACCCCGAGAAGTAGTAAGAATTACAGTCGTCCGGATCTGACATCCAATAATCAACATAAACATAGCTATTGTTGAATGCCCCAAACGCTGGTCCGTCTTCCTCCCACCAATTGGCGTCGGCAAAAATGTAGGATTCCTGGTTTGCGAAAACGTCGTAGGACGCGTTGCCGAATATCTTATTGCAGCGTCCGATGATATTCTCCCCCATGATCGTTCCAAGGTCTATTTCACTGCCGCCGTACGCTACCAGGCCGTAGTTGTTGTCATCCACCGTGTTCCTTGCTTCCGTTCCGTGATCAGTGGCCGAAAGCCAGCTTTGAGTGTCGCAATAGAGACCGTAGTTACTCCCTTCGACCGTGTTCCCGTAGGGGGTCCCGCTGGATCCGTAGTACATGTCTATCCCGTTGTAGATTTTCTGGTCGTTCACAACGCCGTTATTCTGGATCAGGTTGTTGAGCGGAGCCTGTCCTGAGCTTGGCGAAGGGTCGAACCATGTTATGAGGGAGAACAGACGTCGGGGTTCTTGGAAACGGGAAAATTTGGTGGTAGATTAGGAAACCAAGCGATAAGGGATAAGTGAAAAGCAATAAGAGGTTCTTATCACTTATCACTTATCGCTTATTGCTTATCACTTTTCACTTCACAGACCGACACTCTTTTCCTCCTCCTTATGCCCGACTTTGAAATCACCGTCATCGGCGCGGGTGTTGTCGGGCTTGCGATTGCCGCAAAGCTTTCCCAAAAACATCCCAACCTCGTTCTTCTTGAAAGAAACGAGAAATACGGAATGGAAACCTCCAGCCGCAATAGCGAGGTCATCCATGCGGGCATCTATTATACGCCAGGTTCACTGAAGGCAACGTTGTGTGTCGAAGGCCGGGAATTGCTCTACTTCCTCTGCCAAAAGCACAACATTGCGCACAAGAGAATCACGAAAATCATCACTGCGACGAATGAAGCCGAGCGGGAAAAGCTGCAGACCATCTATGAAAACGGTCTTAAGAACGGGGTTGAGCTCCAACTTCTTAACAAACAAGAAACCTTAAACCTTGAACCAAATATTAACACGGTCGGCTCAATATTTTCTCCTTCGACGGGCGTCGTCAGCGCTCATGAACTCATGGACCACTTCTACCACACGACTCTCGATCGCGGCGGGGCGGTCCAGCATCGATCTCCCGTTGTGGGGCTTGAGAAGATCAATGGAGGGTACTCCGTAACCATCGATGAGCAGGGTCGGCGTTCGGCGTTTACGAGCGAAATCGTCGTAAATGCAGCAGGACTCGGTTCCGACCGTGTGGCCGCCCTCGCGGGAATCGACATCGACAAGGCCGCGTATCGTCTCTCGTTCGCCAAAGGTTCGTACTTTTCGGTTGTCCCGTCAAAGGCGAAGCTCCTTTCGCGACTCGTCTATCCCGTTCCGGGTAACGAAAACCTCGGCGTCCATGCCCTGTTCGATTGGGGAGGAAGGTTGAAGTTCGGTCCCGACATCGAATACGTCGACGGAGACCGTCTCGACTACTCTGTTTCCGATAACAAGCGGCAAGCGTTTGCGGAGTCGATCCGCCGCATTCTCCCCGCAATCAACGACGAAGATCTGTCACCGGACATGAGCGGAATCCGGCCGAAACTGCAGCGCAAAGGAGAACCTGCGCGGGATTTTGTCATCGTGAATGAACGCGAGCGCGGCCTCGAGGGGCTCGTGAACCTTATCGGAATCGAATCCCCCGGACTCACTTCCTCGCCCGCAATCGCGCAATTCGTTGAAAAAATCCTATTTTGAGTCATTCACCTACCACCTTTCACCTACGACCTGTCAGCAATTTTTTTCGCACGAAAAGATTTCTAGTTCTATTGGCTTGAGAAACCGCTATATTACAAAGTCTGTTCATTTCATCATTCTTAGGGGAGCCCGGGCGGCATGAATCAATACCACCACCTGTTTCATATTCCTGTCATGGGGACAGGACATTCCGTCGATACGCCCATTCGAGTTGCCCACCTTGGTATCTCCTCCGTGATTTCGATCGTGGATGATATTCTCGTTGAGAAAATCCGGGAACACTACAGCAAAAAATTCGACCTACCCTACGAGCGAATTCCCAAGAGCGTAGAAGACGGCCGGGCGAAACGTATCACGGCCTATCTCGACACCGTCAAGGAAATTGTCCGCATAAAATTCGAAGCCCTCAAAGCTCTTCCGTTTTTCGAAACCAATGACAAGAGCAAGTATTTCGAGCTGCTCCCCGATGAGAGTCCGTTACGAAAAGCCTATCACAAACTTCTCCGGATGCGTCCGGGACCGGAGAGGGACGAAGCCGGGAATAACCTCACGGCGCAGATGACGCCGGGTTCGATCGATGTCAATATTATGGTGAAGCTGGACCGCATCAATCTTGACAAAAGCGGAATGCCGCTCAGCGACGAATTCTCCGATGCCAAGGCGGCGCTACGGGGCTACGCCAACAGCGGCCTGAAATCCTGCATCGTGTTTTCCGCCGGCATCAACCAGAGTTTGTTCAACTACATGACGCGCTTCCGGGATTTCTACCGGAGCGAAGTCGGAGAGATCAGAAAAAGGATCGTTCTGAAGGTCAGCGATTTCCGTTCTGCGTTCATTCAGGGAAAAGTCCTCGCCAAAAAGGGGTTGGAAGTATTCGAGTTTCGGATCGAATCGGGCCTCAACTGCGGCGGACACGCATTTGCCTCAAACGGCTACCTCCTGCCCTCGATTCTCAAGGAGTTCAAGGAGAAGCGTGAGCAACTCCAGGCAGAGTTTCATCCGATGGTTGCGAGATTCTACGAGTCGATGGGTTGGACGCTTCCTGAGATTGCGGCCGAGCACCGGGCCCTGGTGACGGTTCAGGGCGGGATCGGCAATCATGGCGAAGCGCGGAGGATGAGGGAACAATTCGGCATGGATCTGACCGGCTGGGCGAGCCCGTTTCTGCTTGTGCCGGAAGCAACGTGCGTCGACGATGCAACGCGGGAATTGTTGCGTCGGGCAAAAGAAGAAGATTTGTATCTCAGCGATGTTTCACCACTCGGCGTTCCGTTCAACAACGTGCGCCGGACCGGGTCCGAGGTCTGGAAACGGGCGAAAGTCGCCGAGGGCACACCAGGGTCTGCGTGTCCCAAAGGATTCCTGGTCTCTAACACGGAGTACACACAAAATCCGATTTGCCTCGCATCCTCCGAATATCAGGACAAGAAGCTCGTCGAAATCGCTGCCATGGACATTCCCGACAGCGAAAAGGACAAGCTCGCCGACAGAGTTGTCGACAAGGCATGTCTTTGCGACCACCTTGGCAATGGTGCCATGATCGCCCTCGGCATTGCGCTCGAGAAAAATTCCCCCCAGGCCATCTGTCCCGGGCCGAACATCGCATGGTTCGACAGAATCTACACTCTGAAGGAAATGGTGGATCATATTTATGGACGCGGCCCTTCCCTCGTCCCGCCGGAGCGTCCGCACATGTTCGCGAAGGAAGTCGTGATGTATGTCGATTATTTCGAGAAGCTTGTGCAGAAATGCGGAGACTCGCCGAAGGAGATCAAGAACCTGCAGGAATTCAAGACAAATCTCGAGGACGGCATGAACTATTGCCTCGAGGTTGCAGAAAGTGAAGCATACGAAGGAGAGAATCTCGCATCGATCAGGCCGTGCGTCGAAGAGCAGCGCGAACGATTAAGCGCAATCTACGCTGAGCTGGAGGGCAAGCTCGTCGTGGCGTAAGAGCATTTCACAGAGAAAAGAAGAGTAAAGCAGAGCTCACAGAGGTTGCGAGCTCTGTTTTTTTTTGTGGGGGGAAGAAACATTTCACAGAGAGAAGAGGAGAAAAGCAGAGCTCACGGAGGTTTAGGGCTCGGTTTTTTTAGAGGGGAAGAAACATTTCACAGAGAGAAGATGAGAAAAGCAGAGCTCACGGAGGTTTAGGGCTCTGTTTGTTTGGTGGGGGGAAAGATACTACACAGAGAGAAGAGGAGACAAGCAGAGCTCACAGAGGTTTAGGGCTCTTTTTTTGTGGGGGAAGGATACATTTCAAAGAGGAAAAACGAGAATAGCAGAGGTTTAGAGTTCTGCTCTTTTCTTGAGGGGGAAAAGACATTGCAGAAAGATCTTACGAGCACCCAAAACCCAACTCCTTATCTTTTCTCTGTGTCCTCTGTGAAATGCTTCTAACAGCGCCCCACTCACCGTATCTTTTCTCCGTGTGCTCCTCTCTTCTCTGTGCCCTCTGTGAAATGCTCTTAAGACCGCCTAACTCACCCTATCTTTTCTCTGTGTGCTCTGCTCTTCTCGGTGTCCTCTGTGAACTGCTTCTAACAACGCAACCCTCAGTATCTTTTCTCTGTGTGCTCTGCTCTTCTCAGTGTCCTCTGTGAACCGCTTCTAACAACGCAGCCCTCATTATCTTTTCTGTGTGTGCTCTGCTCTTCTCAGTGTCCTCTGTGAAATGCTCTTAACAACGGAGGCCAGGTTCTTTGCGATAAAGGGCACCATGACAGAAAACGTCGTATCTCTGTAGTGCACCTCGTCCCTGAAGTACACCAACGATTTCGGTATTTCCTTCTCCAGGTCGATCAACGGAACTTTCCTTTGCGCAGCAATCCTTCGTAAGGCCTCGTTGTACTGCACCATCCCGTTGAACACCGTCTGGCTCGTCCATCCCATCGTATCGTTGACTGCCTCTACGCGCGTCATTCCGATTACCCCCTGTTCTTCCGGGGACATATCCCGCTTGAGGAGGCTTGGCTCGGTCATAAAAACGACCATGGTACTGTCGTGACCCGCCAGCTCCGCCAGGGTGTTCATGTTCCTCTCGTACGCCTTCAATCCCACAAAATAATCCATTGTCACGTCCTTTCGTGGCGGTGCGTACCACAATCCTCGCACAACATCCTGAAGGTAATTCCACAGACTCCTGCGGTTTACGATTCTGTTGACCGGGCCGTAGAAATGCCCATAGTCCTCCCGGAAAGAACCATGGCTGAAGTACGAGAAATCCGCATTCTGCAAGAGGTCGTTGACTGACTGCATAATGAGGATGATCGATGGGTGGTGTTTCCGCAGGTTTGTTTCAAAATTGATGAGTGTATGGAGGGACGTATACCATTGCCTTCCGAAGTTATAGACTTTGACGTTGGGAAGATTGTAGGTGGTCTGAAGAATCTCTTCGACCCGCGAAGGCCAGTCCCGGCCGCTGCTGTCAGGAAATTCCGTCGTCGATCCGCCGAGGCAGAAGATTGCAATAGTACCGGGCGATACGCTATCGACACGGCGGTCGTCGGGAGGTGTGATTTGCAGATACGGATGGTATTCGACCTTGTGCCGGTCAAACCACCGTTGGTACAGGACGTCCGCAACGCCGTAGCATATGTAGAAGCCGACACAGAGGACCGTGAGGAGGAGCGCAGCAGCGCCCGGTTCGACCCTTCCACGGCGGAGGGCGAGAAAGAGAATCACCAGGCCGGCATAGACCAGAGGGCCGGTCATCTGAATGGCCCAGAGAATTCGTGTCGGGTTGACGCCGTAGGCCAATGTGGAGCGGCCGGGAAAGAAGAATCCTGCGTACACGAAAAGCCACACGACGCTCAAGGCGACGAGAAAACTCCAATCGAGCCATGTGAGGGCCTTGCCAGATTTTTCGTTCACCATCAGAATCGCGCGATCTGGTCCTCGAACACTTTGCGAAAATGGAAGCCGTAAATCGAGAAGGTTATTGCGAGAGGGAAGACACGGGGCCGGGTAAACAACGACCAGAAGAACAATTTCCAGTACTGGACGCGCTCCCTGCCGATGACTCCGAGGATGACCATCGACCGAAGGAGTGCCTTGATATGGACGATGTTGATGCGAACGGAGGGGACTTCGGGCGGTTGATAATTTCTGAGGAATTCTCTCACGCGCGCGTAGTACTGTTTCGGCGCGTAGATGGACTTCAGGACTGACCGGTAGCCGTCCAGAAGGGCTTCCGGGTTCATCTTCGGGATGAAATTCATCGAAAAGTCGGTGTTGTCTCCCGACATCGACTGGAGCAGCCGTCCTTCTTTGAGCAAGCGCTGGTAGAGCTGTGTGCCGCGGGGCGCGTTGAGGAGTCCGACCATGGCTGTAATGATCCCGCTCTCCTGGATGAACGCAGTCAGTCGCTCGAAAATCGCCGCGGGGTCGTTGTCGAATCCCAGAATAAATCCACCGTTCACACGCAATCCGGCGCGTTGAATCTTTTTGACGCTTGCCAGAAGATCCCGATGTCTATTCGGGATTTTCTTGCACTCCACAAGGCTTTCCTCGTTGGGAGACTCGATTCCGACGAACACGGCATCGAACCCTGCGCGGACCATCATGGCCATAAGCTCCTCGTCGTCGGCAAGATTGACCGAGACTTCTGTCGAGAGGGCAAACGGGTGATGGTGCTGCTCGGTCCATTCGATGAGCGCGGGAAGGATTTCCTTTTTGAGTTTCGTCTTGTTGCCGATAAAATTATCATCGACAAAGAAGACAGCGCCCTTCCATCCGGCTGCAAGCAGGTTGTCGAGCTCGGCCAGAATCTGCTCTTTCTCCTTTGTCCGCGGTACCCGGCCGTAGAGAACGGTGATATCGCAGAACTCACAATCATAGGGACAACCCCGTGAATATTGGACATTCATCGAGGAGTATTCCTTCAGGCGGGCAAGCTTCCAAAGCGGAAGCGGAGTTGTCGTCACATCGGCCCACTGGTCCGTGGTGTAGACCGGCCGGGCCCGATCGTTTGCGAGGTCGCTGAGGAATTGCGGGAGTGTGAGCTCCGCTTCGTTGAGAACGAAATGATCGATATCGGTGAATTCCTCCCGCCGAGCCGTAAAGAGCGGTCCTCCGGCGACGACCTTTTTTCCAAGGGTTTTTGCCTTCCGAAGAACTTCGCGAACTGATTCTTCCTGAATCGACATGGCGCTGATGAACACATAGTCAGCCCAAAGCAGCTCTTTGTCTTTCAGAGCAGAGACATTCATATCGACAAGTTTCTTATTCCAGTCTGAGGGGAGCATTGCGGCAACGGTCAGGAGGCCGAGAGGAGGGAAGCTCGCCTTTTTCGAGACGAACTTCAGGGCGTATTTGAAACTCCAGAACGTATCAGGGTACTTCGGGTAAACAAGAAGAATGTTCATTCGGTCAATTGTCCATTGTAGATTGTCAATTGTAGATTATGATGAAGTTGAAAATTGAAGATTGAATGTTAAAGATGACAGTTTCGAGTTTAGAGTTTCTAGTGCCGCTCCCAATAAGTAAGATTGTATCTGGTAACTATTGAGAAGTACAAATTGGAGCGGCACTACTGCCTTTTTTGAATAGGTTTTAGTATGAACCACAAGATTACTTTCTAGAGGTGGCACTAGTTTAGGGTTTCGAGTTGTCAGTTCCAGTTACCAGCTACGAGTTCACTGTTTACTGTTTACGGTTGACGGTTTACGGTTCACGGTTTACGGTTCACTAATATCTTTTCACTTCTCACTATTCACCATTTACTATTTACTATTTACTGTTTACTGTTCACGGTTCACTGTTTACTGTTCACTACTTACCTTTCACTCTTCGAAATTCTCCGGGTTTCGGGAATGCCTTTTCGTCCTCGGCGTACTTGAGGACCAGAAGCTGGAGCTCTTTTGTCGGGGCTGTGAGGACGATGCTGTCGTCGAGCCGCTCGTGTGCAATTTCTATTTTTCCCTCGTCCAGCATCTTTTTCAGCCAGTCGTTGTCGAGCATTGCCTGCCGAAATGTGTCGCCCTCCATCCAGATTCTCCAGAAGGTATGGACCGGGACAAGTTGGAAGCTGTAGAGGTCGTTCTTCATGGCCAGACCTTCTTTTTGGGGAAGGAGGTCGAGAAAAAGAAATTTTCCCAACTGCACGAAGTGCGCGTCAAATCGAGCGGTATCACCCGGTGCCCCCTTGCTTCCCATCATCGTATAGGACTGCGGGCCCGATTGACGGAACGTCCACGTTTCCTCTCCATCCGCTTCAATCCACGTCCCAATGGCCTGTGGTTTGGCTACAAGATCCTTGGCTGTATAGAGCGGCTGAAGGGATCGGACACAGCCGGCGAGAATTAACAGCAAGGCGAAGAAGAGCAGCATGGATTTGGCTTGCATGATAAACCTCCATTGAGATGCGAATCCCCGGAGTCGTCATTCCCGCATGCTTCTAGCGGGAATCTGACTTAAACCGGGCCGACTGGCGTGGTTTCCAGGAAGGATCAGATCCCCACTTGAAACATGTGGGGATGACGGGTACTTTTTTGTGGATTTCCAAGAGAGATTTTCTTTTTACTCTTCACTATTCACTGCTTCCAGTTCACTGTTTTTCACTTCTCACTTTTCACCTTTCTCTATTCACCTTTCATCTCTCACTTTTCACTTCTCCAATCAGAACGAATACGAAAACCTGAGCTCCGGGTGCCCATTCTTCCCCGGCACAATATTCAGTCCAAAGGGTCTCGATCCCATCATTTTATTGTACAGCTTTTCGTTATACCGATCTACTTCGGCTGCAGCGTCGATTGCCTCCCAGATTCCGATGAGCACAACGGCGCCCAATCCAACCCAATAAAGAGCTGTGATTTCCGTGGTCTGATAGTCGTAGTATACACCATACCCCAGGTAATCCGAATGGTTTCTTGTTTCGATGCCTGCAGTGAGGGCGAGAACGGCGGCCCCAACACGACCCGCCGCGAAGAACAAGCCCCGACCCCAGTTGCCCGCGTAGGCGTGACCCGAGCTTGTCAGCGCTAGTGAAAGGAGAACCGCTGTCCCCGAGCTTCTCTTGTCCCGCTCGTAGTACATCATTTTTTGCACATCCGGCTGGTTATCGGGTTCCGACTGTCGGAACTGCTGCTGAGATTGTTGCTGATACTGCGGGGCGGTGACGGGCCTCTCTCTTGTGAATTTCACGATGTCCGAATACTTGATGGTGAACACGGAACCCCCCGGCAGCTCGATCTTCACATAATCATTCGGCGCGTTTTCGATGATGATTCCTTTGAAAACATCACCGTTCTTGAGGTAGACAACGTCTATTCGTTCCTGTCCAACCGCTGAACCAGTCGTGAAG
>JBARRO010000091.1:0-14087 GCA_049644265.1 Bacteroidota bacterium
AGTCTGCGGAGAAGCATGTCACGGGCGAAGCCGTCTATATTGACGACATGCTCGCCGACGAACGGCTGCTCATCGGACGCGTGGTATACAGTCCGCATGCTCACGCGAGGATCAAGTCCTTCGATTTGAGTGCAGCGAAGAAAGTTGGGGGGATTCATGCTGTGCTTTGTTGGCGTGACATACCCGGCCCCAATCAGATGGGCCCCGTTCACAGGGACGAACTCTGCCTCGCCGTCGAGGAAGTGACATTTGCAGGACAGGCGATGTTTCTGATTGCGGGCGAGACGACGGAGTCATGCCTTGAAGCCCAACGCGCAATTCGGGTGGAGTATGATGTTCTTGAACCTGTTCTCACTGTCGAGGAAGCGATTGAGAAAGGGAGTTTCCTCGGCCCGCCCCGGTTCATGAAGCGCGGCAATCCGGAGACCGCTCTTACAAAGTCGGCTCATGTTCTTGCGGGGGAACTTCGCACGGGCGCCCAGGAGCACTGGTACCTCGAGACTCAAACCTGCCTCTGCATTCCCGGTGAACACCGGGAGATCAACGTCTTCAGCTCCACACAACACCCGTCGGAGACACAGGCCCTCATCGCAGAGCTTCTTGGAATAGGGAAGAATGAAGTCGTCGTGGAAGTCCGAAGGATGGGCGGGGCATTCGGCGGAAAGGAAACGCAGGCGAATCATACCGCCTGCTGGGCCGCGCTTCTCTGTCACGCGACAAAACGTCCCGTGAAAATCCGGCTCTTCAGGGACGACGACCAGATCATGACCGGAAAGCGCCACCGCTTTCTTTCCCGGTACAAAGTTGGATTTGACGATGAGGGAAGACTCCTTGCAGCGGAGCTTGACCTCGCAAGCGACGGCGGAGCTGCCATCGACCTTTCGTTTGCCATCCTCGAGCGGGCGATGCTGCATTGCGACAACAGCTACTTCATTCCCGATATTTCGGTGAAAGGTCAGGTCTGCAAGACGAATCTTCCGTCCAACACAGCATTCAGGGGATTCGGTGGCCCCCAGGGAATGGCCCTCATCGAGGCCGTGATCGACCGCGTTGCCCGATATTTGAAGAAGGATCCCGCAGATATCCGTTACAGAAACTTCTACGGACTGCAAACAAACAACGTGACCCATTACGGCGAGACGGTGGAGAACAACAAGCTTTTCACCATCTACGAGCAACTCGTGAAGTCGTCCGAGTATCAGAAACGACGGACTGCGGTCAATGAATTCAACACCGCGAACGAATTTCGGAAGAAAGGCCTCGCGATCACCCCTGTGAAATTCGGAATTTCCTTCACAACCACATTCCTCAATCAAGCCGGAGCTCTTGTCCATATCTACCAGGATGGAACCATCCTCGTAAACCATGGCGGCACGGAAATGGGTCAGGGACTTCACACAAAAATGCAGCAGATCGCTGCGGCGGAATTCGGTGTTCGTCTCGACCGCGTGAAGGTCAATGCCACGAACACGTCAAAAGTGCCAAACACATCTGCCACCGCAGCGTCTGCCGGCGCAGATCTAAACGGCATGGCAGTAAAGAACGCTGTCGACATTCTCAAATCGCGAATCGCCGAAACGGTTTCAGTGATCTTTACGGAAAAACACCCTGGTGCTCCATCAAAAAAAGAAAATATTTTTTTTGAGAACGATTCAATTCTCGACCTCGGCCATCACGACCGCAGGATTGGCTTTGCAGAGGCTATCCCGCTGCTGTATCTCCGGCAAGTCAGCCTAAGCTCCACCGGATTCTACAAGACACCGAACATCGGATGGGACAAAGAGAAAGGATGGGGTCGACCGTTCCATTATTACGCATTTGGAATGTGTGTGTCGGAGGTCCTGGTGGATACCCTTACGGGCATGCATGAACTTTTGCGGACGGACATTCTTCACGACGTCGGCAGCTCGCTCAACCCTGCGATTGACCTTGGGCAGATCGAAGGCGGCTACATTCAAGGTGTGGGATGGTGTACAACGGAAGAAATCAAGTGGGACGAGCACGGGCACCTCCTGACGCATTCGCCGGACACGTATAAGATTCCTGCCGTACGCGACATTCCGCGTGATTTCAGGGTGTCTCTGCTCCAAAACGCTCCAAACCCCAGTGCCGTCAGACAAAGCAAGGCGGTTGCAGAGCCTCCTCTCATGCTCGCCCTTTCCACATGGCTTGCGCTCAAGGATGCGGTCTCAGCAGTCGCGAATCACGAATTCGAGCCCGAGTTCTCTCTTCCTGCTACGAGCGAGGTGATTCTCCTTTCCATCGAAAACCTCATGGAGCGAGCGAAACAAAGACGCTCCACAGCGCCAGTCGCGGCAAAGTAACCGCGCTTCAACAGGCTCTCCTCAAGTTCAACATGACCATGGACATTTTTCGGAAAACCCTGGACGCACTTCAGACCGACGATCGCCTGATGCTCGCGACGGTCGTTAGGACCACAGGATCGACTCCGGCTTCTGCCCTTTCGAAAATGCTCGTTGGCAACTCGGGTTCACTTGGAACGGTTGGAGGCGGGAGCATGGAAGCCGAAGTTATCCGGAAAGCAATCGGCCTTGCCGGGACGGGCAAAGCCGAGATTGTCACATTCCATCTCAATGACGATGAGCTTGTCCAGGGACTTATCTGTGGCGGGGACGTCCACATTCTCATAGAGCCGGTTTCAAAGGATTGGGCACCGATGCTGAAGCAGGTCGTCGGACACCGGGATAACGGCGAGGATGGAATTCTCCTCACACTTATTGACAAGGAAGGAATCGTACGAGGAAAAGACTTTTTCGACGGTTCCATTGCTGAAGACCCTGGTAAGTTCCAGAAACGATGGATCGGGCTTGGACTTGAGACCAGCGCCGAGCTGAAGGAAGAATTGCGAAAGGTTGTTCACCACGACGGGCCGCGTCAAGTTGAGACCGGGCAGGGAAAGCTCATTCTGGAGCCAATCAGGGGCATACCCGGCCTTGTCATTTTCGGGGGAGGACATGTCTCTCGCTCCCTGACTACCGTGGCAACTCTTGCTGGATTCCATGTCACTGTTGCTGACGATCGAGAGGCGTACGCCAATCCAAACCGATTTCCGGAAGCTTCGCAAACACTCGTTGTGGATTTCACGAGCGCGTTCAAAGGCATCGCGGTCAAACCTTCGACATCAATTGTCATCGTCACGCGCGGGCATCACTTCGACGAAATCCTCCTGGAACAAGCCCTCGGCACTCCCGCCGGCTACATCGGCATGATCGGAAGCAAACAGAAGGTCCATTCGGCTTTTTCTCACCTGATGGAAAGAGGCGTTCATCCAGATAAGCTTAAAGACGTCCACGCGCCCGTCGGAATTGAAATTGGTGCCGTTTCGCCCGAAGAAATCGCAGTAAGCATTGTCGCCGAGCTTGTGGCACTCCGCAGAGGAAAACAAGGTACATTTCACAGCAAATCCGAGGAATTGCATCTCCCTCCCCAAAATCCGGCTGGGCCTGGAACTCCGGAACAGGCCTCAAGGTTTACGAACTAGCGTCCGGCAATCAGGAACTCACTGGATTCTTCTCAAACCATCAATCAAGGAGGATTGCTATGGCCACACCTCGCTTCATCGCAGTACTGTGCATTTCACTCATTGCTACTTCGTTCGCGTCTGCTCAGGAAATGGGGGCCAAGAGCAAGCTGGAATCACCGGGAGGAGTACAAGCGTCCTATCTCAGACAGGCGAAACGCGTCCAGGGGCAGATGGAGTCTCTGTTGCAGGCCATACCGCAGGAGAAATTCGCATGGAGGCCTTCGGGGGACGTCCGGTCAATTGCCGAGGCGTTCATGCACGCGGGTGGCGGCAACTATCTTATGGCGAAGTTTCTCGGAGGCAAGATTCAGGAGGGATTCACCGAAGACGCTTACGAAAAATCTGCGACCGACAAAACAGTGATTCTTGATGAGCTTCGTAAGTCGTTTGAAACGGTAAACCAGACCATTGCCAACACACCCGAGAGCGATTACGGCAATCACGTGAACTTCTATGGGAATGATGTCACAATGCTCGACATCATCTTTCTTGCTGCAACTCATCAGCACGAATTGCTGGGCCAACAGATTGCCTACGCCCGAATGAACGGCGTCGTGCCGCCCTGGACTGCGGCAATGCAACAGAAGATGAAGGAGAACGACAAGAAAGGCGAGAAGAGGTAGGAAGCCACGAAGTTCACGAAGAAACGCGAAGGTTGTGAGAAAGCCTGCTTCCGATGGAAACAGGCTTTTTCGTGTACCTCAAGCCTGACGCAGGAATCGTGCGGCGATCCAACCCAACAGAACGAGGACAGAAAGGAGCAGCCAGCTGTACTCGGTTCCGTAGGAAACCGTCGGATAGTGATTGCTGATCATCGTAAACACCACGGGAACGACGAGAAATGTGTTGTGCTTCGACCGCATTTTCGCACGGGCAGCCAGCTCAAGATCGGGTTGTTCGCCGCGTTGAAGCGACGAAACCATTCTGCGCTGGGCCGGCAAGATCCGCATCCAGACATTGGCGGTCATGATCGTTCCAAACATTGCCCCCGCGTGAATGTAGGCGGTCCTCCCTCCAAAGAACTTCGTGAGCGCGAAGATCGCGAACGCCGCGAGGATGAACGAGATTGTCACGCCGAGCTTTTCATTCCTGGCAAAGATGGAATTCCAGAGAACATCGTACAGAATCCAGCCCACGACGATGATTCCAACCCCGATCGCGATGGACGTGGCCTGACTGTACAATGCGTCCGCCAGCATTCCGCCGGCGTAGTAGACCAGCACGAGGAGACTTGTCCCGCTTAACCAGGTTATTGCAGCTTCCCACTTGAACCAATGAAGTCTTTGTGAAAGCATCTGTGGTTTGGACTGCTTTTCCACGACGTAGAAACCGCCGCTGTGAACCATCCACAACCGCTGTTCTTTATCCCCTTCACCGGACGATCTGGCGAGCTCCGTGAAACGTCCGTCAAGCCAGGTGAAGAAATACGTCTGACCCACCCACATGATGCCTGCAAACACGTGAATCCAGCGAAGAAGAATGTTCAGCCATTCGGACCAGTCAAACTCCATCAGTTATGACCTTTCTGTTAAACCGAGCATCAGATCTGAAATACGGTTGTGTGTTTCTAACCGATAGGCACGCGGAGAAAACGCAAAGACCGCAAAGTGATAAGACAGGTCCCTTTGGAAGCGGCACTAGCTTCCTCGATACGTTGAATACCCGAAGGGGCTGAGGAGCAGCGGAACGTGGTAGTGCTGGTTTGCATCGTGCACCTCAAAAACGATCTGCACGGTTGGATAGAACGTTGGCTGACCCGAGACCGCATAATAGGTTGCAGTATCGAAAGTGAGTCGATACGAGCCGGTGCGCAGCTTGTGACCCTCGGGCAGGAGGTCGCTCATACGACCGTCGGTATCTGTCATGCCACTCGCAATTTTTGTCCATTCACCGTTCGGGCTCCTCATCTCAAGCACCGCCGGAACCCCAGGGGCAGGTTTGCCGCGCATCGTGTCGAGGACATGGGAAGTAATCGGGCTTTTCATTTTGAGCTCCTGTTTAAGATCATGTTAGTGAAGGCTTGGCAAAGGCACTTCACAGAGGTCACGGAGAAGAACTGAGATCATAGAGGAAAAATGGGTGTTGAAATTCAAAACAACGGAACTACTATCCTCCTCTGTGAACTCCTCTTTTCCCTGTGAACTCTGTGAAATATTCTCCGGCAGCACTCAGGAGGATCCTCGTCGCGCCTTCATGATTTTGGCAAACGATTTTGACCGAATCTCTTCAAGGGTCAGACCAGTGGCGTCCGTTTCAGATTCCTTGATCGCACCGCAACCGATTCCCTGAAGGAAAAAGTTCAGTAATCCCTGGCCCGTCGCAGCGTCGTCGAAAACTTCTCCGATCAGCGTTGCTTGCGCCGCCTTTTGGACGAATGTTTTCAGGCGATTCGACGCGGTCTCGAGTTCCTGGAGGAAGAACGCGTACACTGCTGCATAGCGGACAGGAAGCTGCGCAGGATGGAGATCCCAACCCTGGTAGTAGCCGTTCATGAGCGAATGGTTGACGTGCTCGAAGTTCATCTTCAACACGCGGTGAACAACTTTGCGGTTTTCTGCCTTCTGCGTTGCGGTCAGGGGTTTCTGGTGTACGGGGCGATGAGGTCCGACCGGCATCACGTTGGTCGCTCCGTCGGAAATCCATATTCCGGTTCCGGCCAAAGAGACCTTCATAACAGTCCTCGCAAAATCGCAGGCTGGATGAATCATGCTCTGATATTGAGCCGTGACATTGTTGGAAGCGGTGTAGTCGTATACGCCGAAGTGCGCAGCCACACAACGGCCCTCCGCAGCAGCGACTAATGATGGCAGAGCAACTTCCCCCTTATCATTAAAGATCGATTGCGGGGTCTCAACCATGAACTCCAGCTTCAGACTCCCGGCTGGAAGTCCGTTGCGCGACTCCAGGGTCTTCAGAAGTTCCACGAGAAGTGTGATATGCCCCGGAATCATGACCTTCGGAATAGTCACAACGAAATTGTCCGGGAGCTTCCCGTTCGTCTTCTGTACAAGCGTCGTGACAAAAACGTCCAATGTTCGGATTGCCCGGGCTTTCAGATCTTCCGAAAAGGGCTTCACGCGAATTCCGAGGAATGGCGGAAGGGTGCCGGCAGCCATTCCTTTGGCTACTTCGGCCGCAGTGAACTCGGCATGATGGTCTTCTTCAGAATCGGGGCGATTGCCATAGCCATCCTCGAAATCAATCCGAAAATCCTCGACGGGTTCATGTTTCAACTTCGCGCGAATGCGCTCATAGAGAAGAGTATGAAACTTAGCCCCACCGGGAAGACCGAGTACCTTGGCCAGGGTCGCAGCGTTTGGAGCGTACTCATCCAGCGACGCCAGAGCAGTTGATCCAAGCTTTCCTGCCGTGTCGGCTTTGAAGATCTGGGCTCCCCCGTAAACGGTGTGGACTGGCTGACGGGCGGGAGAATCCCCCGGATAGTGTTGTGCGAACATCCTGTTCGCCTCGTGAAGGCGGCCCAGGACCTTGTTCATGACATCAGAGGGTATCGACGTTGGCATTCGTTCCCTTGTAGAATGTTGGTATGACTAATGCACTATCGATCAGGTGAACCTAATCTTCAGGTTTATGATTTCCGGTCTATTCCCCGTCCTCACCGGAGGACCCCATGTTCCCACGCCGCACGAAACATAGAAGTGGGTATTCCCCTTTCTCTTGTATCCCCAACTTAGCTCAAAGATTTTCTTTGAGATGAAATTGAACGGCCAGAGTTGCCCGTGATGGGTGTGACCCGAAAGCTGCAGGTCGACACCGTTGTGCACAGCCTCATCAAGCTTGAACGGCTGGTGGTCCATCAAAAGAATCGGCAACGACTTGTCCACGGCCGCCATGAGCTCGTTCAGCGGTTTCCGCGCCTTGCCGGTAAACTGCCGGATGCTACGATCTTCCCTTCCTACAACTACAACACTATCCCCAACAGTCACCACATCGTCTCTCAGCACTGTGATTCCATGCTCGCCGAGATACTTGCATGCCTCCTCTACTCCACCGATGTACTCGTGGTTTCCGGTAATCGCGAAGACTCCATATTTCGACTTAATGGTCCGGAGGATTTCTCCAAGATTCCGACGGATGACGGGGCCGAGGTCTTCATCGACGACGTCTCCGGGAAGGAGAACAAGGTCCGGATCAAGTGCGTTCAACTCGCTCACGATGTGTTCCAGTCGTGATTTCGAGATGATCGTACCAAGATGAATATCCGATGCCACAGCAAGATTCAAAGACTTGAGCGTGCGAGAGTTCTTCGGAATCTCAAGATTGATGAGTTTGATCCGAGGCTTGAGGGTGTTCAAATGCCCCAGGACAACAACAAGGACGACAAGTGCAACAACAACTCCACCAGTAACCAATTTTGTTTGGGTCAGGTCACGCGCAACAAATGCCGGGAAAAAGGGAATGATGTGATTCAGCAATCTCAAGAGGTCAATGAACAGAGCGATGACGTAGAAATAGACGAATCCTGCAAGCCAGAACGAACCGATCCATACAAGGGTGCTGCTCAGCCAGGAGAGGGTTAAGCGTTCGAGGAACCGACCCGCAACAAAGGAAAGAGAAAGGAATGTGTACAGGAAGAAATAGACTGGTCTGAGGTGAGGAAAGGGGGAAATGACTTCTAAACCTCTGATAAATATGTATGCATTCAGCAGTCCGTAGAGTGTTAGCGCAATGGAAAAGAAGAGGAAGAACTGAAGTGTTCGTTTCGTCATGTGTCCGATCGTGTCAGGCCGGGCTCTTCAAGAGTTTCTCAAGCCGGAGCCGGGTTATTTTCCTCTGCTCTTCGGCCGCAATTGCGATTTCCGTTCGTGCATCGTTCTTAAGCCGCCGTTGAAGAAGCTCCGATATTTCCCGTTCATTCTTTCCTGTTGCACAAACGATGAAGATGTATCCGAATTTCTGCTCATACTCCCTATTGGCATCCGCAAGTGCCCTAAGTGCAGATTCGGGGGCGTTTTGGACACCCGCCTGCTCTTCAGAGGACCATCCCCGTGTGCGTTCAAATTTCTTGTCGCCTGATCCGGTGGCTCCGATTTTGGGATGATGGGAAAAAGCATCTATCCAGTCGTCCGTTGAAAGACTTTGCCAGATTCGGTCCGCCTCGTCAACCAATTCCGTTTCCCCGGAGAAGGGACGCCGTTCCACCATCCTCGCGACCCAACGGCTCGAGCCGCAACATCGTGTGAGCGTCGCGCTCGCCTCATGAACACCCAGATGGTTCAATTCATCGAGTGTCATGAACTATTCCAAACACTCTCAATCTGCTCACGCCACCATCGGGAAAAATATTGAGGCGGACATGACTCACTGTTCCCACATTCTTCACACTATCAAACACGTGATTTTTTGAGGCAGAAAGCTTCACCCTCGGCACAATCTCTTTCCAGTCTATCGATGGCCAGGTGAGGGCATCCACCTCCCCGTCCGGGGCAAGGCTACCGTCAAGGGAACAGAACTCAGGAAAATTTCCCCTAAAGTGAGCCGTATCCACCTCGACCTTTTGGATGACGCCCGGTCTTCCCAGTTTTACAATCACCCAGTCGTTTCCCGGACCTCTTCTCCTTCGCGTTTCCCAACCGTCTCCCATATTTGTCGCTTTACCTGGCATGATGAGATTGTTCATAGGACTGAAGAACATGTCGCTCGCTGCGACAGCCAGACCTCCGTTGCCAACAGCAATAAGGTCGATAGGACGGCTCAAATTCAACGCACGCCAGTCGGGAACAACAGTACCATAGACTCTCAGACGGGCCACACCTCCGTCGGGGAAGATGTTGAGACGGATATGTGTCCAACGCTCAGCACTCATTACGCCGAAGACATTCTGCACGCCGGGTTTGACCGGCGATTTCGCAAGAACCGTCGTCCACTTCACCGGTTTCTTGACTAGCAACGTCGCGGATGTATTTGTATCGGCGACACATGCTTCAACACTCACATACAAGGGACTGTTGCCAAGGAAGTTGTTCGTATCGATTTCAAAGCCGCGAATGATTCCCGGAGCGCCTAGTTTCACGAGGCACCAATCATAGCCCGGAACACGCTTCCGTCGGGACTCCCAACCATCCATCCACTTCCCCTGGGGTGTGTATTTTTCAGGAATAAAGACACCTCGTCCCTGTTTCAGCAAGTTGTCAGCAGACGCAAAAAAGTCATCGCTTGCCAGCAGGACCTTTCCGCCAAGGCGTTCGGACGCAAGATCGATCAGCCCAGGAAAAATATTCGGCTCATTCGTTTGGTTCATCATTGTGGAGAAGTCGCATAGTGGTTTCTGGAAACACCTTTGGATTTTCGTCGCAACAATTGGCCCGAGGGCTCCGTAGCCACATTACCCTTCTCGTAGATCTTCCGGCCGCCCAGATACGTTGCGACCACTTTCCCTCGCAGGGTCATACCTTCATACGGAGTCATTTTGTGCCGATGCAAGAGCTGTGAACGTTTCACAACGAACTCCTCATCTGGATTCCAAACAACAAAATCGGCATCGTAACCCGGAGCGATGGCGCCCTTTTGTCCGCCCAACCCGACAAACGTTGCCGGGGCCTCGCTCATCCATCTGGCTACGTCAGCAATGGAGAAACCGCGTTTCGAGGCACCAGTCCACACGATGGGAAGGCCAAGCTGGAGAGAAGAAATACCTCCCCACGCCTTCGAAAAGTTCCCTTCCGAAATCAATTTCATCTCAGGAGCGCATGGCGAATGGTCGGAAACGACGAAGTCGATTGCTCTTTCACGCAATGCCTTCCACAAACGCTCACGGTTTTCCCCCTCCCGAATAGGCGGTGCGCATTTGAACCTTGTGTCGCCGTCGGAAATCTCCTCCGCTGCAAAAGTGAGGTAATGCGGACAAGTTTCAACCGTGATCGGCAAACCGGATTTCCGCGCTTGACTCAGCATGCCAACCGCATCCGCAGAGGAAAGGTGAACGACATGAACACGACATCGAAATTCTTTGCAGAGACGGATCATCAGATTGATCGCATTGTGTTCCCATTTTCCTGGACGCGATGAGAGATACGCCTTGTAGCTCCTGTCTGCCAGGTTTACAGGATTCGGACCATCGGCCAGCTCACAATGAACCAACAACGGAAGGCCACTATCGGCGATCACGGGCATCCCGGCACGGAGATCACCCTCGGAGACCCTCGGAAATTCGTCAAGACCTGAGCGCACAAGGAATGCTTTTACGCCGAGCACGCCGGAATCGATCAACGCCGGCAGGTGATTCGCATTTCCGGGAATCAATCCGGCATACATCCCCCAATCCACCCACACTCTCCCGCTTGCTGACCTCGACTTCTGATTCAGCGCCGCAACCGTTGTTGTCACCGGCGAGCTGTTGAGCGGCATGTCGACCACCGTTGTAATTCCCCCCGCTGCCGCCGCCTTTGTCGCGGTCTCGAATCCTTCCCACTCACTCCTTCCCGGATCATTGATGTGCACATGGGTATCGACCAGACCCGGCATCACGACAAGAGCACCGGCATCCTCGACAGGCGATGTGCCTCCCGAGAAGTCATACTCCTGAACGTCCTGGATCTTGCCGTCTTCGACGACAACCGTGGCCGGACGTAATCCCTGCGGGGTCAGCACGTTCGAGCTGCGGATAATCATGCCTGTTCTTTCGCCTGAGTCCTCTGAGAAACGCTTATTCAGCATCCTGAAAACGTTAGGCAAGAATAGAACAATTGTGCGCAAAATTCAAGGGTGGGTTCACAACACTACCGCGGGGTCGTCTGAGAGAGGAATTTCCTGTAGCTCTCATAGTGATGGATCGCAAATCCCTGGAAGGAAGGCTGTTGTTCAAGCTCAAGGCTACCTTCCTTCATCACGTTCGCCAAATCAGTTGGCCTGAGCTTTGCGAACGTGACCTTATCTGATGGCGCAAAGACGTTTTGGCTGATGTTCCAATGGAGTGCATCGGCCTGGGCAGTCTCCTTTGCAGAAAGAAAATTCTGGAAAGACCCGATCGACTCGTTCGAGACCAGGTACCCCGTTGCCTCTCCACGATTCGTGATCAGGAAGAAATGCCAACCTGATGGCGGTGGGTTCAAATAACCTGCCGTGGGCCTGCCGCGAAACGTCAACACATTTTCGTCGGGCAAGGACTCTGTTTCCAGGCCGACAAAAACCTGTTTCCCGGCCTTGAACGCATACGAAATCTCGTCGAGGGATTGGAGAATAATTCCGTCCATGCCCGTTGCGGTGGTGCGATAGCTCATCAGGGCGACGTCGTCCATGAGATCGATGACGTGCTGGTACAGCGGCTTCGTTACACCTCCAAGCTCATCGGATATGATCCGGGAGCTGAATTCATCCGGAGAATCAAACCAGTATGGGATGTCGACTCCAACGGCAAGCTCCGCCCTGTTCCCCCGCTGTGAAACCTGGGAGAGCAGCATCAGATAGTTATGGACAATCCACTGCTGGCGGGCGCTGTTGAATCCCGGCAGGAGATACGGCTCTACGTCGAGATGGAATCCCGCGAACCGCTCCTCCGGCTTCGCCGCCGCGTTGTATCGAATGACGTTTTCCAGTGTTGCCAGGACCATGGGCTGTTGATCGGGAAGCACAAAATCCTTGTCTCCAATAAGTGCATGCACCTTCACGCTCAGCCGATTCAGCCGGGACAGCAACGGGCGAAGTTTCTCCTCCGGAATCCTAATCGCGTGAGAAGTTCGCACATCCTGGGCGTCGTAGGGAATACCGAGGAAGAGTGTTGTGATCCCTTCCTTTTGAATAAATTCAATGAGTTCCTGCTCCCTGGCAGGATCTCCCGCGATTGCGGCGGTATTCCAAAGCCAGGTTGCTTTGTCGAGTTGTCGTGGCGTCGGAAGTTCAAACGGTCCTGGCAACGGAGCGAACGGGCCCGGTTCAACGGAGAACGAAATCGTCTTGATATCGACCTCTCCCGTTCCTGCTGACGTTGCTTCGAACACCAGCGAAGCAAGCCGCGTCATGTTGATTCTTGCAGGAAACTGACTGAGCGGAACAATCGCGAGACGCCAAAGCGTATCGAGCTTCCCGCCGGCGACAAAATTTCCAACATCTCCAATCGTCTGAGCGTCTTCCCGAGCCAACCAGTCAGAGTCTGCAACTTTGATTGTCACCGATTCGCGGCCCGCTTTTACCCGAATCCAAAACGAAAGAGTGGAGAACGGTTTTGAATCAAAATAGATTCTCGAAGCAGGAGCCTGCGAAGAATTGAACAAATGGATCCAGAGTCCGCAGAATCCCTGATCCCTCTTATCAAATGACAACTTGAGACACCGTCGGCCATCGTTACCTGCGACTAATCCGGCATGAGCGGAGCTTGGCTCGCGCTGAAAAACATTGAAAACACCCCCCAGATCATTGATGTGGCGGACATCGTAATCGCCAACGACAAAATAGTTTCCGCTGAACTCCGGCGTCTTTCCGGAAACCGCATAAGAAGGAGGCGGAAGTATGGTATCACGGAGCGTGTAAACGGCAAGCTGGTCGCCATCCTTTGTATGGATCAGGGAGACCTGACCGAGCCGAATTCTCGAGAAGTCCTGAATTCCCCAATCGTTGGCGGAGATTCCCACAGATGGGAACTGGGAGAAAGCAGTCGCGGAAGCCACGCTAAGGAGACAACCAGTCAGACGTAGTAAGGTTGAGTTCATCGCCAGGAAGAAATTCTGGTAAAACGAAACTCCGAGGCACGTTGCAGCGTATTTGACGAGAACGGAGGTTCACTCATGGTAAAATTCTTGCTTTGGTTTATTCTTCTGATCCTTTGCTGGCCCCTTGCTCTTGTCGCTTTGATTGCATATCCGATCATCTGGCTGCTGTTGCTTCCATTCCGGCTTGTCGGTATCGCGGTTGGAGGAATATTCGAATTCATCAAAGCTCTCTTCTATCTTCCCGCCCGAGTCGTACGAAGTTTCTGATGCAGGTTCGCATTCCCGAGTCATTCCCCCTTGTTGCCAGCGTTGAAAGAATGGTTTTTTTGCGTTCAAATTCAAGACGTTTTTGACTACACGCATCCACGCGCCCACACTCCCCCGTTGTTTCTTGATCTTATATTCAATACCATAGGCACGGATTCGCTGAATCATCATGCTCATTTCGGAAACAGATGAATTCATGGAGGCCGCAATTGCGGAGGCCCGGCTCGGACTCTCTGAGGGCGGCATTCCCATCGGTTCGGTACTTGTCAAAGACAAACAAATTATCGGACGGGGCCACAACCGAAGGGTTCAGAAACGCGATCCGATTCTCCATGCGGAAATTGATTGCCTGCAAAATGCCGGGCGCGTCGGTTCGTACAAGGGCACCATTCTGTATTCAACACTTATGCCCTGCTTCTTATGCGCGGGGGCGGTTGTCCAATTTGGAATTCCGACGGTTATCGCAGGAGAGTCTCAAACGTTCAAAGGAGCATCAGATTTCATGTCGGATCATTGGGTGACGGTTGTCGACCTGGATCTTGCGGAATGCGTGGAAATGATGAAGGAATTCATCAAGAAAAACCCAAAGCTTTGGAATGAGGATATAGGAA
>JBARRO010000092.1:0-8197 GCA_049644265.1 Bacteroidota bacterium
CCTCGATGAGAACCGGCATGCGCTCGTGATGGCGGACGTTTCCGGCAAAGGAATTCCTGCCGCACTGCTTGTCTCGACCCTCCACGCTTCCTTGCGCGCGTACATCCAAAGCTATACGGACCTCGGAAAGCTTGTTCAAAAGCTTAACAAGGTGGTGTATGACAATACGACTCCGGAGCGGTTCATTACGTGCTTTGTCGCCGTGCTGGATTCCAGCAACCATCGCCTGACGTACGTCAACGCCGGCCACAATCCACCCTACATTTTTCACCAGGATGCGGATGATGTCCCCGAACTTGGGCCAAGCGGCTTGCCTTTGGGGATGATCGGCGATGCGACGTATGAGGTCCGAACCGCTGAGTTAAGGCCCAACGACGTCCTGGCCCTTTACACCGACGGAATAACCGAGGCGATGAACAGATCGTCGGACTTGTACAGTGAAGAGCGATTTCAGCGGTGTGTGGTTCGTTCGAAAGGATCCGCCGCACAACGTATCAAGACCGACCTTCTCGGAGATGTGCACGATTTTGTCGACGGAGAACCGCAATCGGATGACTTGACTCTTCTCATTGCAAAACGAACGAGCAGTTGATGTTGGGACACATTGTTGCAGGTTGGCGCGTTGTGGTTTGTGGAAATTGTTTTGTATTTTGTATGGAAAGATATCAGAGAATTGTGAGACTCCTGTTGAGTGGTATGGTGCTATGACCAAGGTTCTGGTGATCGAGGATGAGCGTGCGCAGGCGGCGTTTGTTGCGACGGTCCTGCGACAGAATGGCTACGAGGTTTTCACAGCGGAGAACGGGGAGCGGGGCGTTGAGATGTCCGAGAAGCACGTGCCGGACCTGATCGTGTCGGACATTCATATGGACGCGATGGATGGGTTTGAGGCTCTGGCGAACATTCGGAAGAATCCCGCAACCGCAACGGTGCCGTTCATTTTCATTACGGCAGCTCCGGACCGTGATGCCATGCGTCACGGGATGGACCTCGGTGCCGATGATTTCCTTCCCAAACCATTCTCGTCGGCTGAATTGTTGTCTGCGGTTAGCACCCGTCTTCAAAAACACCGGCTCCTCTTTCAGCATGCGGATAAACAGCTGAAAGAACTCCGAGCGACGATGAGTGTGACGCTCCCGCACGAGTTGCGCACGCCCCTGAACGGCATACTCGGCTATGCTGACCTGCTTCGCAAGCAGCACGAGGACCTTCAGCCCGCCGAGGTGTCGAAGATGGCGGAACGGATCTATAAGAATGGAAAGCGGCTTCAGCGACTGGTTGAGAACTACATCCTGTTTGCGCAGTTGGAGCTCAAGCAAACGAAGCTTCATACGGACGAAGACATTCCGGAATTCCGGACTAAGAATGTCGATAAGCTGGTCAATCATCTCGCACTCCAGAAGGCAGAAGAGTTCAACCGGACGGCGGATCTCTCCATGGTACTCCAGGATGCGGTGGTTGCGATTTCCTCGGAGTATTTTGTGAAAATGGCGGAGGAGATTCTCGACAACGCATTCAAATTCTCAAAACCGGGAACGCCGGTTGAGGTTCGAACGGAGACCAGAGATGTGGGATTTCAGCTTTCCGTCAGCGATCACGGGCGTGGAATGACGCCTCAACAGATCAGGGAAGTCGCTGCGTTTGTTCAGTTTGAACGCAAGTTCTACGAGCAACAGGGCTCCGGACTCGGCCTTATGGTAGTGACCGGCCTTGCCAAACTTCATGGCGGAAGCCTGAAGATCGAAAGTGAATACGGCCACAGTACGACGGTCAGTCTCGTTCTTCCCCATGCTCTTGGCGACTGACACAACGAACAACATCGGAGGATCCAGTGGAAGATTTGCGTTATCCCGTAGGAAAATTCTCTCCCCGGCCTAACCTCACGCAGGACGAAAGGAAGGAATTGATCCGCCAGATTGCAGAAGCGCCCGCCCGGTTGCGCGCCGCAGTCAAAGGGTTGACCGATGCCCAACTCGACACTCCGTATCGCCCGGACGGTTGGACGGTACGCCAGGTGGTACATCATGTCCCCGACAGTCACATGAATGCCTACATCCGGTTCAAGCTCGCCATGACGGAGCAACAGCCGACGATCAAGCCCTACCACGAAGAACTGTGGGCGGAATTTCCGGAAGCGAAGTCGGCCCCGATTGAGATGTCCTTGCGCCTTCTCGAAGTCCTGCACGGGCGCTGGGTGTTGTTCCTTCAGGCCCTCAACGCCTCCGATTTTGCCAGGACGTACAACCATCCCGAGAGCGGTGTGCAGAATCTTGACAGGGTTCTGCAACTCTACGCCTGGCATGGCCGCCATCACGTTGCCCACATTACCTCGTTGAAAGAACGGAGCGGGTGGAAGTAGGGTCTTCCTGAGACCTGCAACTCCTGCAATTTCCATCTGCCATCTGTTGTCTTCACACTGCGGTTTGCCTTCTGACGTCTGTTTCCTCGCCATTGCTTGACAAACGATAAAATACTCATTACCATCTTCGCATAACGTTTTTCAGGTTCGTCGGAAAACCCCTGATTGCGGAGGTCGCATGTCCCGAATCGTCAAAGGCGGACTCATTCAGTGCAAGCTGGCGGAGTCAACAGAGCAACCCATCGAGAAGATCAAGAAAGCGATGCTGGATAAGCACATCGCATTTATTGAGGATGCGGGAAAGAAGGGGGTGCAGATTCTCTGCATGCAGGAATTATTCTACGGACCGTACTTCTGTGCGGAACAAAAGACGAAGTGGTACGCGCTGGTCGAAAAAATTCCCGATGGACCGACGGTCAAGTTAATGCAGGGTTACGCCAAGAAATACCAAATGGCAATGGTCGTTCCGATCTACGAAGAAGAGATGACCGGCGTCTACTATAATACCGCTGCCGTGATTGACGCCGACGGCACGTATCTTGGAAAGTACCGGAAACATCACATCCCTCAGGTTGATCCCGGGTTTTGGGAAAAATTCTACTTTAAGCCGGGAAACACGGGATACCCCGTTTTCAAGACTCGCTACGCTGACATCGGTGTGTACATTTGCTACGACCGCCACTTTCCTGAAGGGGCACGAGTGCTCGGCCTCCGCGGAGCCGAAATTGTCTTCAATCCTTCCGCAACGGTAGCCGGTTTGTCGGAATACCTCTGGGAGCTCGAACAACCTGCCCATGCGGTTGCGAACGGATACTTTGTTGGCGCGATCAATCGGGTGGGCACGGAACCTCCCTGGAATATCGGGGAGTTCTACGGGAAGAGCTATTTCTGCAATCCAAGGGGGAAGATTATCGCGCAGGCAAAAAGGGACACGGACGAGCTTGTGGTCGCCGACCTCAACCTGGATATGATTCAGGAAGTCCGGCAGGTATGGCAGTTCTTCCGGGACCGGCGGCCGGAATCGTATAAAGAAATTGTCGAATCATACGGCTGACAAGATTTGAACCCTAAACTTTAAACTTTGAACTTAAAACTCTAACCGAACCCAAAACTCCAAACTCGAAACCCGAAACTCCCAAATGCTCACCTCCCAGCAAGTCACTGACCTTACCGCGCAATACACGTACGGGACATGGAGATTCCAGAAGGGTTGGAAACCACTCCATATCGTCGATGCAGAGGGCTGCTATTTCATGGACGCCAGCGGGAAAAAATACCTCGATTTTTCTTCGCAATTGATGTGTGTTCACCTGGGGCACAAGAACCAGGCAGTCATCAAAGCAATTGAGGAACAAGCAAGGAAGCTCCCATATATTGCTCCCGGCTACGCAACGGACGTTCGGGCGGAACTGAGTCAGTTGCTCGTGAAGGTGCTTCCCGAGGGTCTTGAGAAGTATTTTTTTACGACATCCGGCACAGAAGCCAACGAGGCTGCTTTCAAGATCGCCCGAATGTACACGGGGAAAACAAAAATCATTGCGCGGTATCGTTCATATCACGGGTCTACCATGGGTGCAATTGCTGCAACCGGCGATCCGCGTCGGTGGGCTTCGGAACCTTCGAGCAAGATCCCGGGCGTCATTTTTGCCCCCGAAGTAAATTGTTACGACTGCCCGATCGGCCACCACTATCCGGAATGTGAAATCGCATGCGTCGAATACATCGAGCATATGATCGAGAACGAATCCGACGTTGCAGCAGTTCTGGTGGAACCGGTGGTCGGCACCAACGGCGTGCTCATCCCTCCCAAAGAGTACATGCCACGGCTCCGTCAGATTTGCGACGATCACGGAGTGCTTCTGATCGACGACGAGGTCATGAGCGGGTGGGGTCGCACGGGCCGCTGGTTCGCCGTCGACCACTGGGATGTGAAACCGGACATTCTCGTTACCGCAAAAGGCATTACCACTGCATACGTCCCGCTGGGACTCTGCGCCACCACGAAGAAGATCGCCTCCTACTTTGACGATCATTTCTTCTCTCACGGACATACCTATGAAGCCCATCCGCTCACACTGGCGCCGGCGATTGCCGCAATCCACGAGTATCAGCGGATGAACCTGATTGAACGTTCCCGCGAACTGGGAGAATACCTCGGCACGAAACTCAATGCTCTGAAACCGAAACACCGGTCGATTGGCGACGTTCGGGGACTCGGTCTCTTCTGGGCTGTTGAGCTTGTCAAGGATCAGAAAACGAAGAAGCCGTTCAACACAAAGACCGACAAGGTGTCGGGAAAGCCCCTGGTTGTTGACAAGGTCGCCGGACAGATGATGAAGCAGGGTGTGTTCATCCAGGCCTGGCTCAGTCATTTCGTCGTCGCGCCGCCGTTGATTGTGACGAAGGAAGAGATAGACCTTGGAGTGAAGGCTCTCGACGAGGCACTCGCGCTCGCTGATCAGGAAGTTGCCTAGCGCCAGGGACCCAACCCGCGTTGATTACGATCCGGACGAACATTGCAGAATGTCGGTTCACCCAGGAATCACTGATGGACCTGAGGTTTCACTATTCTCCGTTCAACTGAACCTCGCTCAATGCGCAACCTTGCTCCCAAGCTGACCTCTGAGGAGTACGAGAAAAACTTTTCGGAACTCCATCCCCCGTTTTCCCCCAATTCTGCCGTAGCCGAGGCGAACCGGTGTCTGTACTGCTACGATTCGCCGTGCATGAAGGCCTGTCCCACGCACATCGATATTTCCACGTTCATCAAGAAGATTGCCACCGGGAATGTGAAGGGGTCCGCCAAAACTATCCTCGAATCAAACTGGGTGGCACTGACATGTGCGAAAGCTTGCCCTGTCGATGTTCTCTGCGAAGGGGCTTGTGTCTACAATGAGCGGGGGGAAAAACCGATCAAAATCGGAAGGCTGCAGCGATTCGCAATGGACTGGTATTTCGAACACGGAATGCCTGCCCTCTTCACGCCGGTTGCGAAGAACGGCAAATCCGTGGGGATCGTTGGTGCTGGCCCGGCGGGACTTGCTTGTGGCGCCGAACTGGCGCTCCTGGGCTACGATGTGACCATCTACGAGGCAAAAGGCAAACCCGGAGGACTCGACACGTGGGGTATTGCACCTTACAAAATGAAACAGCAGGATAGCCTCAACGAGGTCAAGCTTGTTGAGAGTTTGGGTGTAAAGATCAAACCGCGCGCTCGAGTCGGCAAAACCATGACCATTGACGATCTCGATCGTGCGCACGATGCGGTATTCCTTGGAGTCGGGTTGTCGACGCCGACCCGCCTGAATATTCCGGGAGAACAGCTGGCTGGCGTCGTCGACGCCCTGGACTTCATCGACGACGTGACAACCAGAAAATGGAAGAGTGTCGACGTCGGCCGAAGGGTGGCAGTGATCGGTGCGGGAAACACCGCCATCGATGCGGCCACCGAAGCAATACGGCTCGGGGCTGAACAAGTCTTCATGCTCTACCGCCGCAGCGAGAAGGAAATGCCCGCCTACGATTTCGAATTTGACCTGGCCAAAACGGACGGGATTCAGTTTTATTTCCTAACCGGACCGAAACGGATTCTTGGCAAGAAGCAGGTGGAAGGCATTGAATGTGTTCGGATGAAGCTCGGTCGCCCGGACAAGGATGGCCGACGGAAACCTGAGCCGATTCCGAGGTCTCAGTTCAAACTTGAAGTTGACATGGTCATTAAATCCGTGGGACAAAACATCGAGGAGACGTTCCTCTCGCAAGTCCCTCATCTCAAAACGCACCTCGGAAAAGTCGTCGTGAATCCCGAAACGTATCAAACGACCAACCCGAAGTTCTTCGCCGGAGGGGATTGTATCAACGGGGGAAAAGAAGTGGTAAACGCGGCGCACGACGGCAAACACGCGGCCCACGGGATAGACAATTATTTAATGAGTAATGAGCAATGAGTAGTGAGTGGTGAGTAATGAGTTGTGAATTTTGAGTTGTGAGATGTGAGATGTGAGTAGTGAGTCCCTACTTCTGAATCCTGGATTCTGACTACTGACTCCTGAATTCTGCTTCCACATTATTCATTGCTCATTGTCCATTGTACAATTGCTGATTGATTCCTATGGTTGATCTCAAAATAAACTGCGGCGGTATCAAGTCTCCCAATCCGTTCTGGCTTGCTTCGGCTCCGCCCTCAAATTCCTCATACCAGGTCTGCAAGGCCTTTGAGGCCGGGTGGGGAGGAGCCGTGTGGAAAACCATCGGTGAGCCGGTTATGAATGTGGTAAACCGGTACGGGGCCATCGACTTCAATGGCCAAAAAATCGCCGGACTGAACAACATCGAACTCATCAGCGACCGGCCTATCGAAACCAATCTCAAAGAGATCGCCGAGACAAAAAAACTCTGGCCGGATCGGGCTGTGGTCGCATCGTTGATGGTGGAATCCAAACGGGAGACGTGGCACGATATCGTCAAACGCACGATTGATACAGGGTGTGATGGCATTGAACTCAACTACGGGTGCCCTCATGGCATGAGCGAGCGTGGTATGGGTTCCGCCGTCGGGCAGGTCCCCGAGTATTGCACCATGATTACCGAGTGGGTCACCGAAGTCTCGACGATCCCCGTCCTGGTGAAACTCACGCCCAATGTCACGGATATTCGTTACCCGGGCAGGGCGGCAAAGAAGGGGAAGGCGAACGGAATTTCCCTCATTAACACAATCAATTCCATCACGGGCATCGACCTGGACACGCTGGAGCTCAAGCCATCGGTTGGAGGGAAGGGCGGCCATGGCGGTTATGCGGGTCCCGCGGTGAAACCGATTGCCCTCAATATGGTTTCCCAGATTGCCGTCGATCCGGAAATTCATCTTCCGATCTCTGGAATGGGCGGAATTTCCACCTGGCGTGACGCGCTCGAGTTTATCCTGCTTGGCGCCACGAGCGTTCAGGTGTGCACCGCTGTCATGCATTATGGGTTCCGGATCATCGACGACCTTACCGAGGGCCTGGTCAATTGGATGGAGGAGAAAGGCTACCGAAGTCTCGATGAAGTCCGTGGAAAAGCTGTCCAATGCGTTTCGGATTTTGGGAACCTCAACCTCCTCTACAAAGCTGTGGCCAGGATTGACGAGTCGAAGTGCATCCAGTGCAACCTCTGTCATATTGCGTGTGAGGATGGAGCGCATCAATGCATCGACCTTCTTCCCCACGACGGCAGGAATCAGCCGCGAGTGCGGGAGGAAGACTGTGTCGGCTGCCGTCTATGCTTCCTTGTTTGTCCCGTGGAGAATTGTATCTCGATGGTTCGGGTTGATGACGGAACCGAAGCGATTACCTGGAATGAGCTGATGAAACAACTTCCGCAGCCGCTGACTTGGGAGGCTTTGCGACAGTTTCAGCGAAAGCATGGTATTGAAATCCACTAACAACCGGACTCTGAAAACAACATTCATTCTCTCGTTGGGCGGCGGCTGAAGGATTTCTTCACCACATTCACGGAGGGTCCTATGAAAAGCAGTAAGTTCTGGGTTGCGGTTGTGGTCGCGGGAGTCGTGATGAATATTGTGGACTTTCTCTGCCAGGGCATGTTGTTCACTAAAATGTATTATGAAAAACTGCCCGACCTGTTCAACACGACCGGCAATCCCGTCTATTATATTGTCGGGGACTTCATCTCTGTGCTGGTGCTTGCGTGGGTATACGACAAGGTCTACGCGAGCTTTGGCGGCGGTCCAAACGGAGGAATGATATTTGGCTTGTACGCGGGAATTCTCGCGAGTTTTCCGACGTGGATTTTCGCACACCTGATGTTTAAGGGGTTCCCGTACGGCTTGTCCTGGGT
>JBARRO010000093.1:0-2985 GCA_049644265.1 Bacteroidota bacterium
GCTAGAGAGATTGATCGCATGCTGTTGACCCTTGTCAATATGAAGCACGACCTTAACGCCTTCGTACTTTTCCAAATAGAAGTAGATTCGATATTTTGGCGGATATGCATCGTTGCCATATTCGTCCAGACCCCGATCGTTGTATGCCCTTCCCCATTGAGCTGAAATCGACATGTTGTTGAACCTGGGGTTATCAACTTCGAAGTGATGATAGACTAAGCGACCACTTCCAATCGGGCTCGTGAGATAATACAGATCTTCAACTTCCTCCTGTCCAACATTTGCATAGTCTGTGGATAGTCTGCCGCCATATCCATGATACTCGGGCTCGTAAAAATTCCAGCCGTCCGAATAATCACGATAATCAAGCCAGCCGAACTTTCCGACTCGCTTGTATCCCTTCAGCGTTTCCGTTGGATACGTTCCCTCGTAGGTGGCGCGATTCTCTTCCTCGTCCGGGAAGCCGCGAACCGTTCTGGAAATCCTGTATTCTGGGATACTCCAGCCAAGTCCGACGGAACCGCCATTGTCAAAGTACCTTATCCCACTAGCATAGTGGAGTGAAAGATCGTATAACAGTCCAGTGCCGTTTGTCAGGCGATAGAGCGGAATCGAAAAATCGAGACACCCGAAGGCATTTGGCTTATCGGTTCCAGGACCTTCAAAACTTGATGGTTTGGGTTGCAAATCCGGAACCTGTCCCAAAGCCAATGAAATGCACATTAGTGCGAATAAGACAGCACGACTAACCGTTCGATCCATAACCTACCTCCTGTGAACAATTGAATGCATATTGAAGAGATCCGTTTAAGTAGCAACTCAGTGCGATTATTATTGTGCCGTTCTGACCACATTCGTCAATTTGGGCATCTAAACCGCACCTCGAGAAAAAAACAAGATTTGCTTTTATGACCGGCGGACAGTACATTTCTTCCATTAGTGAACTCCATTAAGTCCCAATTTTGCTGACGACCTTCACATTAATCAGTTCTAAACTTGGGACAGATCTTCAAGAACAAAGACGCCCTCAAGGACGTAATCCTTGAAATTGAATCCTTGGCCGGATGAGATTTCTTATGGAGCCCCTCGGGGGCGTTAGTATTTTACGTAATCGGTTATTTCAATAGAAGCATCTTCCTTGTTTCTACGTGGCCCTCGACCCGAAGACAATAGAAATACATCCCTGACGGCATGTTCGTTCCGTCGAACTCAACTGCATCCCTACCAGGTCCCCGCTCACCCTCAACTAGCGTAGCTATCTCCTCTCCTAGCACGTTGTAAACCTTCAAACTGACTTCAGTCCTTTTCGGCAGCTCAAATTGAATTGTGGTTGTCGGATTGAATGGATTGGGATAGCTTTGCTCCAACCCAAATGATTCAGGTCGAGCCGACCATAGGTCCTCGGCCAAAGTCCCAGGGTTTTGACCTGTTATGTTTATCATGTATACGAGATCACCCAGAATGGCTACCGTAGCGATATCCGGCTTCCCGTCTCCATTAATATCACCCACTGCAACTGAAGCTTGAAAATCCGCATCACGGTTTGCGAATCCACGCTTGATATACGGTTCGAATCCTCCCGATTCTTTCTGGCGGTAAAACGACATTGCGTAGTAGTTATAATGGGAGACAACGAGGTCTTGCCTTCCATCCATGTCGAGGTCTGCGGCATGGACAGTAATGGGCAAGGGATAGGCATCGTTGAGGAGTGGCCGATCCGGGAAATGTCCGAAAGAATCTTGGACGAACAAGCTGATATAGGATCCAGCCGTGTCACTGAACATGAGGCCAGCAGCAATGTCGTTGCGTCCGTCTCCGGTGAAATCGGCGACGGCAATGTTGCGAACCCAATCATCATAGACTATATGTCGATCGAATTTGAGCTCGCCTGTTCGCTGCTGAAGATAGATCGAGATATTTTTGTCCCAATCTCCTCCAGAAATGACGACATCGACGAGTCCGTCTCCGTTGACATCTGCCGCCTGAATATTAGCCCAGCTCCCGGGTTTCACAATTGATTTGTTAAGAGGATAGTATCTCAAGGAATCAAAATTCGAACCTGGCTGCTGATAATAGACCAGAAACGAGTCTGGAGCATCGGAAGCATGAATGTGCCCGTAGTACAACCCTTTGAAGTAGATGGGAAGGGAAATAATATCAGGAAGGCCATCATTGTTGACGTCGGCAACGCGAATCGAGAAGCTGCCATAGGAGTTCTTGAGGCTGGGGGCTTCGTGCAGATTTCCTGCCAGATCCTGGTAGATAATGCGAACTCCATTGCCGTATTCGTCGGCAAGAACCAGATCGGTCGCACCGTCTCCATTGAGGTCGGCTGCCTGCATGTCGGAAACAAACAGCACTTGGCCCAGAGGGGCTGGAGTTGGGTCGATCTCGTTAAACCAATCTTGCCAGAACACCCTCAAAGTCTTAGGGTCATCATCCTGCGGTCCCCAAACACCGATGACAATGTCGTTCAGCTTGTCATTATTCATGTCGGCGATGACAACGGACCGGACACAGGGAATCCCCATGATTTCCTTGGGCGTGGCGAACTTGATGGAATCACTAAAGACGTTCACGCTTGCTTCGGTCGAGGAGGGCAGGATGCAAGCCGCGATCAGCATCATGATAGATGCTGCCCGGCTGCCGTTACCATAAGTACTCTTATGAACAGATTCGTTCGTCATCGGAGAGCTTGACCCTACGTTTTCAAAGGCCCCATAGCTCCGCCCGTCATGGTGAGCGCCTTTCAGAAAGCAGTCTGCGTCGAAGGCGCACCAGCCTCCGGCCGGGAACCATGTTCCGAGCAATGCTTCGCGGCGAGTTTTTACTCACGACATCCTTCGCCTCAGCTCGCAGAACACGCTCGCTTCGCTCAGGATGACAGCAAGCTTTCCCAAGCTCCACCCGCAAGATTAGAAGCCGGGCAACGCAGTATTTCTTAACCTCGAAGTGCCTGCTCGTGCTATTCCAAATGAGGTTGCC
>JBARRO010000094.1:0-8646 GCA_049644265.1 Bacteroidota bacterium
ATCCTGACCATCCTGGGAGAAGTAAATGTCAAAATGGTCGGACTGGATAAACTCCCACTCAAAGTTCTTGTACTGAACCTTGTTCTTCCCAAATACGGAATTCTGGCTGTATGCCTGAGCTCCGGCCAGCAAGCACAGCGCTATTGCAAGCGCGAAACGTTTCATGGACGAACACTCCTCACAGTGACAGGTGCGTCACATCGCTATGGTAGAGAATTTGGGTAGAAAAAGCAATCATCGCAGTCACCAAGGTATAACAACCTACAAACTTCCAAGTTCCAGACCTGGGTCCGATTTTCCGACTAGGCCTCAACAAGCGAAAAATCTATCTGCCGCTCCTCAGGGTTCACACGAACAACCTTGACAGAGATGCTGTCTCCCAGACGGTATTGCTTCCGCGTTCTCCGCCCGACGAGGGCATAATGCTTCTCGTCATAGACGTAATAGTCATCGCCAAGATCCCGCACATGGATCATACCCTCGACGAGCAGATCGTTGACCTCGACAAACATTCCGAAATGTGTGACACCAGAAACGACTGCCTGGAATTCATCGCCCAGGTGACGTTTCATGTACTCGACCTGCATGACTTTCACGGCAGCCCGCTCCGCCTCCATAGCAAGGCGTTCCATGTCCGAGGATTGCTTCGCGACATGGGGGAGCCTTTTGCGCAACTCTTCGCGCTCCTGGGCGGTGAGCGGCTGCTGATATTTCTTCAGAAGCCGGTGAATAACCAGGTCGGGGTACCGGCGAATCGGAGAAGTGAAGTGCGAATAGTAATCGAAGGCAAGGCCGTAGTGGCCAATATTCCGGTCTGAGTAGATCGCCTTTGCCATCGACCGTAGCGCCACTTCATTAATGACATTTTCCACCTCCGTTCCCCGCACATCGCTCAGAAGCTTCTGCAACGATTTCGAGGTCACTCCCCCGTCGACATTGAGCTTGAAACCAAACTTCTGCACAAAGAGAGAAAGCTCCCGGATTCGGTCCGGGTCGGGGGAGTCGTGGATTCGATAGAGGAACGGTTTCTGGTGCTCCTCCTTCTTTGCCAATCCGATGTGCTGCGCCACAACACGATTCGCAAGAAGCATAAACTCCTCAACAAGCCGGTGACTTTCGAGGCGAATCTTCTTGATGATCTCAACTGGTTTCCCCTGTGCGTCAAAACGGAACTTTGCCTCTGCTGAATCAAAATCGATACTCCCTTCCTTCATGCGCTTCTTCGTGAGCGTCGAACTCAATTCATGCATTTCTTTGACCGTCGCGATGAATTCGGCGGGAGATTTCTGGTCCGGTTTCCCGTCGAGAATCCTCTGGACATCTTCGTAACTGAAACGATGTTTGCTCCGTATGACCGACTCCCGGATCTCGTATCCTTTGACAATGCCGCGGGGGGTAAGGTTTATGAAGACGGAATACGCAAGACGGTCCTCATCGGGACGGAGGCTGCAAAGTTCGTTCGAAAGCTTCTCGGGCAGCATTGGGATGACGCCGTTTGGGAAGTAGACGCTCGTGCCACGCTTCAGCGCCTCCTTGTCCAACGGCGTTTCTTCGTTGACGTAATAGGAAACATCGGCAATATGAACTCCCAGTCGGTAATCTCCGCCCTGGATTTTTTCAAGGGAAACCGCGTCGTCAAAATCCTTCGCATCCTCGGGGTCGATGGTAAAGCAGACACTTCCGCGAAAATCCAGTCGCCGCCGGATCTCTGCTTCCGGAATTTGCACCGGGATGGAGTGGGCCTCCTTCAAGACTTCTGCAGGAAATGACATCGGGAGCTTGAATTCGCGGGCTACCGAAAGAATCTCCGCCGAAACTTCTCCCGCCTTTCCCAGCACTTCGACGACTTTTCCTTCCGGGTTCAGCCGGTTCCCACCCCACGATTCAATCTCCACCACCACTTTATCCCCCGGTTTTGCAGCTCCCACTGCGTGTCGTGCGACGAACACATCACGGCTCATTTTGCGGTCATCCGGGCTAAGGAGGAACGCATTCTTGCTCAGCTCCAGAGTTCCAACGATGTTCAGGCGCGACCGTTTTAGAACGCTGGTGATCTCCCCTTCCCGTCGGGACCCCCGATCCTTACTTTTTGTGTTCTGGGCAAACAACGACACTTCCACCGTATCGCCATGGATTGCGTTTCCAACAAGGTTCGGGGCAATGAAGATTTCTTCCCCCGATGCCTCATCTTTCACAAATCCAAATCCTTGTTTGGCAACTTGAAGAACGCCGCGCACACTCTGCGGAACATGGAGATGGCCAAACATCTTCCCCCGATGCCGTGCAATCTGGTTTGAGTCCTGAAGTTCTCTCAGGGCCTTTTTAAACTGAAGATATTCCGCCTCACTTTTGAACCCTGTCCTCCGCGCCAATTCCTTTGTTTTAAACAGTTCATTCGGCCAACGGGCAAGAAATGCCAGTATTTTTTTCTGAATGGATTCGATGATCATACTCCGTTGAAAGTCATAAGATTTACTTCGTGAGAGGCCGCAGCCACAACCACGTCAAGCGCTAAAAGGTGATGCGATAGAAGAGGCGTGCCCCGTTTGATGCCGTCCGGCGGTCTTCAATTGCCTCCGTCCCTTCCACGCGGCGCTCAAGGGTCAGAATGAGGTTGCGCAGTTGTTCCGAGCCGACGACGCTGCTCATCGGCAATTCCACACTCGCATTGGTATTCCCGAGGTCGTTCAGAACCCGGCCCCCGAGTCGAATGACGGCCTCGCCTACCTGCCCAGTCAAGCGGACGTCAGCTGATTCGCCAAAGGACTTGTTGCCGCCGTAGTAGAGCACATCGACGGATTGAATCACTCCTGTCTGGCGGCGCAGCATTTCCGTCAACGGCCCCGTCAGCATTCCCGAGGCAAGCCCGTACCCGAGGTTTGTTCCGATGAAACTCCTTCGTTGCTGGTCGGTGAGTTCGTCGCGAAACTGTCCGCTGAGGATAAACGAAATAGCGTCGGACTCCACGTCGCCCGAATTCCATGTTTGGCCGTCCCGCTCAATGGTCATCTTCGGCTTGGGTTCTTTTCTCGTTCCCGTTATTTCCAAAATCACGGCAACTTTTTCGTCAACCTTCGTGACGTCGGGATTATAGCCCAGGGGCATTTTCGTGGCTGAAGTATCTTTTCGATGAAGCCCTTCGTACCGCGCAACGATATTCAGCTCCGGATTCAAGGCATCACCCGTGAACAACAGTTTTCCGGTTGCCTGAAATTTCTTGAAAAACGTGTAGTAGGATCGATCCCCAACCTGCACCTCACCCGTCAAACGCGTCATCGAAGGCGTTTTGAAGAATGAAAGACTTCCCTGCAAGTCCGCAAAGAGTTGCTCCTGTGTCTGCGTATTGAAAATGAATTGCAGCTGAGTCGGCCCCTGGGTTTCAATCCGGATATCATAGTTGATACCGTCAAGGAACGATGTTGGAGCTTCTGGCGGCCGCTGCGGTGTCGCTCCTTCTGCGTTTCCAGCATCGACCATGCCTCCCGGGGTATTCTGAACGAACAATCCCGAAGCAAGTCTGGCGGGCGACCGTTCGTTCAGACTGGGCGCCCTTACTCTTGATGTGTCATCCAGGTACGTGACGGAAATTGTCCGGTTGCCAACGACGACCACTTCCCGTTCCGGAGGAAGAATCAACTGGGCACTCTTGATGTACATTTTCCCGCGGACGTTGGAGCTTAAGACGGTTCCCGACCAGAAGATTCCGTCGGGCCCCGTCGCCGCGAACAGGTTGCCGTAGAGTTTTTGACCGGCTTTCCTGGCAGATTCCTTCATGACAAGAAGTTGTCCGTTGGCAAGAAAATTGAAATCCGTGAACTGGAGCCCAACAAGCGTGAACGATCCGGAAACTTTCATCAGACCGTCCGTCCTGTCCTGCGGGACATTTCTTATCGTCACGTTCTGGAGTTCGATACGATTTCCGCGCGGCACGAACGTTCCATCCAGCGTGTACTGGATCCCCAATGGACGGAATAAGAATTTTGCACCCTGGATTGCCATGGTCCCTTCGTATTGGGGATTGTCAATCGGTCCGTGCATTTTCATGTCGCACGTGAGCATTCCGATCAGATTCGCCACCTCGGGAACAAAGGGATCGAGATACTCCATGCGAAGCCCTTTCGACTGGAGCAGGAGGTTAATTTCCCCCTCGAGAGGATGTTTGGCCTCCTCGGCAATCGTGAACTCATAGGGTAAGGTCCCCGAAAGAAGCAGGTCGGGTGTGGAAAGCGTGTCTTCAGGCTTGCTGCGATATTGGACGAACACGTTCAGCATGTGCTCGAAGTAAGACATTTTTGACTCGACCCGCCCAAAGACGGTTTCGCGCGCGCGGACTCCGTCAACGCTCACCGTAAGCGACAAGTTCGGGTGGTCAAAACTCCCGCGAAATGTGAGGTCAGAATTCAGCACTCCACCGATGTCGGCCACAAGGCTCGCGTACTTGGTCTTTCCAAGAATGTTCTGAACATTGTTCACCAAGAAGCCCCGCACGCCGATTTTCAAGTCCGAGACGCCCTCGGGATTGAAATACCCGGTCGACACAATTTCTTCAGCATCATGGTGAATGAAAAAATCCCGAAGGTAAAACCAATCCTGGCCGACGTCGATGGTAAGCGGTTCAGTGTTCTCAAACGCGTAGGTGCCAATCTCCAGCTTGAGTTGCGTCAGTTCAAGCTCCAACAGACGTGAACGGAACCGGGATTTCCCCTCGACGTCGACCTGCACCACCGAGTCAATCAGTGCCGATACCTGAAAATCAGTCGAATCGCCCTCCGACATCAGGCTTGCCGCCGGCTGCCAGAGAACTGTGGAGTTCACGATGAACGCAGATGCCTTGAGATCAACCGAAGCACTGAGCGATTCAAAAATATCGGACTGCGCAATTCCACTGAGATAGAAATTCAGCTCCCCGTCCTGAAGGCCGTACGTGTTCGAAGATGACTCGTACTCGAGCTGATCCATCTGCATCGTTCCACTGAAGAGCAGGTCGTCGAGTGTGCCGACCAGCTCCCCCCGCATCTTGCACGTGCCCGCAAGCTTTTGATGGAGAACCACACCGATCGGGTATGCGTTCTTCACGTCCACGATTATCCGCGTGTCAACCGGATCGAATTCAACACTGACAACGGGGTGCGTCGGTTGGACGATTCGGATTTCATTTCGGAAGGCCCGGAGCGAATCGAGATTGCGAAATCGATTTGCGATTGCGTGGCCCAGGATTTCCCCGCCGGAACGGAACGTGCCAATGAGGGATTTCATCGTGAACTGGCCCTCCACATCAACATCGGCGGCATCCGAACGAAGGTGGAAGGCGCTCTGCAAACTGTCCTGCCTGGTGGCAAGGATGCGCATTTTCCCTTCGTCAAATTTTTTGTCGGCGAATGTCGAATGGACAAAATCAACACTAAGACTGTCAAAACGATTCCCCGGCCTTCCCGACTGTCCTCGGGCAAACACCGTGAACGACAGATCACTCGCAAAGTTCCTGTCGCGAAGAACCTCGGACAAATCGAGAGAGGTGACGTTCCCGCCGATTTCGTAGGTTGTCGAATCATACGGATGAAATTGCATTTTGCCCGAAAGGTTGAGCATGGTTGATCCGATGTTCGCAGAAATCCTTGCATGCGCCAGTCGGTCCGCCAGATCTGCAACAACAATCGATTGTCTGACCGTCAATCCATGGAACCGGGAAGAATCGATCTCCATTTTCACCACACCACTCATCGTATGAACATTCGTTCCCACCGCATTGAACGTGATGCGGGAGTTGACGGAGCTCACAAGTGCACTGTCTTCAAGAATTTTCCCAAGATCGATGTTCCCCGTCAGGGCGGTTCCCTCATAGCTCAACACCCCGTGTTCGATTTTCACTTTCGTATCAAGATCCAGCGTACCGGCTTCCGATTCACCGATGAAGTGCGCATGAAAATCTCCGAGCCTTCCCTGATACGTGAGAAAGTAATTCACTTCTCCGAGAGAGGTCAGGTCAGGAAGCTTAAGGCCAGGAAGGTATTCGGCAAGATCCAGCGGATGAATCTTATTGAAGTTCAGTTCGAGGTCAAGATAAAGATCCGACGGACGATGGAGATTGCTGAGGAACCCCTGGGCCTGAATGGAGGAACGCTGGGTCTTGACCATGATATGGTTCACCGACAGTCTCCCGAGTGTTCCGCTCACTTTCACTTCGGCGGCGAAACTCTTCTCGAGAAAATCGACCCATGGATGGACAAATTGCTTCAGCTCGTCCGTGTCAAGGTTCTGTATCTGTAAATTCAACGTGAGAGGTTTTTTCTCGAGATCCCGAACGTCCACCAGTTTCGTGATATCCGTATTCCTCAGCCCCGCGTCGAATGTGAGCGACGACCTCGCCGTTTCGATTCGCGCATTTTGAACTTTGACTTCGTCCTTTGTAAGGGAAAAGTCGCCCTGAAGGTGTTTGAGCGTAAACACGGGGTCGAGGGAACGAAACCCGAGATCCGCGATCCGGAGGAAGTACTTCCCCCCCGCGATTTGCAGGCTCATGACCAGATTCAACGAATCAAGGGAAAACTGAGAATAGTCAACGGCATTGGGGGGGATGGAGTCCACGTCCGCACTTCGACGGTCAGCAAGCTGAACAGAATCTGCGAAGTAGAGCTCGGCCCGTACCAATTCCATCCGCTTGATGTCAATCTTCCATTGGGAGGGGGTAGTGTCGATGGCACTGGTTTTGAATAGACCGTCGAAACACCACGCGCCATTGGAGGAACGGACGATGTTGACCCGCGGACGAGTAATAATCACGCGGCTGAGGGGGACGCGATTGAGGAAGAAACCGAGAGGGTCGTACCGAACTTCTATGCGTTCGGCCTCGAAAATATCAACGCCGTTCCGGCTGATGCCAACCTGGTTGAGTTGGAGTCCAGTGACAAGGTTTCCTTCGATCGAGGCGAGCCGGAGATCGCCGTCAAGGACTGCGGAGTAGTTTGCAAAGATAAAGCTCTGGAGTGAATTACGAAACGCCCGTGTCTGTGTGAATCCTGCAATCGCAATCAGAACGAACAGGAGTACAATTCCGAAGTAGAACAGTATTCGAACATACTTTCTCAAGAGGTCCCGCCCAGATTCATCCCGTGTCCCGGTTCTTATGCCGACGTTTCAGCTCAGGGCTTCCTTGATGCTGCCCTGACAATCTTTTCAATAATTTGGGAGGTTGATCGATTCGAGAGGTATTCGATTGTTTTGACCACACCGCCAGCCCGCTCGACGATTTCCCTGCCCACGACAGCCTCGATGGGCCAGTCCGCGCCCTTGACAAGCACATCCGGCACCAGGAGGCGGATGAGCTCGAGAGGTGTGTCCTCGTCAAAGAGGCACACATAATCGACTGGAGCCAGACTTGCAACGACGGCGGCACGGTCCTCCTCTTCCACGATGGGCCGCAACGGCCCCTTCAGTACTCGCACCGAACGATCGGTATTGACCCCAACGATCAACACATCGCCCATCGATTTTGCCTTTGTGAGATATTCCACATGCCCACGGTGCACAAGGTCAAAACAGCCGTTCGTAAACACCACCTTCTTACGGGCGTCTCTCAGTGTTGTCCGAATCCCGCTCAGCGTCGTTTTCGATACGACCGTTCCCATCAATTCACACCGGTTTCATGATTGGAGCCTTCAAGCACCGCCTTCATGAGTGCGTCCCTGCTCACAGGGACAATTCCAACTTCTCCGCATACAACCCCTCCGGCATAGTTCGCAAGACTCGCGGCCTCACGGACGGAAGATCCTGCAGTCAACGCCACGGTGAGGGTCGATATGACGGTGTCGCCGGCGCCGGAGACATCCGCAACCTTTCTTGCTGTCGTCGGAACATGAGTCATTTCGCCGGATCGCTCGAACAGAACCATTCCCTTCTCTCCAAGCGTGAGGAGAATGTTCGACGCATGCAGGCGGTCCAGGAGTTTCTTACCTATTTCTTCCACGTGATCAAGCCCTGTCAACCGACAGCCGAGCGCTTCTTCGGTCTCTTTTCGATTTGGCTTGAAGACGGTGACATTCTGGTATTCGAAAAAGTTGTTGAATTTCGGGTCGACGGTGATGATCCTGGAATGCTTGTTGGCCAGCGTAATGATTTCGTTGATGAGGCGCCTCGTGAGAACCCCCTTGTTGTAATCTTCGAGAATGATACCGTCGAGGTCGCGTATCTGCTCGTTGAGCAGGTTCAGAATCTGTTGCTCCACAGTTCGGTCGATATCACCTTTGAGCTCATGGTCGATCCGAACGACGTGTTGATGGTGGGCAATCACTCTCGTTTTCACCGTCGTCGGTCGGGAACTGTCGGTCACAACGCCGGAGGTCGGGAAACCATTCTCTTTGATAATGGCACGCAGTCTTTGGCCCGCATCATCGTTGCCGACGACGCCGACCATCAGCGGGATTGCACCGAGTGAGGCGATGTTGTTTGCGACGTTTGCAGCTCCGCCCAACCGCGTCGACTCTTCTTCCACCTCCACAACAGGAACCGGGGCTTCCGGAGAGATTCGTGCAACGCTTCCCCAGAAATATCTGTCCATCATGAGGTCGCCGATCACGGCAATGCGCTTTCCGGTGAATTTGTCAGACAGTGCCTGCAGACGTTGTTCTGTAAAGGTTACCAATTTCAAGC
>JBARRO010000095.1:0-2736 GCA_049644265.1 Bacteroidota bacterium
AGAGGGAGCCGAGGGCGGCAATCCCTGCGGGGTTTGAAAAGAGCACATTCGGATCATCGTTGAGCGTCACCAACGTACCCCCGAGGGAAACGGCTCTCGCGCTCACAGGAAGCTTCGAGAAGCCGCCGGCCATCAGACAGGAAGAGGCTGCCGCGACAAGAACAACAGAATACAACGGCCGGAGTTTCATGAGGGCCTAGTAGGCAATCGTAATCGTTTTTGTCACGACGGCGGGAGATCCACCGTCAACGTCGACAACAATCTGGTAGATGTAGAGTCCCGGCGGAAGGAGCCTGCCGTTGTCGTCGCGGCCATCCCATGGAACGGCAGACTGCTCGACATATGCATGGGCGGTTTGCTCCTCGTTCACAAGACTCTTCACTCTCCTCCCCGTGATATCATAGATCGTCAGCCGGACCGGCCGCGGGGTGAGGAGGTTTGACACAAAGAAGCTGAATGATGTTACGTCGTTCCTGCCATCTCCGTTCGGCGTGAACGGATTAGGGGTTGCCTTTGCCGAGACAATTGTCTCCTCCGGAATCCCTGAAGTCACCAATGTCCAGCTGAGCAAACTGTCGGCCCCGACCGTTGCGTCGACTCGCTGCGGATTCAGCGGATTAGCGTTCGAAATGATAAAGGACGGGAAGGGCGTCTGGAGCAGAAACGGCGTGATCCGAATTCCCACGGCAATCGTTCCCGTGACGTTGACCGTCGGCTGGAGTACAATGTCGATCTGCCCGGGGTTGAATCGTCTCGTGTATCCATAGTCGACGTTATTGAACTTCACACCTGTAATCTCGACGGGGATACTGGTTATGATTCTCAGGGTATCGATTCCGGTGCTCCTCGAATCGGACTGCACGGCCACCTGGTAATCCAGAATCGCCTGTTTGAGAATCGGGAGGATGGGGGAGGAGAGCTGTGCGGCAGCCGATTTCATGACCAGAAGCGTGTCATAGGAAACGCTTGCAGAATTCACCTGCGGAGTCTCTGTCGATGCGGTATAGAGGTTGACCCGATACTGCATGTACCGACGGGGTTCATTTACATCGACGATCGAACCCGGGTCAGGGCCTTCCTGGCTCCAGGGGCACCATGTGTTATCGACGATCGGATTGGAGCCTGTTCGCAGCTGCATCGTAATGTTTGTACCCTCAGGTTTGAGTCCATCCCAGCTGACGCGTCCCCAATTGACAACCTTTCCCGCATCGCGGACCGATGAAGTGAACATGCCGGCCGCAAGGTAGCCTGTTCCATAGACCTCGATCTCTCCCAGGATGGTGCTGAACGGGTTCGCAAGGTTGGGGTCCATCTTGTCCACCGTGATCAGCACATAGCGACACGTGTCGGCCTCAAAGATGTCGTCGGTATTTGCCAGGCCGTTGTCGGCAACCTGCTTCACTTTTGTAAAGGACAACGTGTCCAGACCAAGATAAATCGAGTAACCCCGGAGGCGGAAATTGAAATTATTCGCCGGGTACGGCCTTGTCTTGACCTCGTTGACCACGCGTTTGGCCTGGAGGTCAATGCGTAAATAGGATCCTTCCTGACCGGAGAGGAATTCAAAGAAGGAATTCGAAGCCAGCCTTCCGTCGATCAGTACCTTGGGGTCGAACGCGGTCGGAGATATCTTTGCGGGGTCAAGGTTCGAGTATTTGACGGCAATCCCTTTGTTCAATGCAAGGTTGGTGTTCCTGCCCGCGAGGAGAATAATTTTGTTCGTCCTGGTATCGAGGTCAACATCGACCGTCAGCGCCGGATCACGAAATGCGATAAAGGTTGTGTCGGTAATTGTCAGCTGGGTGTGAGCAACAGCGGGGAACAGGGCCAACGCAAGGAGCACGGAGCAGAGAGTTTTCACTGGTCGGTATTCTTCAAACGGTTGATCATCGGATTGCCGGCGCTCGGATGCACGGGGTTCAACGCTAACCCTCGGTGATGCCGAGAATTTTCTTGTCCTGGTCAAGCAGCGGGGCCAGACTGAACCGGGTAATGTTCGCAAGGTGAAGCTCGTCGATGATGCGAACCGAATTCGAGTATTTGCTTTTCCTGTCGACCTTGATGAGCGTGATCATGTTGGGATTGGAAGCCTCCCGCTCTTTGAGAAACGAGCGCAGGTCCTTCCAGTCGATCGGCCGGGGAATTTCCGTGCCAAAATTCCAGAAGATTCTACCGTCCGCAAGAATGCGAACCAGGAGCAGTGTGGATTCAGTGACCTCGCTTCTCGATTCACTCGGCGGCAGATTGATTTCCAGTACCTGCGGCAAGCTGAAGGTGGTCGTCAGCATGAAGAAAGTCAACAGGAGAAACGCGACGTCCACGAGCGGGGTCATGTCAATCCGAATGCCCAGCCGATGGGCCTTCTTCCGTTTCCCCTTTTTCCCGTGCCGTCGTTCGCCTCCTCCGCCAACATCCATTCCGGCCATGGTCAGTTCACCGTTTCAAGCTGCGTGACAAGTTCAAATCGTGAAATGTTCGCCTTCCCGAGAGCGTTCATCACATCTTCGGCCGGACCGTACATGGAGTCCTTGTCCCCTTTGATGACCGCCCGAAGTTTTGGATTTGCTCCCTTGGCCTGCTGTGCGATGGAGGGTAGCTCATCGAGCGTTACGGCCATCGATGGCTTCAGTTTGTTCGATTCCCCAAAGAGCTGTGCGCGGAGTTGCTGGGAATCAACTCCCAGAAAGATCTTCCCCTCCGGACTGAAGGTAATCGTCATCACGTCGGATTCGGGAA
>JBARRO010000096.1:0-20802 GCA_049644265.1 Bacteroidota bacterium
CTCCAAGAATCTTGGATGGGGGTTTTTTGTTTCATTCCAGGTTTTTCGACTCATTGACTCATCAACTCATAGACTCCACGACTCCACTACTCCAATGAAAACCAAACTCATTGATTCCACCGGGTTCCAACGCACCGTGAATCGCCTCGCCCACGAAGTCGTGGAGAAGAACAAAGGAGGCGATAACCTTGCGGTGGTGGGAATTCGCACGCGCGGAGATTACCTCGCACGGAGGGTTGCCGCAAAGATCGAGGAGCTCGAAGGCCACCCTATAAAGGTCGGAACTCTCGACATCACGCTCTATCGGGATGACTTGCACGGGCGACTGGATCAGCCCAGACTTCAAAGCACCGAAATTCTCTTCGATGTTACAGGCAAAGTCATCGTCCTGATTGATGACGTGCTGTTCACGGGACGTACCATTCGCGCTGCCCTGAATGCCCTCATGGATATCGGACGTCCAACTCTCATCCAGCTCCTGGTGCTGGTCGACAGGGGACATCGTGAACTTCCCATCAAAGCCGACTTCGTGGGCAAGAATGTCCCCACGTCGTCGGATCAGGAAATCAAAGTATTGATGGACGAGATAGACGGGGAAGACGGAGTCTATCTTGTGGATCCCGAAGGAAAGGAGAGGCCCGCATGACGCTCAAAAGTCGCCACCTCCTCGGGCTGGAAGGAATGTCGCGTGAAGACATCACGCTCATTCTGGACACAGCTGTGTCTTTCAAAGAAGTTCTCGAGCGGCCAATCAAGAAGGTCCCGCCGTTGCAGGGCAAGACCATTGTCAATCTCTTTTTCGAAAGCTCCACGCGCACGCGCATATCGTTCGAGCTCGCGGAACGCAGGCTCTCGGCGGACGTCGTCAACTTTGCGGCTGCCGGCAGCAGCGTCAGCAAAGGTGAAACGCTGAAGGACACAGCACGGAATATCGAAGCGATGAAGATCGATATGGTTGTCATCCGCCACGCCGCCGCGGGCGCATCACACTTTCTTAGCCGGGTCGTTGACGCCAATGTCATTAATGCCGGGGACGGCGCGCACGAGCATCCAACGCAGGCCCTCCTTGACCTGATGACCCTTAGGGCAAAATACGGATCGCTGGACGGTCTTCATGTGGGAATTGTCGGGGACATTTTGCACAGCCGCGTTGCACGATCGAATATCTTCGGCCTTGTCACAATGGGAGCAAAGGTATCGGTATGCGGTCCCGCGACTCTCATCCCTCGTGAAATTGAGAAACTCGGCGTCAACGTGTTCCACGAAATCGGTGGTCTGATCCCTCAGGTTGATGCGCTGAACGTTCTTCGCATCCAGCTCGAGCGTCAGGGGGCGGGATATTTTCCTTCGCTCCGCGAGTATCACCGGTATTTCGGTGTCACAAAAGAACGTGTGTCTCTTGCGCAAAAACCGATTACCATCATGCATCCGGGACCCATCAACAGGGATGTCGAGCTCTCGGCCGATCTGGCCGACGGAGAGCATTCGGTCATTCTCCAACAGGTCACCAACGGCGTTGCCGTGAGAATGGCGGTGCTGTATCTTCTTGGAACTTCAAAGGAAAGGATTGCACCATGAAGCTGCATCTCCGAAACGGACACGTGATCGATCCCGTCAGCGGCCACGATGAGGTCATGGATCTTCTGGTTGTTGATGGCCGGATCGAAAAAACAGGAAAGAATCTTAGCGGGGATAAAACGTTCGAAGTCGTGGACCTGAAGAACAAAATCGTTGCACCAGGGTTCATGGATATGCACGTTCACCTCCGTGAACCGGGATTCGAACACAAAGAGACCATCGAAACGGGATGTCAATCGGCGGCGGCTGGTGGGTTCACCGCGGTGTGCTGCATGCCCAACACAAATCCGCCGATCGACGATGAATCGGTCGTGCGATACATCCACGAAAAAGGGAAGAGCGTTGCCGACGGAATTGTTGACGTGTATCCGGTCGCTGCGGCGACCAAGGGACGCTTGGGAAAGGAGCTCTCACCCATGGCGGAGTTGGCGAGCGCCGGCGCAGTCGGGTTCAGCGATGATGGGGCGCCCATTGAAAGCACCGAAGTGATGCGACGCGTTCTGGAATATTCTTCCATGTACGGACTTCCGGTCATTCAACATGCGGAAGACGCCTCGATGACGAAGGGAGGGTGCATGAATGAGGGATTCACTTCGACAAGGCTCGGGTTGCAGGGTATTCCGCCGATCGCCGAGGAGGTCATGATTGCGAGGGATGTTGTGCTGCTGCGGTATGTCCCCAAAGCGCGGTATCACGTGGCTCACATCAGCACAAGGGGGGCCGTGGAAACGGTGCGCACGGCAAAGAAGCAGGGCATGAACATCACCTGCGAGGTTACTCCGCACCACTTCACGCTCTCGGAGGAAGCAGTCGACGGTTACAGCACAGATACAAAGATGAACCCCCCTTTGAGGACGAGTGTAGATATTCGTTCCTTGAAGGAAGGATTAAGAGATGGAACGATTGACGTGATTGCAAGCGATCATGCGCCCCATACGATCGACGAGAAGGAGGTTGAGTACATGCAGGCGCCGTTTGGCATCGTGGGTCTGGAAACAGCGGTTGGTCTGTCGATCAGCGAGCTTGTTGATCAAGGGTACCTGTCACTGTATCAGCTTGTCGAAAAACTCTCGACGAACCCTAGACGCATTGTGGGACTTTCGTCCATCAGGATTCAGGAAGGAGAAATGGCGAACCTCACCTTGTTCGACCCGCAACTCCAATGGACGGTCGACATACAGTCGTTCAAGTCGAAGTCCAGGAACTCTCCTTTTGAGGGGAGGAACATACGCGGGAAAGCCATCGGGGTTATCAATAATGGAAAGGCCCGATTCGTTCGCTGAGCAGTGTTTAGAATTGTGAACGGAACCAGAAGAATTGCGACAAGCGAAGCTTGAAGAGACCCGGAAATGTGCGGATTCTCCCTCCTGTGCCTGGCATGTTCCTTGCGATGGAATCTTCGAATCATTTGTTCAACGAAAGGACCTACTATGAAATTCGCGTGGCTGCTCATCCCCGGTGCGATGCTCCTGTTATCATGCCGCTCAGAACAGATCGATACAACTCCTCCTGCGGCTCCCCAGGGAATCCGGACCGTCTCCCTCGACCATGCTGTCGAAATTCAATGGTTGCCGAACACGGAGCCCGATTTCAGCGCTTATAAAGTGTGGAGAAGCGATCGGTACGACGGCCGCTACGATCTTCTGGGAGTGACAAACACAACCAGCTTCGTCGACGCGGCAGCCGTCAACGGAACGACATACTACTATGCACTGAGCGCCTATGATTTTGAGAAGAACGAAAGCGCGCTCAGCAAGGATGTCATCTACGATACTCCCCGTCCCGAAGGATACGGCGTCGAGGTTGACGACTACAGGGTGTTTCCTGCAACCGCCGGCTACGACTTTTCAACCTACTCGGTCGGCCAATACAACGATCAGTTCACCGATGTCTTCTTCGAGAATTTCAACGGGACCTACTACCTCGACGTCTTCGCCGACACAGACATCCAGGACATGGGCTACACCGGAACGCTCGACGATATTTCGTACTCCCCCACGAAAGGGTGGGCGCCTTCAAGATCCGCGGAAGCGATCATTGGACACACTTACGTCGTGTGGACGCGGGATGACCACTACGCGAAAGTCCGGATCATCAATGTCACCAGTCAATCCGTGATTTTTGACTGGGCGTACCAAACGGCTCAAGGAAACACGGAGTTGAAACGCGACCATACCAGAAACAAGGTCGCCAGAGTTCCGGGTCAGGATTCCCCGCCGTCCCATTTGTAAGATTGTGAGGATGTATCAGGCATGCGGCGCTGTCCAGGGTTGGTGGGTGATGGTGGGAACGGTCAGCGTCGCTTGCTCTTTTCTGGACTTTCAGATACTTTGCCCCTGATGAAGAGCCCCATCCTTCTCCTGATCATTGTTCTTCTTCTTCCCGATTGCGAAGCGTTCTCGCAGACGAAGCCGAAAACGAAAACCTCGCGTTCCCTTCTTGCTCCCGGAGAAGTACTGAAGAAAGACAGCCAACAGACTGAGATCTCTGGTTTTTTTTATTCCGTCGAAAAGGCTGTCGGCGAAGGGATTGTGGAACCATTCACCTCTTCCTTTGCGACATCGGTGTTTGTCAACGTGACAAACGGCCAGAGTGGATATCTGTCCGCAAGTCAGGCCGCCTCGGTCCTGGCCAACTACTTCGGTGCAAGGAAGCCGATCGGATTCAAGTTTACGCGTATGAATGATAGTGGTCCAGCGCCATACGCGACCGGACGGTTTTCTTTCGTTCAAAACGGGACTCAGGGAGCGTCGCAGGTGTATGTGTCGCTTACGTATCAGACCTCACATTGGGTCATCAGCCAGTTCAACATCTATTGACTCAGGCTGACGTGAACGCATGAAATTATGGATTGAGAAAAGCGATCGCCCCGCAGTGTGGGGCTTTTTTGTTTGTGTCGGGATTGTTGCAGGTCTCGCCGCCTATTACTTCGTGGGCCTTTCCTACCTTCGCAACCACCTGGAGAATGCTCGGCTCGAAAGGGAAGCGACGATTCGTGAACGATGCACGAGCGCCTTCGATGACCGTCTCCATGATCTCTTCAATGTCGCCACACGGGTAAGCTCGGACTCGTCGCTGGTTCTCTTTGTGAAGCAGAACGATCCGAACCGTATTGCGATGGCATTTCACAGGTTGGAAGAACTCAGAAATGAGGATGATCTCACCATAGAGATCGTAGATCCGCAAGGAACGATCCTCGCTTGGGCGGGTCGCCGCCTGAAGGATGACTATGCTGAGGAACTTCGGACCGTCCAGGGTGATTCGCTCGCCAAGATCGTTCAGAGCGGACTGCATTCCTATTTGTGTGTTGGGCGGATACGGGAGGGTGGAAATCTGATGTTCATGGCGAGTCGGCCTCTGGAATTCCAGTATCCCATCGCCAACCGGTTCATCGCACACGAAAGCATGTTCGAAGAGCTTTCCGTTGAACTCAGCCAGAAAATTACTTTCCACTCGTCCGGGGCTGGTTTGGAACAGGAAGCACCGGGCCAGATCCGTATCCCTCTTCGCGATTTCCACGGAGCAGTCGTGGCGTTGATCAGCACACCGCGGTTGCCTGAGGATGCGCTCACCCAGGAGTTTTCGAACGCAATCCTGAAATGGATTCGAACGGCGGTCGCCGTTGCCATACTCGTGTTAGGAGGCCTCGTCTATTCGAGAGTGTCTCGTGCGGGACGTCCGTGGCGAGCCCTCCTGGTCGGTACGATTATCCTCTGGTCGGTTCGCTATGGATGGCGCCTGCTTGATTTTCCCGGAATACTGGTCGGGGGGAGGCTCTACAATCCTTCTGTCTATGCATCTGCCTCCGGATTTGGGCTCGCCGATTCGGTGGGGGACCTTTCCTTAACGATCCTCTGCTTGCTTGTGACGATCGCTCTTGTGTTCAGAATTGTTCTCCGGAAAGATGTGCTGGTGTCAGTGACCGGGTCCAATTCGCTGAAGAAGGCGTTCAGTGCTGCATCCATCCTTGTTCTCACCGCGTTCTTCCTCGCGGCAACGCGCGGGTACGGAGCGGCAATGAGAAGCTTTGTCTTCGACTCCACGATCCAGTATCACGATCCCGCAAGCGTCCTGCCGGATCCACTCGTTGTCCTCATGCACACGAATATCCTCATGCTGTCCATCTCGCTGGTGCTCGTCTGTGCGATTTGTGTGCTGTTGATGGTCGCCTCGTTGCGGACGTTTGGTATTCAACGGTTGCTCCCCGCCGTTGGTATTTTGGTTCTTCTGGTGATCGCCATCATCCCTGTCATGCGATCACTGGACGATACTCCGCAGGTCGCTTGGTACTATCCGCTCTATGTTTTGTTTATCACCGGTATACTCCTGTTGTGGATGAGTCGGAGAAAAGACGCTCTCAATTCAGAAGGTTCGTTGTTCTGGAATGGAATTCCCATTCTCGTCTTTGGCTCGTTCCTTCTCTCCGCTCCCGTGTTGGACCTGAAACTGCATGAAAAGGAGCACCAGCGGGCAGAACTGCTGGCCGACGAACTTCTTCGGCCGACGGATACATGGCTTTCGTTTCTGCTCACGGAAGGGCTGCGATCGGTCGCCGCTCGGATCGATTCTTCCGTCGGGGAAATGTCGGTGTCCGGTGCCGCATCTCGAAATCTCGCATTCGGTTGTTGGGCCGCAACTCCCATCAGTAAGCAGGGATACAATTCCGCCCTGGTGCTCTACGACAACCGGGAAACCGAGGTGGATCGATTCTCCGTGGGAATGACTTCATACGAACAGCGGGAATTGCTGACGAGGGTTTTTGATGGCGACGAGGAATCGGTGCAGATGATCGAACATCAGGTGGGTGGAAGAGTCGTCAAATCGTATGGCGTTTGGAGTACTCTGCGTAACGCCGACGGACAATATGTAGGAAGCGTTGCCCTGCTTCTTTCGGGCGGTCAGCGATCGCTGTTTCGGGGTGAGACGGAGCTGTTGCGTCCCACGAATGTCGGAAACCTGGCGGGAAGTTTCAGGGAAGTCTATGTTTCCGAGTTCCAGGGTGGCCAGCTGATCACCACGAGTAACGGGAATTGGTATGAAGGAATGGCGCTGCCGGAGGATGTGGAACAGCAACTTGGGTCGCAGTCCAGGAGGTTTGTCTGGAAGCCGGAATCTGTCGAGGGACGCGATCTCGAAACGTTATACGCCGGGGACCCGATCCGGACCGGCCACGTACTCTCGATGAGTCTCGAATCGTTGGACCTCCGATGGCATCTATTCAATATTGTCAAAGTGCTTTCGATTTACTCTGTCATTCTGGTCCTCGTCGGCGCATGGCGATTGACCCTGCTGAAGATCAGGGGAGAGACGGTGCGAGTGAGTTTCCGCACAAAATTGTTTGTTGCGTTTGCGGTCATTTCGATCGTGCCGTTGCTGCTCCTGGGATATTACAATCGGGAGATGGCGACGGAACGTTCGGAACAGAATGTTGCGAACGCGCTCGTTTCCGAGCTCGATATGATCAGCCAGCGTATTTTGAATTACGTCAATGACGAAGAGGATTTTATTCATGGAGTGAACGACGATTTCTGCGAATCGATTGCAGCGGAGTTTGGCGTGGACTTCACAGTGTTTCGACACTTCGCACTGCAGGCCAGCAGCAGGCCCGAGCTGTATAACGTGAGCATTCTTGACGCGCGGCTCCCCGGTGAAGCATTTGCCAACTGCCTCCTTCTGGAACGGAGCTTCTTTGTGAGTTCTGAGAAGATCGGGCTCGTGGAGTATGCAGTCGGCTACAAGCCTCTGGAACTGAACGGCCGCGTGATCGGAGTCCTTTCCATTCCCACATTGTACCGTCAGAAAGAGATTGAAGAGGAATTGGCGCAGAGGAATGCATTTGTGTTCGGTGCGTACGCCCTGGTGTTTGGACTGGTGACGATTGTTGGAGGATTCATTGCCAACCGGTTTTCACGCCCCCTGAGAGAACTCACGAGCGCGACGAAGAGTGTTGCTCTCGGAAATCTTGACACTCGCCTGAGCCCACGCTCATCGGACGAGATTGGGGAGCTTATGGAATCGTTCAACCGGATGACCGCGGACCTGAAACGGAGTCGGCAGGAGCTTGCGCGCGTGGAGCGCGAACTTGCATGGAAAGAAATGGCCAAGCAAGTCGCCCATGAAATCAAGAATCCGCTGACGCCGATGAAGCTTGCCATGCAGCACGTACGACAGGCGTTCAAGGACAGGACAAAGGACCGGGAAAAAATTCTGCAGACCGTGACGCAGATGGTGATCGATCAAATCGATGTCCTCTCCCGGATTGCGACGGAGTTTTCGAATTTTGCGAGGATGCCCGAGCGTCGGTTCGAGCGGTTCGATGTCCAGGAATTACTCCGCGAAAGTATCGCATTGTTCAAGGAAGTTCGTAAAATTGAATTTCGGTCAAAAATTCCCGATACTCGCATACTTCTGGTAGCCGATCGTGATGAGCTCCGAAGAGTGTTTATCAATATCATTCGGAACAGCGTCCAGGCGATGGAAAAAGGGGGAACGATCACGATCGATTCCCGCCTCGCAGACCGTCGGTGTGTCATTCGTATTTCCGACACCGGCAGCGGTATTCCCGGAAGCATCCAACGCAGGGTCTTCGAACCGAATTTTTCGACCAAGACTGACGGGTCGGGTTTGGGACTTGCCATCAGCCAGAAAATCATCGAGGAGCTGGGCGGGAGCATCTCTCTGGAAAGTGAAGTAAATAAAGGCACGACAATCGAAATCTCGCTTCCCGTATGACGGCACCGGTGGTCAGCGTCCTTCAAACTATTTCTCCCCGAATCCTCGGCTCGTTTCCGGAGTTGCGCTCTGGAATGAGCACAAGAAACGGGGGAGTCAGCCCCGAGCCATTCGGGATGAACCTGAGTTTCCGCGTAGGGGACGAAGTTGAGAACGTGGAGCGAAACAGGATGCTGTTTCTGGGCGCGCTTGAAATTCCCCCCGGACAGCTCGCATCTCCGATGCAATGCCATTCGGCTGTGATAAAACGGGTCATGACTCCCGGAACGTACGAAGATTGCGACGCCCTTATGACGGATGTGCCGGGACTCTACCTCCTGATCCTGGTTGCCGATTGCGTGCCAGTCCTTTTGTACGATCCGGCTTCGCGTGCCGTCGCGGCAGTCCATGCGGGATGGAAGGGTTCTGCCGAGGGGATTACGGCCGAAACGGTCGGGCAGATGCGACGGGAGTTTCACTCATCGCCGGAGCGGCTTGTCGGCTTCATTGGTGCGAGCGCAGGTCCCTGTTGTTACGAGGTCGGGCGCGAAGTGGCGTTACGGTTTGATCCTGACGTTCGAGAGGAGCGTGAAGGAAGGACTTTTCTGAATCTCAAACTTGAAAATCGTAAGCAGCTATTGAAGGCCGGTTTCAAAGAAGGGAATATTGAAACGGAAGAATCCTGCACAATTTGTTCCCCCGGTACCTATCACTCGTACAGGAGGGAAGGAAAACGGTCGGGACGCATGATGGGAATTATTGGATTGAAGGAGCAGGTCTAAGATGTGCGGTATCGTCGGCTATATTGGCTCGAAAAACAGCGTTCCGATCATTCTTGAAGGACTGAAACGCCTGGAATATCGTGGATACGATTCCGCCGGGATTGCGCTCATTCGAGACCACTCATTCTATGTCAGGAAGAAGTCTGGGAAAGTCGCCGACCTTGTGAAGGAGATTCAAAGCGAAGGTGGAATGCCTTCGGCGTCCGTGGGGATGGGACATACGCGATGGGCAACGCATGGCGAACCGAACGACATCAACGCGCATCCGCATATGGACTGCCGGGGTGAGATCGCCGTCATTCATAACGGCATCATCGAGAATTTCCGCGCTCTCAAAACCAAGCTTGAGCGTCTTGGACACACATTCCTGAGCGCCACCGATACCGAAGTCCTGTCTCATCTCATCGAAGAGATCTACAAAACCCACAAGGATCTGTTCACCGCTGTTCGCCTTGCACTGAGAGAAGTTCGCGGAACATACGGGCTGGTGGTTCTTTCCACCCATGAGCCCGACAAAATGGTTGCTGCCAGAATGGGAAGTCCCCTGATCCTCGGTATCGGTGAGGGAGAAAACCTTGTCGCGGCTGATGCTGCCGCTATTATCGAGCACACGCGAAAAGTCGTGTATCTGAAGGATGGGGAAGTAGTCGAGCTGACCGCCAGGGGATTCAGGACGACCACGGCGGACGATGTTAAGGTTGACAAGGTTATCGAGGAGATTACGTTCGATCTTTCTCAGATTGAGCGTGGCGGCTACGATCATTTCATGATGAAAGAAATCAACGAGCAACCCGAGACGATCCGGAACGCCATGCGGGGTCGTTTACGGGTTGAAGAGGGGAATGTCAAACTCGGTGGTCTTCATCACGTGATGGACAAGCTCCTTCAGGCAAAGAGATTTATTATCATCGGTTGCGGGACGTCCTGGCATGCCGGGCTCGTTGGTGAGTACATGCTGGAACAAGTGGCGAAAATTCCTACCGAGGTGGAGTATGCATCGGAGTTTCGCTACAGAAATCCGGTGATTGGTGAGGGGGACGTGGTGTTCCTGATCAGCCAGAGCGGGGAAACGGCAGACACGCTTGCGGCAGGTCGGGAAGCGAAAGCCAAGGGCGCCACGGTATTGGGGATCGTGAATGTTGTTGGAAGTACCATCCCTCGTGAATCGGATGGAGGGGTGTATGTGCATGCGGGGCCCGAGATCGGAGTAGCTTCAACCAAGGCGTTCACCTCGCAGCTGACGGTCCTCGCGCTCATTACGCTCATGATGGCGCGTGCCAGGGGAATGTCCGCTGAGGACGGGAAGGTGTTGGCCCGCGAGCTCGACAACATTCCATCAAAAGTGTCTTCTGTGCTGAAAAACACGAAGGAAATTCAAGCGATAGCGCAGGAGTTCAAGAACGTGAAGAATTTTCTTTACCTTGGGAGAGGAGCAAACTTTCCTGTTGCGCTTGAGGGCGCCCTGAAACTCAAGGAGATTTCCTACATCCACGCAGAAGGGTACCCTGCGGCAGAAATGAAGCACGGCCCCATTGCGCTCATTGACGAAAATATGCCTGTCGTGTGTGTTGTGCCGAAGGATGCGATCTACGAAAAGGTTTTAAGCAATATCCAGGAGGTGCGTGCCAGGAAGGGGAGGATCATTGCGGTCGCCAACGAAGACGACGTGGAAATCGAGGCCCTTGCCGAGTTTGTCCTCCGGGTGCCGAGAACATACGGGTTCTTTGGCCCCATCATTAACGTTATTCCATTGCAGCTCCTTTCGTACTATATGGCTGTTGTTCGCGGAACCAACGTCGACCAGCCAAGAAACCTCGCCAAAAGCGTCACGGTGGAGTAGCATTCCTTTGATTTATCTGCATTTGTTATTATCTTGAAGCCCTGATTGTCCAATTCAAGAGAGGGTTCGTGAACGACACACTTCGATTCAAACCTACTGACTGGGCCCTGATTCTTGGGGCTTCGAGTGGCTTTGGCGGCGCAACGGCCATCGAACTGGCCCGGCACGGGATGAACGTTTGCGGAGTCCATTTCGACCGCGCTTCGACGATACATCTGGTCGATCACGTGAAGGGCGAGATTGCGAAAACGGGGGTCAAATCGTTGTTCTTTAACATCAACGCTGCAGACGAGAACAAACGCAACGAGGTTCTCGATGCCCTCAAGAAAGAGCTTGAGGAAAAACCCGGTTCGTTCATCCGGGTCTTGATGCATTCCCTTGCATTTGGCACCTTGAAGCCATACATCGCGGATAACCCGGCGGAGATGCAAACGCAGGCGAACATCGAAATGACGATGGACGTGATGGCGAATTCGGTTGTCTACTGGACCCAGGGGGCGTTTCTCCGGAAGCTCCTGGGGAAGGGTACACGCGTTTTCGGGATGACAAGTTCAGGTGGGCGAACGCAAATTCCGTTCTATGGCGCGGTCTCTGCTGCCAAGGCGGCCCTGGAATCGCACCTGCGTCAGTTGAACATGGAACTTGGGGTGTTCGGAATTTCCTGCATGCCCATCATGGCGGGCGTCACGGATACTCCTGCTCTTCGGAAGATTCCGGGAAACCTGAAAATGATCCACACCGCGCAGTCGAAGAATCCTCAGCAACGGTTGACGACACCGGAAGATATCGGGCGGGCCATCGTCCTCGTCGCACACGAATACGGTAATTTCATCGCGGGTAATATTCTCGCGGTTGATGGCGGGGAAGAGACGATAAGCTACATCGGACAAAAGAACGCGCGCGAGCTGGACTAGCGATTCGTTGACTTTCTTGAGAAAGTTTGATAGCTTTACGTCGGTGCGGCGAAGGTAAGCCGCACCTTTTTTTGTTCCAAATTGACGTGAGCTTAGGGCTTCTCAGCTAAGTCGCAATCAATTTGAGAATCTCGACGAGTCGAGTCGTCGACCGCCGTTCTTTGGCGGAGTAGCTCAGTCGGTAGTATTCGGATCCCGACAGAAAACGCCTGCCTGCCGGCAGGCAGGTCGGGATCCTGAATTTTTCATGAACTTAGCTTCGTTCGCTCCGCGCACTCGCTAAGTTCAGAAAAATTGGGACAGGTAGCTCAGTCGGTAGAGCAACGGCCTGAAAAGCCGTGTGTCGCCAGTTCGATTCTGGCCCTGTCCACTTAAAATCGCCACTTTTGGCCTCGTGTGTTAGCGACTGCTAACAGTATTGCTAACACTTTTTGCCTCCGGAGGTCATCATGGCATCCCTCTTCCGCCGTTCCAACGGCATCTATTACCTTCTCACCCTCCTCAACGGTCGCCGCGTTTGGAAGTCGACTGGCTGTCGGAAAAAATCCGATGCTCTGAGACAATTGTCTGAACCTCCTGTCCCCGAGGCAAAAGAAACATCTCAGGAATGCCTCAGCATGTTCTCGCATCAACTCTTGAAATACCTTCGGTCAAACCTCTCATTATCCACCGTCGCATTGTATGGAAGCGGCTTTGGGAAGTTTGTGTCATTGATTGGAGACTTATCTATAAGGGATATTACTCCTCAACATGTCGAACAATTCAAGCTTCTTCGCCTACGAGAGGTAAGTCCCGTGAAAGTCAATATTGATTTCAGAGTGCTTCGGGCAGGTTTCAACATTGCGATCAACTGGGGGCTGATCGATGATAACCCCTTTAGGAAGAGCAAACAGATCCGGATTCCAGTCCAACGACCGACATATCTTTCTCGTGAGGAGTTTGAAAGGCTCATAAAAAGCGTCGACAGAACGTGGTTCCAGGAAATCATCTTCTTTGCCGTGACCACCATGATGAGGCTGGGAGAGATTGTTAATCTCGAATGGGAATCAGTCGACTTGGAGCACAGGCTGATCGCCGTCGAAAATACCGAGCAATTTCGTGTTAAGACTCACAAGCCGAGAACCATTCCGATGAATGATTGGGTGGTGCGCTTCCTGGAGCGGCGCGAGAAACACACGGGGAAAGTCTTTACATTCCCAGATGGACGAGCTCTTCCAAGAGGGTATGTGTCAAGCAGATTCAAAAAGTATGTGCGGAGCGCGGGACTGAACGAAAAAGTGCACTTTCACACCTTACGCCATACCGGGGCTTCGTGGTTGGTCCAGACCAATACCCCCATCTACTCAGTTCAACAGATATTGGGGCATTCAAGCATTGCGATGACAGAGATCTATTCGCATCTTGAAGTGGAGCATCTAAGGAAGCCACTGGAAGGTCTTGATCAGTACCTACCCAAGGGGACAGCATGAAAGAAAAAGAAGCATTCCCTAGTTGGACAATCCTCAACCCCCCAGATTTTGAGAAAATTGGCTACGCCGTCGATGCACCAAAGGAGAATGTGATTGCTCGATTTGTGGATTTCCAGGAGTTCCTTGAGGCGCATAGCAAAGTACCCAAGAGTATTGAACGAAAACTCATACGGATTGACCGTCTCATTCATCGGTTCCGACCTGTTAAGGAGTTGCACGAGGGTGAAGAGTTGCTGCGAGGTCTTGTGTATTACTATCTTCCCGCGATGCTCGCAACCGGGGAGAAACGGTCTCGAGCGAAGAGATCGAAAAGATTTGAGGAAAGAATAGAAGATCTTGAGCGTGATCATGATATCATCGTGACGAGCTTGGAACTGTTGGACGGCTGGTCGAAGAATCCAGACAAAGAGGGGATGGGATTAACGTTCAGAGCATTTGTTGGATCACTACTCACCCTTGAGAAATTCCTCAAGATAGACCGATTCACTGGCACTAGTACTACGCCAGGGATTTCCCTTTCAGAGGTGCTACTAGATCTTCGGAAATCAACTGACGAGGCCTACGCGCAAGAAAAGCGAACCCTGGCACATCTCCTGGAAGACACAAAGAGAGGATCTCGAAGAGGTGAAAGATCTGCCCTGCAAAGGAAGTCTCAACTCATGTTCTTCAGGAAAATCAAAACAGTTTGTTCAGCCTCGGAATACTCAATCTACAAACTTGTGGCCCAGTTATGTGTTGATTTCGGTCCAAAGTCGACGATAAAGAAAAAAATGAACAGAATAAAAGTTCAAATCCATGAGGATATCAGAAAGGAGCGCCGAGTAGGTAGAGAAGAGTCTGGCTAAAAAAATATTGCTACCTAGGCCACGGTGCCATAATTTAACCACCAGATCTTTGATACTCTGGTGGTTTTTTATTTTCGTTCGTGATTGCCCTACGAGGCGATAAAGGATTAAGAGCTAGAAGGGAAGCCGGGGCAATCCGAGCACTACTGGTGAATAACTTTGTCGGCACTTTGTCGGCGACGAAATACATGACAAAATCACTGGAATGTGACAAATTGTGGTGCAACACATCCTCATCAAAGCGACCGGTAGTGTTCATGAGGTAAGATTGTAATTCGTTCCATTGATTTGTGAACAAAGCATCTGGTTTGTAATTGAAAGGAAACATGATGTCTAGAATGAATGCCCGCATCCGTAATCGGCTCTATCCACAGCTGGTTGAGCGGGATAGAGAACGTTGCAGAATTTGCGGCAGGCCCGGCAATCGCAACACTCTCGTTATCGATCACATCAATAACGACAACGGTGATAACAGGCTGGAAAATCTTCAGCTCTTATGCAAGAGCGATAACTCTCAGAAAAATCCCAGAGGGCCTGGTAGACGCAAATTACTGTCGCCTGTGTGTGTGCAAGAAATTGACAGAGCGAGTGCAGGATCTGCCGAGATGCAGAAAAACCTTGAAGCCGAGCCCGCGTTTGCGCATTGGCTGTACGAAGAGATCAGAAAAAGTGGCAAGATTACGCTTGACGATGCGTTGAACGGGGGTGCCCTGGCAGCACGATGTAGTCAAATGACAATAAAACGCTACTTGAAGAAGTTAACATTTAGAGATGGCCCATTCGAAATGTTAGAGGATCAGGAAAAGAACATATTCATCTTCCTCAGAAAGCCAGCGGCTGAGAAGGTTGAAACAACCCAAGGGATGGTTCGCAGGAAAGAGGATGAAAAGATCCTTCCTTTGAGACAGAACACGGAGGGGCCGGGGACATCGCAATCAAATGACCCAGAGAATGCTCATAAAGCCTCTTAGATGCAGTGGAAAAACGCGCTAAGTCGTTGAGAACTAACACGGAGAACCGGGACACCCACCCCCCTCAACGATCAATCCGGCTCAAAAATGCCGGAGACATCAACAGGTTCTTAGCTCGGGTGATCAATGAGCTCTACAGGGATAAGATCTCGCCTCAAAAAGCTGGAAAGCTGGGATTCCTTTGTAACGTCATGCTGCATTCCATTGATACCCAGGAAACCGAAAAAAGGCTCGATGCTTTGGAGGAGGCAATCAACTCTGAGAAAACAGTTGGGTAGACATGAACAAACGACTTAGGTGTCTTGAGAGAATCATAAGAACCAGGGTTGATAAAAGAGTCCCGTATGTCATTGTTTACAGATCGAAGGAGCAATTGGAGAAAGTACTTAAATCAGAACAAAAGGCGATCGCTCGTGCGTCGCGCCTGTACGTGATTCCCGCATTTGCGCAGGCACAATCCATTGGGGGTCGATCCACGAAGAAGGAACACTGAGCTGATATGGCGTCGCTCATAAGACGAAACAACGGAATCTATTACATGGTGACGTGTAAACGAAGAAAACGGGTGTGGAGGTCTCTATTTACACGGGACGAGATGGAGGCACAACGGATCTGCTCGACTCTTACGGACAATGGTCGGAAGTCCAAGATCTACACACTTAGCGATTTCTGGAAGGAAGCTCAAGAGATCATAAAAGCGGAATGTTCACCAAGAACACTCGAAATCTATGCCTGCGCGGTCAATAACTTCCTGCGCGTCATTGGAGACAAGCGGTTGGTGGCGCTTACGGTTCTTGATTGTGAACGGTTCAAGCTCGCAAGGTGTGTAAGAGTCAAGAAGCTCACGGTCAACAAGGAGTTGAGAACAATCCGTGCGTTGCTCGGACGAGCGGTTCAAATGGGGTTCTTGGAAAGCAATGTGGCGAAGAGATGCCCGACATTCAGGATTGATAATTGTAGACCAACATTTCTGGTGCGAGACGATGTCATGCGGCTACTCAAAGTGATCTCTGACAGGTGCTTCATTGATATAGTTCTTTTCGCTTTGAACACAGCAATGAGGGCTGGGGAAATAGTCTATTTGGAATGGCCAGACGTAGACTATGCCTCAAGGCAAATCTTGATTACCAATAAACCTGGGCACAGGGTAAAAACAGGGAAAGAGAGGATGGTGCCGATGAACGATATCGTTTTCGAGATCCTTCACAGATGTCGGAAAAATGGTCTGCGAGTATTCACGGACAAGGTGGGAGCACCGTTGAAGGTTAAGACCATTTCTGATAGGTTTCGCAAAAGTAGATTGAAGGCAGGGCTTCCGCAGGGTGTACGGTTTCATAGTCTGAGGCACACAAGTCTAACTTGGATGCATCATAACGGAGTTCCCGTCGAATCTTTGAGGCAGATTGCTGGCCATTCCTCAATCCAGACTACGCAGATATATACTCATGCATTGCCTGAACATCTCTTAGCTGCTGCGAATACCTTATCGAGGCTGAGCTACAACTTGGCTCCAGAGGTAGGCATCAGAAATGCCGTAAATGATCTTTCGAGGCCTGTAGCCGGAACTGATTAGAAGGGAAACTAGAAATGATATCAGAAGAACGATTTAACCCACTAATTAGCGAACTGGCGAAGTGCTTCGGGAAGAAGTTCGACGCTGAACGTCGCGCGATCTACTACAAAAAACTCTTGCCGATAATCCATGATGACCGAGAACTCGAAAGGGTGTTTGAACGCCTATTTCGAGATCCGAAGTTCCCTACGCTGGGCAGAATAATGAGCGTCGTCGAAGGTTTTCGTAAGGGAGCACACCATGGCGCCTGGACCGGCGCAAGAGAATGCGTCTTCGAATGCCCTTGCGGGAGAAGCATCTCCGTGTCGCTTAGTTACTTGAGAGCTTCTCCTAGCTCCACTGTTGCTTGCCCCGGAGTCCAATATGACAAATGTCGAAACGTATTCGCCACAGAGCGGCTCCTGAGTTTAGCGTTCGATGGAAATCCGTTTATCAGACTTAAGGAAAGTGACAAATTCTCACCTTTGATAAGGGAAAGCCAGCTTGGCTCTTCCTCCTCCGGTCAAAGCGATTCTCAGAGACAACAGAAAGAACTTGAGACTTGGAGGAATTGACTTCTTAGTTGATGAACCTTTATAAGCAGTGGAGAGACGTTAGCAGCTCGGTTTGCAGCGGCAAGAAATGGTCACATTATTGCGGGAATTGAGGTCGATCATCTGCGGGGAAGGCAGATGATGGGCCTGGATCCATTCTAGATGAAGTTTCCTTGTGCAACATCACTCTTGACGATTGTGGTCGATGAATGGAAGGAAGCGGTGAGAGGCTTGCTTACCGTGCATAAGAGGAAGAAACATCCATGCTGATTGGAGGATAGACACAGATTGTCCAGCAATGGCGATGCAAAGGGGAATTAGTGTGAGTTCGCAGGCCTCTTGCAGGATTAATGCCGTGAGAGATCGAACTGATCCAATTTTCCCGGAATTAGCACTAATTGTTAGCAATTGATCTGGGCCCCATCGAAGAACGAATGATTGCAGGGGTGATCATTGCGATTAACGGCTGGCAGAGCCGTTAGCAAATCTGTTAGCGGGGGCAAAAAAAGACGGTCCAGATTGTCGCTGGATTCTGAGGTGCGGGTTTGGATATTGACTAATACCTAAACGTGTCAGCTAAGGATAGCACCCAAAACTGCTATTACACGCGTTTCAGAGTCATATTGGGGCAGAACTGATGATGTCTTAGCTCCCAATCGGCCCGCGAATGCTCCATGTCACTAAACCAGATATTGAAACTCGGTAAATTTAACTGCGTAAGCCCTATGGGACTAGATGAGGATCGTTTCCCCATGGTTTCATCCCGTTTCGACCATATTCTCACTCGAGCGACTTGCGTTGACATACTTTCAGACCATACAATCCGAAATCAGGTTCGCAGACAGACTGGCCTTTCTTGACAATGGAGGGAAGGTTCGGTATTCTTAAGCAGAATTAATGGGGGCCTTCCTTTGCAAGTCCAAATTCTTCATTGAGCTATCTTAGCTCGAAATCCAAGGGTAATCTGCAAGCAGCATCAGCCCTTCATACTAACTCAGACATGTGTCATTCGGCTGTGCATTGCGGATACTATGCCTGCCTACAATTAATTAAACACGTTTTTCAGAATATTGTGAAACCGCCGGTGGATCTTCCGGATGACGGAAGGATCCACAATGCTGCAAAAGAGGAGATGTTCAAGGCCCTCCGGAAGAAGGACGTAAATGCCGCGATCATTTTTAATCAGGAGTTCTTAAACCTCCGTGTCTTTCGTGAGGCATCCGACTACAAGGATATTGACATCCCTCTTCCTAAGGCAAAAAAGGCGTACGAAATCGCAGTTTCAATCTGTGAGGGTATAACCCAACACTTCCCACTATGAATGAACAAAAGAAGCACATCGGATCGATAATCGATAGAGCGCTTCGTAGTTTTCCTTTGATCAAAGTCCGATATCAATATGAACCACGATCAGAGTGCCACCTGATCGAGATTACGCCGAAAATAGAATTCGATTCTGTCACGGCGCGTGAGTTCATCAAGAGGGAGATCCTTGATTTCTACGATCTCTTCCCTGGGACCAATCTGACTTTCATAACTGAAGGATCGCTTGCCGAAATCACGGAGGCTGAATTAGAGACTTCCAACAGACCCCTTCGTGTTCCAATTGCGACAGCCCTCTACGATATCGAAACCACGGTACCAACTGGTTACCTGACTATGCAGGATTCGATTCAATGGACTGCGATGTTCCAGAATTACTTTGTTCCGGACTTAGAGAAGTCTCCCCAGATAACTGTCACTTATGACCTTTTCGCTCCAATAGTCTCGGTGGAACTTGTACCAGTTGAGTCTGAGGTAATGGTGGTAGACCCTTTAACCGTTCCCAACAATCAAATATTCGCCCTCTTTGCGTCGAGTGGGGGCCTTGTTCAAGCGCCATTTCTCCGGCGAATCTGGCAAGGGATAAGAGGTCACTCAAAGGAGAAGGCGAAAGAGCAAGAATCGATTGAATATGCCTTGGCCGCCTAATGGCTTCTCCTGATGGTTTCGTAAAAATCCTTCAAGTCATCCTGGTCGAATCTCACTTTAAGCGCCTCCCCGATTTGATTCAGGATGAGAAGGCAAAAGTCGACTTCACTCTCGATTTGGCCCCCTCAGTCGATTCAAGCACTAACCGAATCGTAACCGAAGTGGTGCTGAACATGAAATCGGTTCGTGAAACAGTTGCTCAAATCGAACTCTCCATCAGAATGGCTGGTATATTTGAATTCACTAAGCTCTCTGACGAAGAGCAGCAGAATTTTTCAAAGATAAATGCGCCCGCTATTGTGTTTCCATTTGTTAGAGAACATCTCATGTCTCTAACACAGAAGGCAGGCTTGAATCCAATAATAATCAATCCGATCAATTTTGTGGAGCTATCGAAGCGTTCAGAGACTAAGCAAGAAGCAATGTGAGAATCTCGATCTTCTAACGATCGATTTCCTCTTCATTTCAAAGCATCTGCCCAGGCGTTCCCCTAGCGCTTGGGCTTTTGCATTTTATTCTAAGTCGCTGACCATCCAATCAGGCCGATCCTATTTCTAAGTGCGTGTGTTGATAGGGCAGCGGAGTGAGATAAAGGTTCGTTCTTTTTTAAGGAAGTCCGAAGCAAATTTTGGACTGAGCTTGATTCAACATGGAACAACACCAAATGACGGGTATAGAACGGCTGCGAGTCGTTTATCGCTTCTAGGCATTTGACTATGCCTCGGTTTGAGCGTATCTTTTAATAGTTTATTTTGCCAGCAGATGGAGTGGGGCTGCTGCGATAGAAGTTGGAAAAGCCTCTGGAATCGGAAGATCGAAAGGGGCTTTGCTGTTTCTTCAGGTATAAAAACCATACCCGACTAAGACATCAGTCGTGGACGGATGGCTCACTTCGACTTTCCTTTTAAAAAATGAACCCTGTGAGAGGGAAAACCAAGATTACATCAGAAGCCCGCCCTACTCCGCTGGAATCAGAGACGATATTCCAAAGGAGAATAGCCCAGATGATACGTTTCTTGGAGAGCAGTCGACGAACTGCCCTTAACCTATTCCTATTAGCAGCGGGGGGTGTTCTGTTATTCTTGGTCATTGAAGAAGTATCAGATTCGGCAGTTGCGATTGAGGAATATGAAGTCGCAGGGAACTTAGGCGAAGCGAGTATAACAGGTAGAAATGTTGCGAATATGTTGTTTGACGAAATTGAGAAAATCAAGAGGAAGGCTATAAGGGACCCCGGCGTTATCGGTTCGTTAAGAGTTGTTGGATCTGAGGCACAGTCGGAAAGTGATTTTGCCAACGCAAGGAAGCCCTCTTTCGTAACAGTAAGGTTCCAACTCATGGAACCGGAAAAGAGGTTGGAGGTTCATTTACCAGAGACAGGTTTTTCTCTCCGTTTCTTTGCAAGTCCGATCAGGGAAGCGCTCGGATTGCAGTCAACTCGAATTACTGGAGACTTATTGCGTGAAGGTGACGACCTCAGAATGGTCACTAGAGTAGTAGCTGGAACAACAGAGGTAATATCATTGAAGGGCGGAAACTTGGATCAAATGATTGGTTTGAGCGCTGAACACGTTCTTAAATTCACGCAACCGATTGTGTTATCGTGGTACTACTA